>DBZV01000198.1:5549-15787 GCA_002311865.1 Dehalococcoidia bacterium UBA1151
TTCAACGCGAGGACCAGATGACAGAACCAACAATCCGTAATTTCGAAGGTGCTTCAAACCCGTTGCTTGGCCCGGGTGATGGCATCTCCAGCTACGTGATGCTCTACGTTCGCCATGAGCCGGGAAAGTCTAGTCCTGATCACACTCACCCCTGGGAGCACCAGGCGTTTATCACCGAAGGTTCGGGCATTCTGACATTTGGCGGCGTTGAGTATCCGATCAAGGCGGGAGACGCGGTCCTGGTTCCGGGCGGCGTCCGTCACCAGTTCACTAATACAGGTGATGTGATGATGAGCAGGGTGACCGTAAATCCGGTGGAATCGGTCGGCAAAGAGTAACGCTCAGTCTCCCATCCGCATGGCCGAATGAATCGACATTCGATACACAGCCAGCGAGATGGCAGTGATTACGCCTACAAGGACGATTCCCAGGATGCCGAAGGCAACGGCGAAGTTACCCCAGTCGATTATCAGGATCATTGGCGGGGTAACTTCCACGCCTTCTCCAGAATTCGCCAGGTAGGGCATGATTGTGGAGCCAAGTCTAGCCCCGGCCAACGCTCCCACGGCCACCGAAACCCCGATTATAACGACGTGTTCGAGAACGACGATGCCAAGCAATTGCTTCATTGATAGACCTATCGTGCGGAGCAGAGCGAAATCACGCGATCTGGAACTGAACGTGACCTGTGAGTGGACCAGGAAACCGATAGCACTCACCGCCAGGACGGTAAAGAAAGAAACCCCCAGCAGCGCACGCCACCCTGCAGAAAGCAGCGGGTCGATAGCAACGTCATCTAACCTCTCCGCACGATCATTTGGCAGGTAGAACTGGAGCGGGAGCGATTCTGCTATCTCATCTGAGGTGGCGGCAGACGATATCCAGATCTCGTTGGGGTATATTTCGGTTGCGATTTGTGACACGTTCGTGCGCCAAAGAGCGTAGTCCAGATCAGCGATCAGGAACGGACGAATCTCGGGGTCAAGCGTTGGGAAGAGGTCTATCGAGTCCGTAATTCGCACGTCAATTGGAACTCTTCCAAAGGAAATAGTGGTTCGATCGCCCACATCCATCTTGTAAGTCTCAAGAAAGTTGTCGTTGACCAGCACAGGTGCAGGTCCCGGATCTTGACCGAATGCTATGCCTCTGAACTCCTGTGAGGTAATCCTTGTGTAAGTGAATCTTGCCACGCCTGATTCTGGTTGGCCGTCCTCCAGCAGAGTGGAGAGGACATCTCCACTGGATGAAGGAGATGTACGGATCACGTGCCAATTTGACACATCGTCGAAGCCTTCCAGCACAGTCCTGTCACCTGTCGAGCTGATCACAGTTATGCTGTCGAAATCGATCGCGGCTGGATCGAGTGAGCCTCCAAATCGGAACCTGGAAGATCGCGCGATTCCAAGGGAGAGTATTTCCACCGGGTGTGCTGGCTCAAACACCCCTTCGAACTCACCCGACGTCCCTACGATCGGGCTGGTCATATCGCACCACTCGCCAGCCATGGTTGTGCAAACGCGACCTTCAAATGACCGAACTACCTGACTGCCGCCACCACCAAGTTGACTGCCCGCAAAAATGCCCGCATCGATGGTGAAAAATCTACCGTTGGCATCACGGGCTCTCATTGCGACCAGTGTGATCCCACTGGGAATCCGCGAGGGCCTGAGCCGAAGCACCAGTGACTCTGTATCAGGCGGTATGAGCAGTCCCGGAAATCCGCCGCCAGATATCTGCGGCAGAAGATCGCCGCCAGGTTTGATATCAAAATCATCTCGTAGCCATGCAACTTCAGAAATTGCGTCAGTTTCCACGGCCAGGAACTCGAATGAATTCGCCCGCTGAACGTCCAGAGCGGACGCGAGACTGCGGAAGGCCATTGCCGATCCATTGACCTCACTAACGGCATCAGCGGTGGCCTTAATTGAGGTGGATGGCCCTTCATACAATGGACGAAGGTTGGTCAGTCGCACGTCAGCGCCGGTTTCGTACAGGATTCGCTCCTGAAAATTCCGCTCTAGAGTGGAGTTGAAACTTGAGGCGAATATACCAAGTCCGGCCGTCAGCATCAGCAGCAGGGAGAATCGTGCATGATGGGCGGGGTTGCGGGCCATCTCCCACAGCCCAAGGACAAGCGCCGCCGGTGTAACCGCACTTAATTTGGGGGCGGAGAACAGTCGCGCCAACAATCCCATAGCAAGCGGAAATAGCCGGACGACCACAACGGCAACCGCCAGCATGACCAGTGCGGGAACGGCAAGAATCAGATCATCGACCTTTTCCTCACCAAAGAGGTCATTCGCAACAAACGACCCTTTGCTCGACAGCTGCGAGAAGAGATAGACAACAACGGCCAGAAAAACGAGATCGAGATAGTACCGCTGGATGAGGTTCAGCGCTGGCGGCCGTGCCAGTGACCTTAGATAATTGACCAGGCCAGAGCGGGCAGCCTTCAGCGCCGGGATGAAAAGCGCCAGGAGAATAAGTATTCCGCCAATTGCAGCCATCTGAAATGTGGAAGCCGTCAAACGCACGGGAAGTGGATTCCCGCCATTGAGGTCGCTAAACCACGGGAGCACTCCAATTGCGGAGACTGCCCCCAGGGCGATGAAAGGCGCGGCGATGGCCGCCACGATACTGAGCGCGGCTGTCTCTATGACGTAGACGACCAGGACCTGGAGAGAGGTGGCGCCACGACTTGTCAGAAGCCCAATTTCCGTTGCCTGAGCCTCCACTAGCAGTAGGCCCAGCACCAAAACGTAGTAGAGCACAACGATGACAACAAGGATCATCACGACGGTCATGGGAACGGTGTTGATTCCGACACTGCGCGTTACCTCCCCGATGAGATTCGACAACTCGGTCGTTTGGAAGTAGTTGTCGAGCTTTGCGGAGAGCGAGCGCTCAGCAGCGTTCAGTCGATTCACTAGCGCCCGCCCTTCTGACGGCGTGAGGGCTTCAAATTCCATCCCATACAGCCATGCGAAGCGTCCCCGCATGCGGGTAAGCGTCGTACTGGTCAGGTCTACGAATGCGTCAGCATTGATCAAGAGCCCGACAGAACGAATTATTCTGGACTGTTCCTGCAGTCCCTCATCGTAGAGTCGCCAGAAATCTGAATCAGGCTCGTCTCGCCGGTAGATCCCATTGATGCGCACGGTTATGGATTCGCGTGCTGATAGCCAGCTCGGGTAGATGAGGAACGTATCCCCAACTTTCACTCTCAGGTGAGCCGCCCCTTGCTCTGAGACGATCGCAGGGATCATGACCTCCCCGGATCCCGTTATTTGGGCGTCGCCCTGCTGGTGGACAGGCGGCATCGCTCCAGAAACGAGAGAGATGTGCTGCTCGAACGCCGCGGAAGTTGCCAGCCATGCGCGGCTGTTGCTATCCGGCGCAGGTGGCGCGGTTCCTTCACCCAGACCAACATCCGCGGCAACGAGAAATGTTTCGCTGCGTCCGGCAAACCCCAGAAGGTCACCGTAACCTTCCACGGCAGGATCAATCTGGCTAGCCACCGTTTGCTGCAGCACATTGATCGATTCTTCATTGAGCGGTCCAAAATCGGCAGTGATGAGAAGATCGACTTCTGAACTGTCGAGCGGACGCAGCGCATCTTGCACCGCAAGGTCCTTGAGTGAGTTCGTGTAGACCACGGAACCGGACAGAATCGTCACCGCCAGAAATACGCCAGATACCACGGCGAATAGAAGCCGCTTGTGGGCCAGAGTCCGGCGGACGACGAGTTGGAGTGAGTTCCGTATCAACTCAGTTCGTCTCTCTTATTCCGATTCGTGCGATCGCGCCGTGTGCCGGACCGGTCTGACTTCTGGCCCTCATGACAATCGAGAATACGAATGTTGCTGCCACACCCCCAACAACAACAGCAAATGCGGTCCATGAGGTGATCAGTTGGATTGGCGGAAGCGGCAGACCACCCTCTTCCGTGTGAGAGACAGCATGGACTACCACGCTGCTCAGTACAGTGCCACCAAAAATGCCCAGCACGACTCCGCCAATGGCGATTGTCAGATGCTCCACGATTAGCATCCGCAAGAAGTGCCCGCGCGACAGGCCCAGAGCAAGAATGAACCCGGATTCCGAGCCGGTACGGCGTGCGTGCGCTGCTTGCGCTCCCGCGTAGCCAATGAACGCCGCCAGTACGGTGATGACCGCAGCCAGCAGAGCCACCCCTTTCCATCCTGCCGCTACCAATGGGTCCACGACTGCGGAAGACCTCAGCTCAGCACGTTGGATAAATTGTGCATTTCTGAATAGTCTTCGCAACTGGGGAATGGCGTTTGAGATTCTGTTCAGATTCAACTGAATGATGGCTTCGGTCTCTTTCAGTGAGTAGGCGCCCTTCTGATCCGCGTAGTTGCGTACCCCCTGGATATCAGTGACCACAAATCCCTGCTCGAGCGGGTTCAGCGTGGAGATGAAGCTGGCAGTACCAGCGATAAAAAATGGGACCTGAATAGAGGAGAAACCTCCAACATATTGATCACCTATCTTTAGACCAGTCTCACTCAGGAAACTATTGCTAACGATGGTTGGCAGTGGACCTGAATATGGCACCATGCCTCGCACTCCAGCGTCGCTGCCACTTCCCAGCTGAAGCCTGGCAACTTGACTGCCGCGAGCGCTGCCAACAATATCCTCACCGGAGGCAAGAAATTCAGGCACCATTGAGACTGTTGCATCAAATCCCTGTGATGTAGGCAACCCGGACCAGAGTCTGTCCGATTCAAAGTCTTCCAAAATCCCAATCGAGATTCCAGCTACAGGACTTGATATCTCCGCTTCGATATCATCGAACAGCAGCGTATTAGGGATCGCCCTGTCTCCGCCCAGATTCTCGGCCAGCTGAATGCCAACGATCTCGCCGGGAAGATCAAGGCCGGCAATATCATTGGAGAGGAACTGCCAGTGGGTTCCATCGACCAGCCCGAGAGATACCCTGCTGGTCAAGCCGTTCCCTCCTCTGACCATGAGCCAGATAAAGCCTTCTGGGATATCAATTTCAGGTTTGATCCACATCCCCAATCGCTGAGTGCCGGCTGGGACAACGACCGGGTCGCCAAACTCAACGTCTATCGCCTCCATTAGCTGCTCAAGTGTCTGACTTGCGAAGTCCTCTCGGAACCAGCTGATATCCGCGTATGCGGAGGGGTCGATCGCAAAGAGTTCGAAGTTCACCCCACCGCCCGTTGAGCCGACTCGTGCATTTTCACGGATCACTAAAGTGGCCGCCTCAACGCCATCAATTTTCAATAGCTGAGAGGTCAGTTCTCGAGCATTTGGAATCCCGTTTTCGGGCGCGATTACCCGCAGATCTGAACCTGTGCGATAGAGGATGCGATCTTCCTGGTTCTGTTCAAGCGTGGAGGCAAGTGAGCCGGTGATGATCGCTGTGCCACTCACAAATGCCAGCAGCAACAGAACCCACGCTGAATGAAACGGTGTTCTGGCAATTCGCCAGAATGCTAGCGCGAACCAGGCGGGCGAGAAACGCGTTGTTATCCAGGCCGCAGCGGAAGCTATATACGGAAAAAATCGCAACACGACCAGGACACCGGCAATCAGGAATAGAGCAGGAGCAAACAGGAGCGTAATGTCTGTCGACTGTTCATCATCAAGAGTGGATGAGACCAGAGCTCCGCGTTCTCTCAACTCAAACCACACCACAAATCCAAGAGCGATTACTGCCACGTCGAAAAAGAAGCGCTGAAAGAGTGGTCTTGTATCTGGCCTGGCAGCCGTGCGATTTTCATCGGCAAGCGTGCTTCTCAGCCGCATGATGGCGGGTATCGCAATGATGAGAAGCGCAACCATGCCCGTGATGATTGAAACGCCAAAGTGCCAGTACTCCAACTCAACGGGCAGCGGTTCGCCTCCGGTTAGATCCTCATACGATCCGAACTTCCCGAGTGAGGTAATAACGTAGGACGCCAGAAACGGCGCAATGATTACGGGGATACCAATTGTGGGTATCGCCTCAACCAGATGCATTCGACTGATCTGGAGCGTGCTGACCCCACGAGAGCGTAGTACCACCAATTCTGGCCGCCTGCGGTCAGTAACGATGCTGGTAACCATGAAGAGACCGTAGAGCGCGGCCACGAGCGCCAGAGAGGCCATCAGCAGCATCGGAACCCTGGTGAACACCGAACGAAATCGATATTCCTTGAGAGAAACGGCCAGGGCAGTGATCACGAGAGGGCGGGGGAGTTCAACCGCTACATCGCCCTCAAACTCCGCGACCATGTCGATCACAGTTGTTGCGCTCTGTTCACGGATCAAGTCGCCATCCGTGAACAGGTGCCACGTCACGTTGGCTGGCATTCCCAGCAGATTGTCACTTACGGGCCCAGTGATCGTCCCATAGGGAACAAAAAGAAGAAGTGGTAGATCATCACCCAGAGTGAGCGCTGGTGGGGAGAGAATTGGTGCGGAGAGACCAAGCCAAAATGGATCAGTGGGAGCACGCTCAAGAAATATTCCGGTGATCTTTACGTTCAGGATTTTGCCTGCAATGTCTCTTGGAGTGACGGCGATCACATCATCAACTTCAACCCCCAGTAGCCTTGCACGAGTATCGTAAACAGCGGCTTCAAGAATCGCGTCGGGCGCGCTGGAAACTACCGGCCGCGGCGCGACTCCCTGCACGTAGCTGACGTGATCATTGATGTTGGAGTGTGATTGGAAAATGGCCTTGGATGCGCCGGTGGTTTCTCTGGGACCACTCTCAACTGGGCCCCACAGGTGGCGTGCGGAGCGGACTAACTCCTCTTGCTTGACGTAGAGATCGCCAAAGTTCTTAACCGCCAGCGAATCCAGAGTTTCACGGGATCGCGTTAGCAGATCTCCGTTCAGAGAAAGCGAACTAGTGTTGACCTGGACGTGTTGACCACCGGTGCGCAGATCATCGACGACTTGCCCAATGCCAAGGAGTTCGAGGCTCCGAAGATAGATGGGTGCGCCGGTCAGAACCGATGCCGCAAGCAGTATTGAGATGGACGCGGCCGCGAGGAGTAATGCCTCGGTTTTTCCGCGACGCAGCAGAAAACCGATGAACCGACTTGGCTCCAACGCTATCTCCTGGTTCGGTCGCGCAATTCGAACCCGCTCTATTACAGTCCGACCCAGTTATGGGCTGGCGAGATGGTACACGCCTTGCGCGCTGCCAAAGATACACATTGCTCTATGGGGCTCGGTAGATGACCGTTCAACCCCACACGTTAGCGATGCGATGAGGTTCCAACGATCAATGCAAAGGGTGATAGCGCATCTTTAGACACATCGGCGAATCAAACGATTCAGAAAGCCGACGATATTTAGGAGTCACAGTATGGCAAAAGCGGTTTGGAATGGCGTCGTACTTGCAAAGAGCGAGGATTACGAGATTGTTGAGGGGAACGTCTATTTCCCGCCTGATTGTGTAAACCGAGAATTTTTCAGCGAGAGCGACCACCAGACAAGACGCCCGTGGAAGGGAATGGCGAGCTACTTGAACGCTGAAGTTGATGGCGAACATTTCAAAAACGCTGCCTGATACTACCCGGATCCAAGTTCAAAAGCGAGTCATATCAAGGACCACCTCGCGTTCTACGCACCGGTCAAAGTTGAGGGGTAATCTCGCTGAGGTTCCGGTGCCGCCGCGCCAGATCTGAAGCAGCAGATCAACTACGCGCTTCGTCCACCCCGCTTGACGGGTAAATCACACGGCGGCCAGGCAACTCCGTCACATCGTGGAGTTTCATCATCGCCTGATGGTGACCAAATCCCTCAGCTCTGAGCGTTGCGTAATCCTCCTCGTCAACGCCGTCCCAGTTCAGGAATCCGCGAATGTCGTAGCTTCCCTCTTCCTGCACCGGCAATTTGCCCTCGGCAACCATCAGATCAAGTGGATATTCCTGTTCCTCCATGGGGAGTCTAACGACCTGGTTTTGGCGGGCGGACTCGTAAATGGCCATCATCACCTCTACGGTGATCGCCGCATTCTCGCCATTCCCGCGGTGACCGGGGCCGCCTTCCATCCACTCGATGAGCTCACGTACCTGGGCGGCGTTCGTAGCTCCGCCAATCGCCTGTTCGCCCTCCTGCAGGTCCAGATCGATGTCTTCCCATCCACCAGACTTGCCATTCATAAGCTTGACAGTTGTCTCCGTGATATCCAGCACCCCCTCAGTCCCGCGGATCAGGAAAGCACCGGCGTCTGCGCCATCCAGCATCAGGTCGGATTGAATGAACAGTTGGATGCCATCCTCAAACTGGATGAGACCCATGCAGGCATCTTCAATCGCCACGGCGCGTTCGTGCTTGTCGGTTACGCGTTCCACCGCGCCCATGACCCAGATTGCGCCCGGGTCACCCAGAACAAACCTTGCACCATCAATGGCGTGCGTTCCCCAGTTGGTGAGTCCATCCATCACTTTGCAATTAATAAAAAGCGGCGTGCCAACGGCACCCTCCGCGACGAGATCACGTGCCTTCTCCCAGCCTGGGGTGAAGCGGCGCTGATGACTGATGACCAGTTTCGTTCCCGAGGCGTTGCAGGCCTCAATCATGCTTTTTGCGGCACCTACCCCAATGGCCATCGGCTTCTCACAGATAACTGCGGGGATACCCGCTCTGGCTGCCGCGATGGTCAGAACCGGATGAAGCAGATGCCACGCGCATACCGAGACGATGTCCAGATCTTCCGCCGCAAACATCTCTTCAGCAGTTTCGTAGCCGTTCGGGATGCCAAATGCACGTTGATACTGGTTTCTGGCCTTGGCCACCGGATCAGCTACTGCAACTACCTCTACGTTGTCCGTGAGGTTATAGCCATCCATGTGAGCGTGACCAATTGATCCGGCTCCAATAATTCCTGCTTTATAGGTGCGCGCCATGATTCTCCCGCCACAAGTTTGTCGATGCGCGGCACAGGATAGTCCATACATCGCCCGACGATGCAGCCTGAAGGTCTGTTCACGTGGCGATAATGGGAAAATCCTGCCCGTAAGTATCTAGGTGTGTTCGCTCCGATGGTCATAACCTCGTTTACATATGACCTCAAGGGGCAGAGGGATACTCATCGTGGATACCGGATTGCGCATTGCCGGTCGCAATATCATTGGCGATAGTGACTTCCCGCATTTTCACGTGCGAGGCGGCAAGATACGCGGTCGGCGTGGAGATACGGGCTACTATCTGGACGGCGATAAAATCCTGGGGCCAGATGGTGAGACCGGATATCACGTTGTTGGTGGCCGAATCATTGGACCTGAACGACTGGTTCCATGGGCGCCGCACGCCGACGGATCTGAATCGCAAGCACCTGGCTTCTAGGCCACTTACCCCTCAATAATAGTTGCTAACGCGCCTACACTGGGCGCGTTGTTTGTTTAGTCAATTTCGGAGCGATATCTGTGCAGTACGTCAACTTTGGCGCGTCAGGATTGAAGGTTAGCCGACTGGCACTTGGTCTGGGATTCCGCGGTCAGCCAGATGAAGGTGAGGCTCAGCGTGTAGTCGAATCGGCACTCGATTCTGGCATCAATTTGATCGACTGCGCTAACGTCTACGGGCCGATGGACGACCGGGCAAATATAGGACGCTCCGAAGTAGTGCTTGGCAAAGCGCTCAAAGGCAGACGGGATAATGTGGTCATCACATCGAAAGTCGCCAGCGAAATCGGCCCGGGGCCTAATGATGTGGGACTTTCCAGATACCACATTATGCGAGAAGTCGAGCGATCGCTGACTCGCCTCCAGGTGGACCGTATTGACGTCTACCTGGTCCACCGATACGACGATGAGACACCACTCGAAGAGACGCTGAGGACACTCAGTAATTTGATCGATAGCGGCAAGATCAGGTACTACGGGGTGTGCAACTTCGCCGCCTGGCAGATCACGAAGGCGCAAGGAATCGCGGAGCGAGATGGCCTGCAACAGCCCATCACAGCGCAGAATCCATACAGCTTGATGAATCGCGATCTTGAGACCGAGATATTTCCAATGGCGCGCGATTCCGGTATTGGGGTCATGGCGTACAGCCCACTGGCAGTTGGATTGCTTTCAGGGATATACAGCCCGGACGATGCACCACCGGAAGGATCGTTGTGGGCGACGAAACGGGAATCTGAATTTGGCTCGTCACTCGAAGGATCCCGAGGCGAGGTGTTGGGCTCGGTACGGGAAATTGCACGCGACCACGGATCGACGCCGGCGCAAGTGGCGCTGGCCTGG
>DBZV01000208.1:0-2494 GCA_002311865.1 Dehalococcoidia bacterium UBA1151
CGTCTCTTTGGGTCAACCTCAGCCTAAACCTAAACCTATCGAATAACCCCTACATTACTATGGTACGCTAACACTGTCGTCTATGTTCTGAATTACTTTAATTACCAATGAGCATTATGAGAGGAACTATCATGCATACCATTCAGGCGCGAAAACGTTTCGCGATTATAACTGCCCTTACCGCCGGTCTTGGTTTGCTGGCACTGACCAGTGTTGCCAGCAAAGCGGACAGTAAGCCCGCCATCGAAGTGATCACCCACGCAGGAGCCGGTGGGGGTACTGACGTTAACTCGCGAATGATGATGCTACGCAGTCGCCGAACACTTAAACAAGACATGGTCGTGGTAAACAAACGTGGCGGTGGTGGTGCTGCGGCAATGAACTATTTCATGTCTCGACCAGCCGATGGCAACACGATAATGACCTTCACGGTGGGTCACGCGATCACCATGGCTAAGGGAAAAACCAAGCTCAAAGTCGAGGACATGGCTCCGATTGCGCGCGGCACCAATGATCCGCAAATCCTGATGGTCAACTGCAAGTCCAGCCCCTACAAAACACCCGAAGACTTTGTCGCGGGCATGAAGAAGGGCGACAAACTGAAGTTCGGCGGTACCCAGACCGGAACCATCGATCACATTACAGTGTACTTATGGGCGAAACGCCTTGGCGTGTCGATGCCGACTTACATTCCCTTCAAAGGTGGCGGGGAACTGGCGACGCAATTGGTTGCGGGTACCGTCGACGTTGGAACGCTGAACCTGTCTGAAGCTGCGGCCCCAGTCGAGGCCGGTGACATCTGTCCGCTCGTGATTCTCGCCCATGCTGGCATGGCGCCGATTCCCAAAGCAAAGACTGCAAAGTCGATGGGTATCGACCTGGTGCTCTCGACCACTCGCGGCTTCGTCACCCATGCTGGCGTCGACTCGGCGCGACTCGCCCAGTTGGAAAAGGGCATGGGCAAGGCGATGAAGCACTCAATGTATCAGGCTTATCTCAAGAACTCTGGCCTCGACACAACTTCGCCACAGCCCTCTGGCCCATGGGGCGAGCAGATCAAGTCTATGGTCGGCGAATTTGGCCCGGCACTCGAGGAAATGGGACTTAAGTAGACCTCGTTGAAACGTTAAGCACACGGTGCTTCCTTCGGGAAGCACCGTTGCACACTTGTCATGCATTTTCTAGTCATTCCAGGAATCATTGCGGCCTTTTCCGTCGCCGTGATTTATGCCGCTCTTCAACTCGAACTGTCACCCGCGATGATTGTGGGTGACAGCCTGCAACCGCGCGTCTTTCCGATCCTCCTAATGGTGATTAACTTGGTACTGGCTGCTTGTCTCGCTTTTCAGTACTGGACCAAATCACCCAAGAAGATCCATTGGGGAGGCCTCCAGACCTGGGGCTCAATCGCACTCTGGGTCATTTTCTACCCCATCACGGTTTATATCGACATGATGATAGCGATCGCGGTGATCATGTTCGCCATGTGCCTCTTGTGGGGTGAACGGCGGATTCATGTCGCCGGTGCATTGGCACTGGCCACACCGACCGTCATCTTTTTTCTCTTTGATAAGGCTCTTAGGGTTCGCTTTCCGCGCGGCCTATTGACTAACTGGTATTACGGGTAACTGGTGGTTTCGTGATCGACGCGCTACAAGCGATGGGATCGGTGCTTTTCGACCCCTATCTCGTCGTTTTGATTTTCATTACCACCGTTCTGGGTGTAGTCATCGGCGTGCTCCCCGGTCTCGGCGCGACGACCGGCGCCGCCCTACTCTTACCGTTTACGCTAACCATGCAACCGGTACACGCGATCGCCGTACTGGCGACGATTTACGTGTCTGCCACCTTCGCCGGTTCCATCACCGCCATATTGATCAACACGCCCGGGACATCCGCTGCCGCCGCGACAACCTTCGATGGTTATCCGCTCGCGCAACGAGGCGAAGCGGGTCGGGCGCTGGGCATCGCTGTGGTATCTAGTACCATCGGCGGCGTGTTCTCGGTCATCATCCTGTGTATCGCCGCACCCATGCTGGCCCGAGTCGCGTATGAGTTTCGTCCCCCCGAATATTTTGCGCTTGCCCTGTTCGGGCTCTCGATGCTCGCCTCGATTAGTGCCGGCGGAACAGTGAGAAATCTGATCGCTGGAGTCTTTGGAGTGTGGCTGGCAACCATCGGCGCTGAACCCACCACCGGAATCGAGCGGTTCATGTTCGGCAATTACGAACTATATGAGGGGTTGGCCTTCGTGCCGGTATTCATCGGACTTTTTGCGATGTCCGAATTACTGATTCAATCGAAACGGGCTAATCAGGTCGTAGACAAGATCACCATGAAGGCAGTCAAATTACCCTCGCGAGATGACTACAAACGAATCTGGAAGACTGTACTCCGCTCCTGCGGCATCGGCACGTTCATCGGTATTCTTCCGGCTGAGGGGGCGACGGTGGCCTCCATGATCGGCTATGCCGAGGCGCGCAGGTGGTCAAAG
>DBZV01000208.1:2540-3908 GCA_002311865.1 Dehalococcoidia bacterium UBA1151
GAGTTTGGCAAGGGAGCGATCGAAGGAATCGCTGGCGCCGAGGCGGCAAACAACGCCGCGACAGGAGGGGCCATGGTGCCGACGATGGTGCTCGGCATCCCCGGTAGTGGAACAACGGCAGTCATCCTGGTCGGTCTAATGGTGCATGGCCTGCGGCCCGGCCCCTACCTGTTTACCGAACAAGTCGATACGGTCTATCAGATCTTCGGGGCAATGCTACTGGCCAATCTGCTGTTTCTGGCCATGGGGCTCTATGCTTCGAAGCTGTTTGCCCGCATTTCCCTGGTTCCCCTTCAACTACTCTGGCCGATTGTCTTTGCGCTCGCGACAATCGGCGCTTATGCGCTCAGCTCGTCACTCCTCGATGTTTGGATTGCACTGATATTCGGCGTCATCGGTTTCTTGGCGCGGCGCAATGGCTTCGCCGTTGCCCCCATCGCCGTCGGGCTGATCCTCGGCGAAATGGTAGAAACCAACTTTCAGAATTCACTGAAGATGTTCGAGGGTGATTGGTGGCGGATTCTGACCCAGCCGCTAGCGGCATTGTTCCTCTTGCTCGCGTTTCTGGGACTGTTCAGCAGCCCTATCGCGAACTGGTTTTCCCGTCGCCGATCCTAATCGGGCAACTTGTTTCAGTGAAACAATGAACACAATGCCACCGCTACCCCGTATCGGCATAGTCCAGGGCGACGCCTGCGGCATCGGCCCGGAACTTCTGTCCAAACTGCTTGAACACGAGGAAATACACGAACGTGCCCAGCTACTGGTGATTTCTGATAAACGCGTCTTCGATGCGGGAAGCGCTGTGTCCGAAATCAAAACGGATATCAAGGTCATATCGGCTGCAGCGGATATCCGTTTCTCTCCAGGTCATCCACAGCTTCTGGATACGCGGTGCCTGGACCCGCAACACATCACGCCCGGAGAAGTCTCGATCGAGGCCGGACGGGCGGTGTTGAAAACCTTCGGGTTGGCGCTTGATCTGGCCGAGGCCGGCACCCTTGATGGGATCTGCTTTATGCCCTTCAATAAAGGCGCCATGCACATGGCCGGCATTGGCACTGAGGATGAATTAACGTGGGCCAAACAGCGACTCGGTATTACCAGCCGGGCCAGCGAATTCAACGTAATAAAGGGCATGTGGAATGCTCGAGTGACATCCCACATTCCGCTGAAAGATGTTGCCGGTCGACTCAGCATCCAACACATTGTCGAAGCGATTCTGCTGGCAGATCAAACCTTGAAAAAAGCAGGCTATGCCAACCCACGCATTGCGGTGGCGGCGCTAAATCCACACGCCGGCGATGGCGGTGCCATCGGGCGAGAAGAAATCGACATCATTCGGCCCGCCGTTAGCGAAGCCCAACA
>DBZV01000094.1:0-30349 GCA_002311865.1 Dehalococcoidia bacterium UBA1151
GTACAACTATTTGGGGCAGGTCATGAGGTCGTCGCGCCAGGGAGCGTCGTCGACGTCGAACTCCTGGATGAAGAAGTTGGGGACGGTGGCGCAGACGGCTGCGGAGACCAGTGTATTGATGGGACTGTGGCAGTTGTGCGGGGCGAACAGCGTGTCGTATGCGTTGGCCAGATCGGCGATCTTCTTGTCCATGGTGATGCCGTTCCAGGCGAGGTCCGGCATGATGATGTCCTGCGAGTAGTTCTGCAGGAACGGCCGGTAGCCGATAGTCCCAAATATGCTCTCGCCGGTGCAGATGGTTGTGGTGGTGAAGTTGCGGATAACCCGGAGCGCTTCGGGGTCGAAAGTCTCCGTCTCCAGCCACATCACGTCGAACGGCTCCAGCGTCTGCGCCAGCTTTATGGCGCCACCAAGCTTGAATGAGAACGCCACATCAATTGCGATGCCGATGTCCGGCCCCAGCGCCTCACCGAACGTTCCAACCACCGCCTCCGCGTTGCGACGCGCCGATGCTGGCGCGTCACCAGCATGTGCTGCGCCTCCACGACCCGATCGAATCGGCTGGGCGTCCGGGCGGTCTTTGAGCTTGATCATGTTGGTCTTGATGGCGGTGTAGCCGCGGTCTTTTACCTCCTGCGCCAGCTCGCGGATATCGTCGGTTGTTTCCACGCGTTTGGTGATACCAAGGCGATCGGTCATCGACTTCTCGCGTGCTCGCGTGGAGCCGCAGTGCGACCAGTAGAGACGCAGTTCATCACGCATCTTGCCGCCCAGAAGCTGCCACACGGGCGCGTTGAGCACCTTGCCGCGGATGTCCCAGAGCGCGGAGTCGATACCCGACATGCCCTTCGATGCGATGCCCGCGGTGTGGCGCATATTCACGTTGTGCGGATCCCACCAGATGGCCTCAGCCTGCGTGGGGTCTCGGCCGATAACGAACTCCGAGAGCCGCTCAACCATCGCGGTGATCGGTCTGGGAGCGCCCCAGTCCGTGCAGTCGCCCCAGCCAACCACGCCGGGATCAGACATCTCGATCTTCACAAACGTCCATGGCCGAAAGCCGCCATCAACAACGAACGTTTTGATGTCCGTGACCTTGAGGGCCATTCGTTAGTCCTTCGAGCCCAATTCGCCGAGGACTCCCTTGTCTCGAAGCGCTTTAATTTCATCTGCTGAGTAGCCAGCGAACTCCAGGATCTCGTCCGTGTGCTGGCCCAGCGTTGGTGCAGCCGACTTCATCTGAGCGGGAGTGCCGGACATCTTCACCGGGTTGCCGATGTTGTGCACCTCACCCGCGATTGGGTGATCCAGAACAACGTCCATTCCGCGTGCAACGACCTGGGGATCCGACCACGCCTGCTCCATGTTGTAGATTGGCCCGGCCGGTACACCCGCCTCCTCAAGCACCGCGATCCAGTGCGATGTGGGCTGTTGCGTTGTCGTCTTCTCCAGCTCAACCTCAAGCTCATCCAGCGAGCCCATGCGCGCCGCGTTGCTGGCGAATCGCTCGTCTTCCAGGAGGTCGTCGCGACCAATGGCGCTGGCGAATCGCTCCCAGTTGGCCTGATTCGCGGCGCCAATATTGAAGTAGCCGTCGGCGGTCTTCAGCGCCTGGTATGGGGCGGCGAGCCGATGGCGCGAGCCTGCTGGCTCCACGGCGATGCCTTCAGACCAGAAGATGCTGGACTCCCACACGGTGTAGGCAAGCGCCGACTCCAGTAGCGACGTCTCAATATGCTGGCCCTCACCCGTCTTGAGGCGATGGATATATGCGGCAAGAATGCCGTACAGGGCGAACATTCCGGCGTTGAGATCGGCAACCGGCACGGGAACTTTTGCGGGCGGAGCGTTGGGGTGGCCGTTGGCGTACATGAGGCCGCTCATGCCCTGCGCCACCAGATCGAATCCGGCGCGCTTCCCGTAGGGTCCGGTGAGGCCGAAGCCAGAGATGGAGCAGTAGACCAGCGCCGGACTAATCACCTTGAGGTCATCCCAGCCAAGGCCGTTGCGAATCATCGAACCGGGCCGTGAGTTCTCGATGAGAATGTCGGACTTTGCGACCAGCTTCTTGAACGCCTCTTTGCCATCATCAGACCGGATATCCAAGACTATTGAACGCTTGTTCCGGTTCATCTGGAGAAATGCGGCGGACTCCCCTTCGATGAACGGCGGGCCCATGCGGCGGGTATCGTCGCCGCCCGTGGGCTTCTCAACTTTAATCACGTTGGCGCCCATGTCCGCCATGAGCATGGTGCAAAAGGGGCCGGCAAGGATTTGACTGTTGTCCAGAACGGTTACGCCGTCCAGAGCTCCGCCGTTGGTCATGAGATCGCTTGACTCCGATTGAATGGGTTTGGCGGCTTGGATGTTACTCGCCTGACAGGCCTGGTCGTACGTGTGGTGGCGTGATGATCCATGGCGGATGGTCTATGAATGATGCTAGGTGGCGCCGTGGAATGAGCCCACCAGGTCGACTTCACTCTTGTTGCCAACGTAAAACGGCGAGCGTTGATGTATCCGCGTTGGCGTGATGTCCAGGATTGGCTTGGTTCCGTTGGTGGCGGATCCCTCGGCCTGTTCGGCGAGGAACGCCATTGGCGCGCACTCGTAGAGCATGCGCAGCTTGCCTTCCTTGTTCGTGGTGTTGCCGGGATAGGCGAATATCCCGCCCTTCAGGAGAATCCGATGAAAGTCCGCCACCAGCGCGCCGATATATCGAGCGCTGTACGGCCGACCGGTATCGGGATCGTTCTCCTTGATATAGTCCACCCACTTCCTGTCGGCCATGAGCCAGGAGCCTGAGTTCCCTTCGTTTGTGGAGTAGACGTTGGATTTTTCCGGGAACTTCAAGTCAGGGTTGGTCAGGTGGTACTCGCCCATGGTCTGGTCCAGCGTGAACGCATGGACGCCCTGGCCCGTGGTGTAGCAGAAGATGGTGGATGAGCCATACAGAATGTAGCCCGCGGCGACCTGGTTTCGACCGGGCTGGAGGAGGTCGGCAACCGAGGGCTCGCCGCTGGTCGACTTACGCGGATAGATCGAAAAGATTGTCCCGATGGGCGCCGCGATATCTATGTTAGATGAGCCGTCCACCGGGTCGTAGCTGACCACGTACTTCCCGGATTCCACTCCACTCTCCGGGAATATCGGCTCATCCAGCTCTTCTGACCCAAGAGCACAGACCAGCCCCGTCTCAGAGAGCAGATCGATGAACAGATCGTTGGACCAATCATCCAGCTTTGCGACCTCTTCGCCCTGGACGTTTATTCGGCCTGTGTAGCCTGTCGCCTCCACCAGTCCGGCCAGATTGATCTGGCGAGATATGAGCTTGCCGCCAAGTGCCAGTGCATTGAGGAGCGTCGTGAAATCTCCGGTGGCTTCCGGGTATTCGCTCTGTCGACTGCGTATGAATCGGCTGAGCGTGGGAGGCCGTCCCTGGATGCCGCCGGGGATACCGTTGGGAGTGCTGATACTCATTCACGCACCTGCTTTGTATGTGCCCCTGGAGGATATTGGCCCACGATGACAATCATGACAACATACAGTGAGTACGTCTGACAGCATAGTCGGACTGCCCTCTCCAATCACAAAATCAAGCACCAGATAGCAATCAGGAACTACTAATGAACACCTCGTTACTCTCCGACGTTGCCAATCGCATGGTCGCACCCGGAAAAGGGATTCTTGCGGCGGATGAGAGCACCGGGACTATTGGCAGTCGGCTCGCCAGCATTGGCGTTGAGAACACGGAGGATCACCGGCGGGCGTGGCGCAAGACGCTTTTCACGACCCCGGGCATTGAAAAGCAGATCAGCGGAGTCATCCTCTACGACGAAACCATCCGACAAAACGGCTCAGATGGAGAGCCGCTCATCGACAAGCTCACTGCGCTGGACATCATGCCCGGGATCAAGGTGGACAAGAGCACCTCACCGTTGGAAAACGCGCCGGGTGAGGTGTTCACCAGCGGACTCGACGGCCTTCGCGATCGGTTGGTTGAGTACCGCAAGATGGGCGCGACGTTTGCCAAGTGGCGGGCTGTAATCAACATCGGGAGAGGTCTCCCAACTGCACGAGCTATCGAGGTCAACTCGCATGCACTGGCCAGGTATGCAGGGCTGTGCCAGGAAGCTGACATCGTCCCAATTGTGGAGCCGGAAGTGTTAATGGACGGCGATCACACGATTGAGCAGTGCTACCAGGCCACCGAAGCAACGCTCAACCAGGTCTTCTCTGACCTGATCAACTCCGGCGTCTATCTTGAAGGGATAGTGCTCAAGCCCAACATGGTCATCAGCGGATCGGATGCTGCCAATCGAGCGGGTGCTGCTGAAGTCGCGGAACAGACCATCACCTGTTTCCTGCGCACCGTGCCGGCGGCGGTCGGTGGCATCGCGTTTCTGTCAGGTGGTCAAGGGGACGAGGAGGCGTCAGTGAACCTTGACGCCATCAACCGCTCGCCGCTCGATCGGCCGTGGGAGATGAGTTTCTCATATGGACGAGGGCTACAGGCCGCGCCGCTTGCGCACTGGGGGCAGGACACCTCAGACGTTGCCGGTACGCAGGCGGTCTTCGCCAAACGGGCGAAGATCATCGCCGCCGCGCGTAGAGGTGAATACACCGCGGATATGGAGTAGGGCTAGCTCAGGTAGATAAACTTGCCAGCTTTGCTGTGTTCTGCTATTCCCGATCTCGTCATGAAGCGATAGAGGTAGATCAGGCCCTGCTGCTGACGACCACTTGTCACCCGCTTCTTGCTGCCAACTACGCGCCGCATCTCGCGGGTAATTGAGTTCTCCGATGACTTAGGGAAATCGCGGTACAGCGCGAGCGATCGCTCATAGACATGCCAGTGACCAACGCGGCGGGCAATCGCGTGCACCGCTGGCAGGATGGCGTTGATAGCGATATCGGCCGCACGACTCTTGCCGATCAAGGCGCGCGTGTCACCACTACCGGCAACCATGAGTGCGGCGGTCAGATCCCTCGGCATGGATTCTGCGCCGATTAGCTCGAACATTGCGTTGACGGGCCCGCCACCGTCCAGCCACCGTTGAGCAAGTGCGGCAGCCCCTTCGACTCGTTTCTTTGGCGAGTTATCAGGCCGTCCCCCTGCCTTCGACCACTCAGGCGCCGCGCCGCTCAATTTGGCGATATTGTCTTGACGCTGAGGCTCGAATCCGGCTCCTTGCCGCAGCAGCGACGCAATATCGCCTATCTCTGACCCGGATGAGCCAGCCAGCATTGGCCACGGCACACGCGTTGCAAGCTGCCGAAACGGCTTCCAATTTTTTTTGAGTAGCCGAGACACTCGAGAACTTCGGTCCACAGAACCTGGTCGGTATCTCTTATGCCGAGTTCCAACTCCAGTCCTGCGCTGCGTGCGAAGAATCTGCGGTCGCCCGCCTCATCCAACGACAGTTGGGGTAGTTCAGCGGATGGTCTCACCGGGTGACCGCCCCGCTTTGCTTCTGATTTCAGCAGCAGAAACGGAATGCGAACGCCGGATCTGGTCCGGACTTCATCATCCTCTTCCAACCCAGTCACGTGGAAGATCACACCGTTGTATCCGGGATCCTGGTCGTGCCCGTGTGAGTACCAACCAGATCGGCGCACGTGAATCTCAATATTGCCCCGATGCACCACACCGTCTGAATCAGTGACGACCGCGTCCACAAAATCTGGCCCCCCCGCCCGGCGCGGGTCTACCCGTATACATCACCTGGTAGGACTTGCCATCCCGATCGATCACGCTCCTGGACCGGCGCCACGCAGTGTGCAACACGGACTCAGCGATGGGCGCGAGGNNGATGGGGCGCGAGGGGTTCCGTCGCGGCTCAGCCAATCTTAATAAGTCCAGCCTCGGAGGGGCCTCAAACAACGAAGGCCGGGCATCATCTGTGCACTTTAGCCGCCGGTGTACGGAATCTCCGAGTGCTCCTCGGCGAATGCGCGAACGTGACCCATCATCAGATCCTGAATTCCCATCGTAATCGCACGGCCATCAGTCTTGCCTGCGGCTTTGGCACGCGCCTCAGCATCTTCAGTCCGCTTCACCCGTTCGGGATGATCAGGCTCTCCCGGGAAACCAAGGGATGCTGCGAAGTCGTGAGGTCCACCCACGATGCCGCTAAGACCTTTGACGGCAAGAATGTCATCCAGGTTCTGGTAGGCCTTTTCGGACTCTATCTGGGCTGAAACAATCATGTTCTCGTTGGCCCACTTTGCGAATCCAAGCTTGCCGCCGTACTTCTCTGTGAGCACCTTATCGTCATTCAACTCCGTACCGCGACCGCCGCCCCACGAGCGCCAGCCATCCGGCGGGAACAGGCATGCGTCGGCCAGCGCCAGCGCCTCCGCCCCGGTCTCCACGTGTGGGCCAACCACGCCTTGAATGCCGCGATCCAGCCACAGGTTGATGGTGTTTGGATCTTTGTTTTGAACCCTAGCCACAACGGACATGTTATATCCATTTGCGACACGGCAGATCTCATCCACCGACTCTGGAGTGAATGCGCCGTGCTCACCATCTAGGCTGATTGCCTGGAAACCAACGTGGGCCGCCATCTCTATCAGCGTCTGGTTGTAGAACGTCATCGCGAAGACGAGCGCCTTGAACCCTTCTTTATTGCGTTTGAGAATTGAGTTTTCAATCATCCAGGTACCTTCCGAACGTCAGGTTGAGTGTATTGATCAACACTCCGGTTGCGTTGTTTGGGCTTTGTATAAGCCTTGTGGGGCGGCAGTATACGCCTCGCAAATTAGAAGTCACGAAAAACGAACGCCATTTCTGGCGACCGTTTCTATATCTGTTGTTGGTGCTACTACTTGGTGGCGAGCGCTTCGAACTCAGGGATCTGAGAACGGAACGTCAGGCCTGCATCTCCGGCAGGAATGGTGATTCCTTCCAGTCCAGACGCAGTAATAAATGCCTGGTATTGGGCTGATGCTTTCGCCGCTCTAAGGAGAATACCAATTTTGTCCTTGGTGAAGGATGGCGTGCGAATGGAGACAGAAAATCCGCGCAAGTATGGCAATCCTTCAAATGAGCTTCCTTCGGAGATCGCGGTCGGCACGCCAGGCAGGGATGAAACTTCATCTGGGCCAAGAACCAGGAGAGCGGTACCGGCACCGGACTTGACTAGTCCAAACGCCTCGCCCAGCGGCATAAGTCCCAGGCCGTTTGCGGTTGCAATACGGGCTGCAGGGTCGCCAGCCTGGGTAGTATCCAGCGTCAAACCAAGGGCATCGGCAATCCCTACCGCATTCAATGCAGCAGCGCCTGTCTCCGGTCCCTTCACTCCAACCGTCACACTTCCTGAAGAAGCTGCGGATACCACATCGCCCCAGTCAGAGAAATCAGAACCTGAGCTGGCAACGAAGACAAATGGCTCAAGGGTTCCCGTCTGAATGGGCTGATAGTCGCGCGTCACATCCACGTCAGTAACACCCGTGGCCACAGCTGCGGTCTGATCACTGCTGATCACAAGAAACCACTGGCCATCTTTGGGATTGGTTCCAAAGCCTTCCACCGCAGTCACTCCGTTGGAACCGGGCTGTGGCACCACGGCTACCTGGCCAGATGCAGCGACCGCGAATGCCGCTGAGTACGCATTCGCAAAGTCGGTCTCAAACGTGCCGTCCTCGGCGCCAACCACAAAACTGACCAACCCATCCGGGTAAACCGGCGTCGGCAATGAGAAATCTTGCCCTCCCGCATCCGAAGCACCGCAGGCAGTGGCTGCAATGGCAAATATCGCCACGATCATCGTGAGAAATAGTGGCCTTCGAACGAAGCCTGTGCTAAATGTCATCCAGAAATCATCTCCGTGTATCGATCAAAGAGTTAGTTGGGATGCCCAGCGGCTGTCCAAACCGATGTGCGCCGAACAGGTTACTCACATTGCGATGCGTTAGCTATATACCACTTTGGCTTCTCGCACCCAGTTCCACATAGGGATATCTGGCCAACTCCTCTTCAATAAGCTCAATGCCAAGCCCGGGCGCGTCACTCAGTTGGACATGTCCGTCGGTTTGCCGGGGTAAGCCGTTTACCACTTCGAAGTAGTTCGCATCGTAGAACTCAGCGTGATACTCCTGTATCCCAAAGTTGGAAAGCGAAGCATCCAGGTGGAAGGAGGCCATTGTGCCAATTGGGGAGTTTGTGTTGTGCGGTGCCATCGTCAGATGTGCAGCCTCAGCGATCGCGGCGATCTTCTTCAGTTCCGTAATGCCGCCAGCGTTGCAGATGTCCGGCTGCAGGAAGTCCACTGCATGAGCTTCAATCAGTTCGTAGAAATCGTACTTATGATAGAGCCGCTCCCCCGTGGCGATGGGAATATCGACGCGATTCCGAACGTCAGCCATCTCCGCGACAAGTTCATAAGAGACGGGCTCCTCATAGAAGGTGGGTTCATACTGCTCTAGCCGTTTCCCAATCTGGATTGCGGTTGCAACGTTGAACTTGGCGTGCGCCTCCACAAGAATATCCACGTCTGGACCCACCGCATTACGAACGGCTGCCACGCGACCTTCTGCTAGTCGCAGCTCTTTGCGTGAAATGTTGAAGTAGCTATCACGTCCAAACGGATCGAACTTCAGAGCCGTGTAGCCCTTGTCCATCACAATCTTCGCCTCGTCGGCAATTAGCTCTGGCGGGGCGGGTGTTGTGTACCAGCCGTTGGCGTAAACCCGGAGCCGAGTTTTATGTGCACCACCCAGCAGGGTATAAGCCGGCACGCCAAGAATCTTGCCCCTCAGATCCCAGAGGGCAATATCGATGCCCGATATCGCGGTGGCAACCAGGCGGCCGCTGCGAGACACCATTCCCTGGTGCATCCGAGTCCAGTGAACTTCTGAGTCCAGCGGGTCTTTGCCATCCAGGTAGTGCTCAAACCACCACTTCAGGATGCTATCTACCTGATTGTCCAACCCCAGCGGACTTGCCTCTCCAATGCCGAATACGTCTGGGTCGTCGGTAAGAAGCTTGATCAAAAGCCAGTTGCGATTGGCATTATGGTGCCGTGAGTTGAATTGAATAGTTTCAATACCGGCAAGTTTCATCAGTGGGACTCCAGTAGATCCAAGCGACTCGCTGTACATATGTTGCGGAGGCAGCGGCAGTATACGCGCTCCAACGTGGTAAATTGCCCGGCTATGAGTCAAATGCCATGACGTTACAGTCAGATCTTGCCGCCGAGGTAGCCGCCGCAGCGAACGCCGTGGCCGGTCGCGTCAAAGAGATTCGGCAGGATATTCATGCCCATCCGGAGCTCCGATATCAGGAGCATCGCACCGCGGCCATCTGCGCGGAAGAGCTTCGGTCGCTGGGCATAGAGGTGAGAGAGGGCGTGGGCCAGACCGGAGTGGTAGGTGTACTCCGGGGCAAAGCTGGCTCTGATCGAACGGTTGGCTTTCGGGCGGAGATGGATGCCCTGCCTACGCAAGACCTGTGCGGTCATCCATGGCAGTCGACCATCCCCGGCGTGGGCCACCACTGCGGACACGATGGGCACGTGGCGGCACTTCTGGGCACCGCCAAAGTGCTTGCGGGCATGCGAGACCGACTTGAAGGCAACATCAAGTTCCTTTTCGAACCAGCCGAAGAGGCAACACCAGACGATGAGATCCCCGGCTCCATCGCGATGATCAACGATGGTGCGCTGGATGATCCACGACCAGACGCAATATTTGCCTGCCACTTCTACCCGGAGTGGCCCGCCGGATCTATCGCACTGAAATCTGGCTCATCCTTCTCTGGAAACGACTATTTTGAGCTCACGGTGAAGGGCAAGGAATCTCACAGCGCGGTGCCGTGGAAGGGTGTGGACGCGATAGTTGTGGCGGCACAAGTTATCTCAGCGCTACAGTCGTTCACCGCCCGCCAGCTGGATATAGAAGAAGCTACCAGCCTGACGGTGGGCACCATAAAGGGCGGACGCGCCTCCAACATTCTGGCTGACTCCGTGGAGATGACTGGCACCGTGAGGATTTCGAGCGAGAAAATCAGGAACGATCTTCCCGCATTGATTGAGCGCACCATCAAAGGAGTGTGCGAGTCATTGGGAGCGGAATACGACTTGAATTACTTCTCCAGACACTTACCAGCGGTCATCTGCACCCCGGCTGAAGTCGATCTGGTGAGGTCGGCATCGATTGAGGTCCTTGGCCGCGAACAGGTGATTGAGATGCGGCATCCACGGCTGGCCGCTGATACCGTGCACGAGTGGCTGGACCGAGTGCCAGGCGTATTTTTCATGGTGGGAACGGCGGGTGATTCAACAGACACCCACTACCCCTCGCACCACCAACGATTTAACATCGCTGACGAAACATGGCCCGCCGTAGTAGCGGCCCAGTCAATGTCAGCGATCAGATATCTGCAACAGGCCCGGTCGGAGTGATCGGCAGCACCATAAAAGGGAGCATTCGGAAATGAATGGCGGCCAAATCAAAGAGACACTTAAGGATGGCGGCGCCGTCTTTGGCTTCATGATCTCAGCATCCAGAAACGGCAAATGGGCCGTCACGCTGAGTGGCGGTGGAATTGATTACACCATCATCGACACTGAGCATGCCCAGCGAAGCCGTGAGGAGCTTGCGGACCTGGTGCTGATCCTCAAGGCCTACAACGTATCGCCAATAATCCGAATTCCGTATCCGGTGCCTCACTACGTAGCGATGGCGCTGGATGCCGGAGCTGATGGCGTGCTTGTTCCGTACTGTGAAGATCCACAGGTTGTGCGTGATTGTGTTGCCGTGAAGAACTGGCATCCCATGAAGGGTGATTACCTTGACCGTGCCGGCAACACCGGCGTGTTTCCAAGCGATAAGACCCGGGACTACCTGGCGGAGCGCCACAAGAATCACACCATCATTATTGGTATTGAGAGTGAGCCGGGATATCAGAACCTGGAAGAGATTCTGAAGGTGGATGGGCTGGATGCCATCTTCATTGGGCCAAATGACATGAGCACCTCACTGGGAATCCCCGATGATTATGGCAATCAGAAGTACTGGGATGTGATTGACGATATCGTCAAACAGACTGAAGCATCTGGGCGTCCGGTAATGATTCACCAGCAGAATATCCCGGATTCATCCCGGGCAATTGACGCTGGTGCCCGATTTATTCTGCACAGCAGCGATCAACGATTACTTCAACAGGCGATGCAGCACGACTTCAGAGCACTACGCGAATACACAGAAAGGAAATTGGGCCGTTCGCTATCAATCGAGGTAGAGGACACGGTAGAAACGATTTAATGCAAACACGGGGGAAGTTACCTTCAACTATTCGTAGGTTCTCTGCATGACCATTGGCCGATTAGTGGATTGTGCCTGATATCCATGAACCTTATGCTGTATAGCGATGGTTTTCGGATTCTGGGGCTTGATGAACCCCGTCGATGAACCCATCATTACGTCAGCAGGGGTTGACAACCAGAATAAATTGGGCCTCCCATGGACCAGACAGTAGAGAGACAGAAATAAGAATGACTGAAAGCACTGGACAGGGATTACTAAATATTCGTGAGGCTGCCCGCTACCTGGGCATCAGCCACCACACGCTGTACAAACTTCTGGAGCGACGAGAAGTCCCTGCGGCGAAAATTGGCGGCTCGTGGCGATTCAACCGTACAACACTGGATGAGTTCGTGGCTTCTCAGTCACTGGTACCGCGCCCACGGATCCTGGTTATTGACCGGATAAAGGGTGATCGTGATCTCCTGGCAGACTTTGCAGTTGCACGCGCTGGCCAGATCGACACGGTGGAATCCGCTGAAGAAGCAATTCGGCTGCTCGGTCGGGCAAAGCCAGATCTGGTGTTTATTGGAGGCGACTCAGCTGAATCAATTGGGACCGATGTGAACAAGCTTCGCGAAGAAGGCATCGACGCCCGTATCGTGGTAGTTGCTTCCCCAGGCAACGCCGCCATCGCAGCACCTGCAATGGAGCACGGTCCCGCATTTCTGCTCCCCAAGCCGGTCGATCGCGATGATGTGATCTCAATCCTCACTCTCATCACGCACTAAACTCGAATCATCAACGAAGAAGAGGGCGGCCATAGCGACGCCCTCTTCTTCGTGAATCGACAAGGTCGAAAGATCGCCTAGTCCAGCTTGAACAACTTATAAGTTTCAGCTGGGCCAACCCCGTGCGGCTTCCCGCTCCGGATCTTCCATTCACGCATCCGGTCACCTACTTCTTGCGAGACCTGGCTGAAGTGAGCTTTCAGGGCGGATATGGATTTCACCAAATCCTGCTCTTCCAACTCCACCACGTGTTTCGCGACTTCGCCTCCGTGCATCACCCAAACTTCCGCAACTTTGTGTGGCTCATACTCCTCTTCAAGAAGATCAGGGTAAGTGAGCCGGTCACGGGCCGTGGAGTATACGGCAGATAGCGCCGCTTCTGCTGCTGCCATGTGATCTGGATGACCAATGTAGCCGCTGTTGGAAAGATCGCGAGTTGGACTGTTATAGATCATGACATCCGGCTTGTGTTTCCTGATCATTCTCGCGATGTCTTTGCGTAAATCAAGGCTCGGCTCCAGAAGTGAGTTCGGGTAGTTCAGGAACTCAACCGTCTTGAGCCCCAGAATCTTTGCGGCGGCAATCTGCTCAGCGTGTCGAATCGCTGAGAGCTTCTGCTGGGTCATTTCCAGGTCATCTGAACCCTTGCTACCGTCTGTACACAGCACGTACGTCACTTCCCAGCCCTTGCGTATCAGCTGAGCCACGGTGCCTGAGCAGCCGTACTCGGCATCGTCTGCGTGGGCGACGACCACCAACGCACTCTTCAGACTCGGATCGGATATTTGCTCCGTCATTTCTCTCCCACGTCATCCATGCACACCGGCATCGCGATATATTCCGCGCGACCAGAACATGGTGCATGTTGTTATTCGATTCTCCAAACAATCGCAGTCAGACCAGTAGATTTCTCTTCTTGAAATATGTCAATGCGTACGCTTAGTGCACAAGAAAATCAGTGACCACAGAACTCCACGCCTCCACACCGTAGAAGGCGCCGTTGTGATCCACGCCCTCAAGAGGATGCCATTTCACACCCGGAATCTGCGCTGCCGTCGCCCTGGCGCGATCAAACGCAGGATCATCCGCTCCTGATACGCAAAGTACTGGCATCGTGAACTTATCCACAACGTCTTCGGCGCCACGCCAGGTAGTGAGAGCCTGGATTGCACGCTCCATCGCCACAGGGTCATTCACGGTCTTGCTGCCAGGCTCAGGCCGAATCCCCATGCCGCGTTCCATCGCCTGGAGTTTGCCTGAGCGGAACAGCCCAATCAATCTCGGCAGCCGCGATTCATCAGATGGAGGCCGAGCATGCTGCGCGGCAACCCTCAACTTGCCCACAAACTCTGGATGGCGCGCCGCCAGCTCAAAACCAACTCGACCGCCCAATGAGAAACCAAAATAGTCGAACCGGGCGTACCTGTGCTTCCCGGCGATGGCCAGCACGCCAGCAGCAATAGATTCAATCTCATATGGAGCCTGCTCTTCGGGCCGAGAGCTTTTGCCGTGACCCGGCAGATCAACAAGGATCAGTGTCCTCAATTTCGAAAGAGCGTCCACCCATCCGGCGCGTCTGAACTCATCGCCGCTCTGAATAATTCCGTGCAGCATGAACAGCGGAGGGCCATCGCCTTCAATCAAATAGTGGTAATTACAGCCGTTGGATTCAACGTAAGGCACCGGTCAGATCAGGATCCCACCTCATCTGCGTCAATATCACGCAGAGTTACACGTCCTTCAACTACCTCAACGCGCACCCGCTCGCCCATCTTGAGTTCATCAAGCATTTCGCGTGGAATTTGTACACGGCCGCTGGCGTCCACCAGCAGGAATTCCTCAGTCTCAGAAGCTGCGCCACCAATTACCTGGCCCCTTTTAACTTTGCGCCTGATCTCCGTGGACGTCTTGCCATCCCGGATTGCGATCGCCCGCCCCACGCTGGTGGAGATGGCCGGATCGTGTGTCACGACCACGATGGTTGTTCCAAAGTCCACATTCAGATGATTTAGCAGCTCCAATATCTCTGTTCCAGTCTCATCATCTAACTCACCCGTTGGCTCATCAGCCAGCAAGAGCGGCGGCTCGTTTGAGAGGGCTACAGCGATCGCGACGCGCTGCTGTTCGCCACCCGAGAGATGCTCAGGTCGGTGAGTCATGCGTCCACCCAGTCCTACCAGATCAAGCAGGTCAGAGGCGCGTGAGCGGCGGTACTTGCTATTGCGGCCGGAGAGCATCATTGGCAGCTCAACATTCTCAAGTGCGGTCAGGTACGGGAACAGGTTCCGGGCTGTCTGTTGCCACACAAAGCCAACTTCGTTTCGGCGATACTCCACCACCTCTTTTGAGGTCATGTTCAGCATGTCGTACTCGCCTACAAATACTGTCCCGGCGGATGGGACGTCATAGCCAGCAAGGATATTCAGTAACGTGGATTTCCCACTGCCGCTGGAGCCGATTATCGCGACAATCTCACCCTTCTCCACCTTCAAATCAAGTCCGCGCAGTGCCACAACCTCCAGGTCCGCAACCTTGAAGATCTTGAAGATATCGTTGCCGTAGATGTAGGGGCGCTCAGCCTGAGCACCTGATGTGCTGGACTCGCCTGAATTTCCTGTGGTCAATTATCTACCTCTCACCCATGCGCATTACGGAGTGGATGGACATCTTGAAAACCATCCACAGCAGGGTGCCAATAACCCCTGCAAACACAACGCCAATGATGCCAAATGTTATTCCAAATGACTCCCAGTTGATCTGCTGGGCCATTGGCGGCACCACATCCAGACCTGAACCGGACGTGCCAAGGAACGGCATGATGGTGTTCCCCAACCGTGCGCCCATGAAGGCTCCGATGGCAAATGCGGCGGAAATTACCAGCACTTGCTCCAGCAAAACCAGGCCAAGTAACTGTTTCATGGATAGCCCGGAGGCTCGCAGCAGGGCAAACTCCATCCGGCGTCCCTGGAATGTCACCTGAGCGTGAACCAGGAAGCCAATGGCGCTCACCACCAACACGGTGAAGAATGCGATAGCCAGCAGCGCCCGCCATCCAGCCGCTGAGAGCGGATCAACATCTCGCTGCCCCAGCTGTCCTACCCTCTCCTCCACGCTGGCGAATCGGATTTGCCGGCCCGATACGATCCTCTCGATCTCCTTCGCTCCGATATCGGCGGATGGGTCAAGCGCCACCCAGTACTCATCCACCCGGCGAGCGTCGCCAAGCTGGTCGATGCCCAGCGCGCGCCACGACGACTGTATGTCGGCCACCACAAACGCTTTGATATTTGGATCGAGAGTTGGGAAGAACTCCACCTTGTCGACGATCTTGATCAGAATCTCTCGCTCCTCCATCAGGACGTCAACTTCGTCGCCAACTTTGAACCCGGACTGCTCCAGGAACTCTTCGCTGGCAATGATGGGCACGGCCTGGCGCAACTTTCCAGCCAGAACGCCTTGCAGCTCACGCAAGCCGGCACTGCCCCAGCTGAACCTCGCCTGGCTGGGAATGGGTGCGCCAGTCGAATCACGGAAGGGCGCTATCGTGCCTCCAAGATCAGTGAGCGTGATTCCCAGTGAACCCCAGGCCGTCAGATCATCAAAATCCTCAAGCAGCAGATCGCGTCCGTCATCCATCCGTACGCCGATATTGTCAATGATCATGGCGCCAGATCTCAGTGGCCCTGAACCATCTTGATCATTCAACTTTGCAACGCTCAGGAACTCCAGTACATACGGCGGTTCCGGCACTCCACCAGAAACGCCAAGCAGGCCCAACGAGCCGCCAATCGTGCACCATGGTGGAGGGTCACCCGGAGACGCCCGGCCCGGGCACCTTCCAAGTCCCACATCGGCGGTGCCAGGGCCCATGGTTCCCAGATTGAGTGTAAATATCCGATCCTTGGAATCACTGATACGCGCCAGGATGTTTACCGTTGAGTTCCCCTCAAATGGTCGAATCGTGGCAAACAGGCTCGTTGCGCGAGCCGGGATCACAAGATCTGATCTATCTTCCAGATCCAGGCCACCCAGCGCTTCGGCTATCGGCTTTGGACCGAAGTCAGACCGGGTCCATCCAACGTCCGCGAACGTTTCCGAATCCACGGCCAGATAGTCGAAATGCACCGTCGCATCGGATATCAGGCTGCCTCCACCGCGTATGACCGGTGTGATTCCGGTCACCCCATCTGTATTACGAATCTCCTCTTCTACTGCGACTGATCTCCCGCGGGCGCTCTCCGGCAACCTGATTCCAAGCACCCGAACATCAGCGCCGGTTTCGTAAAAGGCGCGATCAATGAAACTCTGATCCAGCGTGCCGGCAAAAGTGGCCGCAAAGACGCCCAGGCTGGCCGTGAGGATCAACAGCAGCGAAAGCCGGGCATGATGGGCCGGGTTTCGAGCCATCTGCCACACCCCGAGCACCAGTGCGGGTGAGGTGATTGGGGACATCAATCGCGACGAGAGTATTCGCCCAAGGATCTCCATGGATATTGGAAACAGCCTCAGCAAAACGATGCCCGCCGCGATCAAGAATACGGCTGGCACCGCAAGTATGAGCTGGTTGACGTTCTCCTCCCCAAAGAGGCTGGTCGCCACGAAGCTGCCGCGCTGCTGCAACTGCCAGAAGAGGAACAGGACAAGGCCCAGCAGGCCCAGGTCCAGATAATACCGCTGGAAGGCCGGGAGCCTTGCCGGGCGTGCGGCCGACATTCGATATTCAAGTAGCCCCATTCGTCCGGCCTGTATTGCAGGCACAAGTAGCGCCAGAAGGCTCAGCCCGCCACCCAGCGCGGACATCCGGAACACCGCGGCAGTTACGTTTGTTGGCAAAGCATTCCCGCCGTTCAGATCATCAAACCACGGCATGGTTCCAACGCTTCCGATCACAAACGATGCAATATACGGACCAAGGGGAATCGCGATGGCCGACAGCATAAAGGCTTCAGCTGAGTAGACCAGGATGATCTGACGCGTCGTCCCGCCCCGGCTGCGCAACAGGGCAATCTCCTCTCTCTGGGCATCGACCAGCAATCCAGCGATGGTGCTCACGTAGTACAGAACCACAAACACGATGAGGACCATAACCACAAACATCGGAATCTTGTTGAAGAACAGGCGGGTATCGAAGCGATCGAGAATGCGATCAAGGCCTGTGGTCATGCGGAAGCCGTCCAACTCAGCTTCAAACTCACTCTCAAGCTGGCTCATGGCAACCTGGGTGACTCCGCTCTGATCGGCCTTCAGCCTTGAGTTCTCAAAATCGATCAACCACCCATATTCGGAGGTGAGCAGAGGGAAGTACTGCCCCAGTGCACCCAGCATTGAGCGCTCTGGCACCGCAAAGGTTGCGAACTGGAAACTGGTGTTGCCGAATCCAAGCGCTTCATCAAATACTCGCCAGTATCGACTGTCGGGCTCTAATCTGGCGTAGATGCCGCTGACGCTTGCGAACACGCGATCGTGGGTGGGGTCGTTGGTCTCCCAGAATGGCGCCATTTCAAATTGATCGCCTACGGACAGCCCAAACTCAGCAGCAGTTGCTTCTGATATGACGCCCTCAACCTCGAGCACGGTATCGCCAAACACAGGCGCCGTGATCAATGGCCAGCGGCCTTCCACCAGAACGGAATTGTCCTCAATGCCCTCAATTACAACGAATGCGGCCCGCCGCCTATCGTCGCTGGGAGGCGGCACCTCGGCACCCTCGCCAGCAACATAAAAGGTGCTGGACTTGTAGGCCACGCTTATGTCGTCCGAAATTGGCCCAAGATAGCGATCAATTCGTGGGCCAACGAACCCGGTCAACTCCTCGTGGCCCACCACGCTTACGCGCGACTGTTTCGCTTCAACAAGTATGTCCAGCGTAGACGGCGCCTGCTGATTCAGATCATGCTGTAGCGCAATGTTGTGCAGGGCGTCAAAGTACAGCACGGTTGCTGACATGATTGAGACCGCCAGCATGACGCCAATAACCACCGCGGACAGCAGCTTCCAGTGTGAAAGGCTGCGTCTCAACATCAGCTCTAGGGTTGAGAGGAACATGGGTTACTCCTCCAACCTGAGAATCTGGGTCAACACGAGCCGCCGATATCCGACGAATAATCGAATCGCTGCGAGCACGGCGATTATGCCAATCGCACCATAGACGAGGGTGATCCCGCTCCACTCAGTGGTCAACACAAACGGCGGAATTAATTTTCCGCCAGATTCCGTGTGCGCGATGGAAGAAACCGCCACTTCAGTCATCAAGAGACCGGTAAAGGTGCCAAGCACCAGCCCCACCACGCCAACAATGAGGTGCTCTGTGGAGATCATGAGCAGATACGCACCGCGCGTAATGCCAAGCACGCTCAACTGGGCGCTCTCTTTTGCCAAGGCGTTGATGTACGAACCCATGTAGGTGATGTAGCCCAGCGAGACGATCAAGATCGTTCCCACCAGCGCCACCGCGGCCATCCCTTCCCAGCCAGCGACTGCCAACGGGTCGACCAGTAGCCGCCGCTTGAGCGAGACGGCGTCCACAATGTGAACTACACCGCTGGTACGGTTTCGAACCTCACTAACGAGTTCCGTCAGATCTTCCTCCTGAGTTGAGAAGTAGATCTCATTCCGGCCGTTTGGAAAGCCCTGACCAAGCGATTCCAGAAATTCGGAGATCGCTCCGTAATCGGCAATCACGAATCCGCTGCGATCAGGATCCAGCGTGGGGAAGTACTTCACAGTGTCAACAATGACAATTGGGGTGAAAATTCCAAATACCTGAGCTACGAACGGTGCTCCAACCTCCGCGGAGGTCTGATTCAAAAACGATTCACTTGCCACCACGGGCAATGCATCCCCAAACACAGATCGGTAGATGCCACGCACGCCAGCGGCCGTGCCGCGCCCCAGGAGAAGCTGTCCCACCTGATCGCCGGAGTGCATGCCAAGCTCAGGCGGCTCGCTAACCAGACTGAACTCAGTATCAAGCCCCTCTGAAGTGGCCATAGTTCCCCAGTCTTCACGGCTCTCAAACGGGATAACCAGGTGGCGTTCAACGCTGCCATCGGGCAGTCGTACCAGCGCGTCCATATCATCAAATGTGAAAGTGGTTGGCGTGCCTGCGTCGCCGGTAGTCGGCTCGAAGACGCGTATGGACGCAACCGTCGCAGGATGAACCACGCGATCAGGAATCACCGCTGACTGGTAGTGCCAATCCGGTCCCTGGATCGGTCCCAGAGTCACAACGCCCACTCGGCCCGTGGCGCCTTTCAGGGTGACCCACAGGAACAGTTTTTCCGCCGGAGGATCGATCCTCGTCCATATGCCAATCTCGATCGCGCCTTCTGGCAGGAGTACACCTGGCGCTGATTCAGTGACTGTTATTTTCTCAAGAAGCGGACTCAATGGAACGTCAGCAAAGTCATCTCGGAACCATGAAATATCGGCGAACGCACCCGGATCCAGGGCAAAAAGGTCAAACTCGTACCCTCGTCCGGTGGTTCCGAATTTGGCATCTCCCTTCAATCCCAGGGCAAGGGCATCAACTCCAGGAATAGATTCAAGATCTTGCATCGTTGATCCGCCAATTCCTCCCTGAGCGGTGAGACTCTCAATATGGAAATCACTGGCGGTCTCATACTGAATGCGTTGGTCCGCGCTGAGTTCCAACGTGCCGGACAGTGTGCCAGCGAGGACACCGAGTCCCGAAGCCATTACCAGCAGCAGTATGGGCCAGGCATACTGATAGGGACTTCTTGCAAGCTTCCAGAGGGCCATTGCAACCCACACCGGAGCTCGGCGACCGGCGATCAGGCTGATGATCCGCAACAGGGTTGGAAATACCCTCAGGAATATCAAAGCGACGGCTACCAGAATGAGAACCGGCCCAAACATTGCCGCAATATCCACACTTTGCTCGCCCTGCGCGTCCGTAACCACAACGCTCTGCTGCGTTCTCAGTTCCCAGATCACCAGCCCACCCAGAATCAGCACTACAAAATCAAGGAAAAATCTTTGAAATAGCGGCTTCTGGGTTGGCCTGGCGGCGAGCTTCTTCTCTGCCACCACACTGTTCCGAGCTTGAATCACGGCGGGAGCAACAAGAATTAGCGTGGTGGTTATGCCAGCCCCAATTGCGGCGGCAAAGGGAATCCACGATAACTCAACCGGCAGAGCATCACCCCGTGTGATGATCTCGTAAGCGCCAATACGGCCCAGTTGCGAGACAATCAACAAGGCGATGAATGGCGCCGCAATAACTGGCGCCACGACTATCGGAAACAACTCAAGGGCATACATCCAGCCAACCTGGACGGTGCTGATTCCCCGGCTACGCAACATGCTGATGTCTTCGCGGCGCTTCTGGACCAGGATGCCTGAAACCAGATACAGGAAGTAGGCTGCGATGCTGATGAGCAGGGCACCCATGAGATACGTCGGTGTCTGGGAGAAGATCGCCCTGCGCTCCAGGCTCTCATACGTAGCAAGCGGCCCGGTGCCAACCCTGGCCCGAGGGATCCGCTTTTTCACAATATCTTCAAAATCACGGATCCCGGAGATGAGGTCGCCTCTCAACTCGCCTTTGAGTGCATCCGTGTCCAGGTAGAGGAACCACCACCCGTTCCCGACCGCGATCGGGCTATTCGCAGTGATCACCCAGATAGCGTCGCCACGGAGGAACATCGCCAGCGGAGGAGGGAGCTGCTGGTTCTGCGCCGATGGGGCAACAAAGGCGATACCAATTCCTCCCCAGAACTGGTCTTCAAGATCAATTGGCTCAAATATGCCCGCCACCACAGCAATAAAGCGGCCAAACTCATTTGGTGTGGCCCCTACTTCCAGGACATCTCCAACCTTGAGTTCAAGATCTGTGGCGCGCTCATGGGGAATCATTATTTCGACGACGGGAAGATCGCCATCCTGGTTCACCACTTCACTCGCCGGGCCACCGGCCGTGAATCGGACGTGCGACTCCAGGTGTGACATGCGTTGAAGCACGCCGAGCGGAAATGGATTTCCGTTCTCATCGGGGAGGATTCGAACACCATCTTCGATCGGTCCCCAGAGCACTCGAGGGGTCTGAACAAAGTCACCGTCGCCCTTGATCAGGCCTTCCAGCGGCTCGGCAGATTCTCGGACTACGGCTCCGCCCTCTTCGAATATCGCACGGGTGAACGGCATTCGCGTGTTGTTGACATTCAGAGATTTGTTGCCCGGAACCAGGTCCGCGGTCGCGCGCGAAACTCCAACGCGTTCCAGACTGCGCACGTAAATCCACGCGCCTGATAGAACGATTGCGGCAATCAGAACCCCCGCGAATATCGCGGCCAGCAGTAGCGCGTCAGATCTTGAACGCCGCTGCAGGATGCCGGATGAAACTCCGCCGTTATCGGGCAGTTATGTCTCCTCGATTTTCAAAATGTGTTGCCCGTCCGCTGGGCCAGTCCGTCAGCACAAGCCCACGAATCCAGTACCCGACCAGCGTCTCAATGGAATACGAATCTTCCGTGTACGACGCCTTCAATTTGCGATCGATCTCCCCAGACCAGGGCTAACTTTCTCACGCTGGATGATCATGCGCATCACAAGAACTTGCTATTTGTTACATGTTGAATAATCGGAGGATTATATGCCCGCCCACAACCTGGTTAGTGAAGTCCAGCATCAATACGAAAAGGGAATTGCGTCAGGTCACATATAATTCGTCTGCATTTCTGAACCTTTTCCCACAACATCATGCCCAAAACAAGTTCAATACCAGGAATATCCGCGATTGCAGCGATTTCGGCTGCCCTTTTCCTTGTAGTTGCATGCACGTCTTCTGACCCCGTCGACAGCCTGGTGGTTGACCCAACAACTAACCTTTCGCCGGCCACCCCAGCCCCAACACCAACTGCGATAACTCTTCCACCCACGCCAACGGCAGTCACGTTTCCCCCTACGCCAACGGCAATAACCTTCCCTCCATCGCCAACAGCAATAGCATTCCCGCCCACCGCCACCCCATTTGCGCTCCCACCTGATAGCCCAACGCTCCCGAGCACTGTGGATATCGTTGAAAATGTCAGTCCGTCGGTGGTTCACATTCAGGTGCAGACAAGATTTGGAGACTCATCGGGCACCGGTGTGGTGTTTGAAGAAAACGGTGTAATTCTCACAAATCAACACGTGATAGAGGGAGCGATTTCGATCAGCGTCGCCCTTACTGATGACAGCGTTTTTGAAGGAACAGTAATCGGCGAAGATGAGTCAGTCGATATCGCGATTGTTAAGATTGAAGCCAAAGGACTGCAGCCCGCCCGATTCGGGGATTCATCAATACTGCGAGTGGGAGAGGATGTCATTGCTATTGGCCATGCACTTGGCCTTGCCGGAGGGCCAACGGTCAGCAAAGGCGTGGTGAGCGCGCTGGGCAGAACCGTGAACCAGGGCACCGAGCAGCTCACCGATCTCATTCAGACCGACGCCGCGATCAACCCCGGCAACTCCGGCGGCCCACTGGTCAACGCTAGCGGCGAGGTAATTGGCATAAATACGGCCCGTTTGGAATCCGGTGAGGGTATCGGATTCGCGATCGAAATAAACCTTGCCCAGGCGGTCGTCGGGCAGTTGCTCCACCAGAGCACCCTGCCTCCAGGAGTGCTCGGAATTCGCGGCATCGACATCACTCCCGCCCTAGCGCAGATTATTGGGCTTCCAGTCACACGTGGCGTTGGCATAGTGGATCTTGAGGATGGTGGGGCCGCGCAACTGGCGGGCCTTGAGATCGATGACATCATCGTTCGGATCAACGAAGAGCCGATTCGCGACAACTCTGACCTCTCAAAACTGATGCGGACGCACCGGCTAGGAGAGGAAGTGACTATTACAATTGTCCGCGGCCATCAGCTATTCCAGGCACAAGCGACATTAGGCGGACTTACCGAATGACCATATCAGGCGTTCCACTCCCTGAATTTCCATATCTTGAAGGCGAGCCACTGCTCGGCAAGGTGGCAATCATCACCGGCGCCGGACGTATGCGCTCCATTGGCCGCGCAACCGCCATACTCCTGGCCCGCCTGGGCGCTGATGTTGTGATCACCGGTACCGGCCGCTCGCCGGATCGGTACCCGGATGAGGAGAAGGCCGCCCGGTGGCGAGATATCGATAGCGTTGCCGACGAGATCAAGGGCCTTGGCAGGCGGTCGATGGCCGCCGTGCTGGATGTGACGGACGGAGATGCGGTGGACACGTTTTTCGCCGGCGTTATCGATGAAATGGGCCGCGCAGACATCCTGGTCAACAACGCTGCTGCACCCATGGGCGCAGACCGCGTGCCAATGACGGACGTCGATCGCGATGTCTTCCGGTGGGTAGTGGAGGTCAAAGTGATGGGCGCCTTTTATCTGTCGCAACTCATGGCCAGGCAACTCATCGCTCAAAAGGATGGCGGCTCGATCGTTTCGATATCGTCCATGGCAGGGAAGACCGGATCGCCCAACAACCTGGCCTACAACGCGGCCAACTTTGCCCTGAACGGTATGACTCAGTCCATGGCCAAAGAGCTCGGCCCCCACGGAATCACCGTAAACGCCGTCTGTCCCGGATTAATCCCCACCGCCCGATGGGGCGACAAGGACACTGATTCCGCAGAGAAGATGGCGCCCATTCCCGCAGGCCGCCCCGGCAAGTTTGAAGAAGTGGCGGAGCTAATCGCCTTCCTTTGCACGCCGTCATCCCGCTATATCAATGGCCAGGCAATCAACATAGACGGCGGAAGAGTAACGGAGCACTGATTTCTGATCGGCACGGGTCAACGCTCCTCACGGCTCATCACCATCGCACATGTCCACCGCACACTTAGGGGCGTCTGCGATAGCTGCGCCCCGGGGCTCGCGTTCACGACAAATTATTAGGTACCGTAGCGGCACATTGCATGTGCCCGTCTCTCGGGACATCAGCATCGCTCACGCGCGACTGCACGGCATACGTCCTGCATCACTTGATGGGAGCCGTAAACCTCGCTCTACGTCGGTTCCCCATCATCCACATTCGCCCGCGTCCACACTTCCTGCGCCTCCAGGGTAGACGGCGAATGTTGTCGCTCCTGATAGTAGGGAGCGTACGTGGAGTACAACTCATACACTCGCCGGAGTTCATCGACTGCGGCCTCATGCACATCCACGCGCAGATCGGTGATCGCAATGTCACTCTCACCGTAGACAAGCAACACAGAAGATCGCTCAATCAGATGGTTGCCCGGCGACGGCTGCTGACCACCCGCGTCCCGCCCCGCCTCGAGCCCCGCAAGGAGACGTGCTGCGAGCGGCCCGTTGGCGGCGTCAAATCCGCTTAGCATGCCATCAACAACCTGCTTGCCGGCAAGCCCGTTGCCCATCGTCAGGACATTTTCAGAAATCGCGTGGCCGGACCAGTCACGGGCCTGGGAGCCGGTGTGAATCGCGATTAGTCCATTGGCCGGAACGATGCCAACCTGTCGATAGTCAAAGTCGTGATCATGCACCTGAATCGCACCCATCGCCTCCGCGGCAGATGCCCCCGCACCGAGGGCTGATAGCACCATCGGGCCCAGGTCTGCGTTCGTGAACGCCTGCGTTGAGACTGCACCAATGCCGGGTGCAATGCGCGGGCAGGTTGCACCCACCCCCAGCGAGTAGGTCGCGATACCAATCCCCAGCCCGCCGGTGCTGGGATCACGCGCCATGATTGTGTACGTCATGGCGCCATCTTAGTGCCTGAGGGGCGACCGCAAATTTTGGCCCGCGGCGGCGGACTACCTGGCGGTGCCTCGGAAGTACAGAATATTGCCGTTCAACGGACCAACGTCGGTCACTTCAAACGTGGCGATGTGCGGTACATCGTCGGCATCCAACTCCATCGTCACCAGCTGACCAAAAGCAACCCCGCGATCTGTCGCAATCGACACCGAGTCAATCTGCCATGCCGAGCCTTCCCACACCGCCAGCTTCATGATCGATTCGTCGGTATAGACGATCCATGGATTGCCCTCACTATCGACATCAATCGCGGTGATCTCGCGCGCGCCTTCGAATCCATAGAAGATCTGCGTCAACGCGTCAACGTCACGCATCTCCCACTCGTTCGCACTCACCAACCGGGTTGCGTACTTCACCGTCGCTGCATCAGGACCGATCTGCGTCACATAGCTGATGTGAATCCGGTCATCACCGTCAATCACCAGCTCCGCGAACTGCCCGGCATCACCTTCAGCATCCACCGTCTCAAGTATCCAGTTCGAACCATCTCGAATAGCCAGGATCAGGTCGTTCGTATCCTGATCGTAGTACGTCAAGTATGGAATCCCCGCCGAATCGATAGCGATTGACACAGCGAACTTGTACGTGAGGTTGCCGCTGCCAACCTGATCGATGATAATGTCTCCCCCCGGCTCGACGCGGTAGTACTCCACGCCATCGCCGTCAAACTCCTTGGGGTCGATCGCGCCAATGTGCTTGACCCCGTCATCGTCGATTATGAGGCGTGTGTCCCATCCATCGTGGCCCTGATTTTGCAGGGTCCGCCGCGCCCATCCGCCCGGGGTCTTTACCGCAATCTCCACGTGGCCGAGATTCGGCGCAAACTGGGCCGCCTGGTGATCGTGCCATGCCACCACGGCCGCACCGTCAGGGTTTATGTCGATATCCAGCGGCCCGTAGAAGTAACCCTCCGTGATCAGCGACTCAATCCAAACACCATCTACCCGCTCGGATGCTTTCACGAAGCCATCCTGGGACTCAAACATGAATGCAATATTGGGATTGCCGTCCTGATCCAGTGCAATCGCAGGCTTCGTTCCAACGCCCACCTCCTCGACCAGCCCATCAAAGTTCTCGGAGCTCAAGCTCACCTGATCGGCCGCGTCACCAGTCGATGGCGGTGAAGTCAGAGAGGGTGCTGCAGTCGCGTCAGGAACGGGAGCAGCGGTGGCGGCCGGTGGAGCTGTTGGCGGCACTTCGGTTACGGGGATTGGCGTGGCGGCAGCTTCAGGTGCGCTCGTCGGAGCCGGGGCCTGAGTCGGAATCGTCACCGGCGGATTATCCGACCCGCATGCGATAGCGGCAAGGGCAGTAATCGCGCCAAGTGAAATCAGTAGAGCACTGCGGCGGGAGTGAAAAATCAAGGTCGTCCTCCATGAGGGAATACGCAGACCCGTGCAACCCACGCCCATTTCATACCTGCGTTGGATGCCGCCAATCCGATTTCGTGACGCAGGAGGGCGACTTGATCCCGCAAATTTCCTGGTGGGAACAGAATGGAATCCCGCCGCCACTCAACGCCAACATCCCGATCTCTGCACTGGGACGTCCTCCCCAATGCCCGTGTGGCAGGCACCTTCAGCAAAAAGTGGCTACGCCACCTACTTAATCGAATAGCCTCCATCCACCGCAATCGTTGCGCCCGTTACGAAGTCTGATGCGGCGCTGCACAGGAACACCGCCGTTCCCGCCAGCTCCTGCGGCTGGCCCCAGCGTGCCAGTGGCGTGCGATCGGCGATTAGCGCTTCACGCTCCGGGTACATCTTCAGGAATGCGCCTGTCATGTCGGTGTGGATCCAGCCCGGCAAAATGGAGTTCACGTTGATGTTGTCCTTGGCCCACGCGATCGCACACGCCTTCGTGAACTGGACGATTCCACCCTTGCTGGAGGCGTACGGACTGGCGTACTCCGACGCAAAGATGGACATCATGGAGCCGATGTTGATGATCTTCCCACCGCCCCGCTTCTTGATCTCCGGGTAGACGGCCTTCGAAACCAGGAACGGTCCTTTCAGGTTGGTGTCAATGACGCGGTCCCACTCATCCTCCGGAATATCCTCTGGTTGCGCACGAAACGATGTGCCGGAGTTATTGATCAGAATATCGATGCCGCCAAAGGCATCAACCGCCTGGGCTACCGCGCTCGCAATCGACTCTGCGTCCACCACATCGCAGCTAACGCCCATGGCTTTTGCGCCGGTCGCCTCGAGCTGAGCAACGGCGTTGTTGGTTTTCTCCTCGTCCCGGGACGCAACAACGATGCTCGCCCCGGCCTCCGCCAGGCCGATTCCCATGCCCAGCCCAAGGCCGCCGTTGCCTCCGGTGATGAACGCTACTTTGCCCGATAGATCAAATGGATTCGCCGCCATACCAATGCTCCAATCGGTGCCTGCCCCACGGGGTACCTACCGTACGGGCACTTCGGGGCGAACAGCCGTCTTCATGGTTGATGTAACTGACATATTGATATCCCACTGGAAGGAGATTTACGGTATCGCCGGTGGACAAATGGCCATCACGCGGTAGATTGACGCATGCAACTGCACCGACGCTCGTGAAGGAGAGCCAGAAATGCCGGTGATCGGATTCGATGTGAAGTTCAGCCGCCCGCTGGCCGACGGGAAGTCGTGGGGCGACGTTGGCCCGTACGAGGAGCTTCGCGGAACGCTTCACTTCACAATCGATCCCACTCACGCAGCCAACGAGCGGATCACCGACGTTGCGCTGGCGCCTCGTAACGCGGATGGCCGTGTCGAATTCTCCGCAGATGTATCGATCATCCTCCCGGTGGACCGGAGCAAGGCGAACGGCAGGATGATCCTGGACGTGGTGAACCGTGGAAACCGCGTCGCATTCCCAAACTTCAATCGTGCCACCCGGCCGACCATCGACGAAAACACGCCCATCGACGTGGAGATCGACCCCGGCGATGGCTTCCTGATGCGTAACGGCTACGTGACGGTGGCTTGCGGGTGGCAGAAGGATGCGCCGCCGCACCCGGCGCTGATCACGCTGGACGGTCCTGATGCACTGGAATCGGCCAACGGCGGCGCTGCGAAGCCGATCACCGGGCGCGTCTACTCCCAACTCCAGTCACCTGCCGACGTCCACAACTTCCTGTTGTCAGACAAGGGCCATCGTGCCTATCCCGCGGCTGACATGGACCAGCCGGACGCCTACATGGAGGTTCGTGACGAGCCTGATGGCGAACCGGAAACGGTGCCGCGCGAGGAGTGGCGTTTTGGCCGAATCGACGACGACGGCAACTACCTCCCGGACCCGGACTACGTCTGCGCCCCGAACATGTTCGAGAAGGGTCGCCTGTACCAGGTCATCTATACGACTGTCGGAGCGCGTGTTCTGGGTCTCAGCTTCGCCGCGCTGCGCGATTGCACATCGTGGATGAAACACGGGACCGCGGAGGTCGCAACGCCGGTGCCGGGCATCGATTACGCATACGCATACGGCCGCTCCCAGACCGGGCGATATCTCCGCACATATGTCTATAACGACTTCAATCTGGACGAGGAGAATCGCGAAGCGTTTGACGGCGTGATCGCGAACGTGGCTGGCGGTATGCGGGGTGAGTTCAACCAGCGGTTCGGCCAGAATTCCAAGGACCGCAACAACATGCTGACCCAGCTCTTCCCATTTGCCAGTTCAACCTCTATCGACACTGAGACGGAAGAGGCCGGATCCCTTCACGCCCGGCTCGACGAACGCGGCAGCAAACTCAAGATCTTATACACGAACACGTCCGCTGAGTACCACCGCGGTGACGCCTCGCTGCTGCATACCGATCCCGCCGGAGAGCGCGATGTCGACCCGGGCCCAAATACCCGCGTCTACCACTTCACCGGCACCGAACACGGCCTGGGCGTGTGGCCACCTTCGGATTTTGCGGTCGCAGAAGTCATGGCGACGGAAAAGTTGGATCAGGACCGGGCACAGAACCTGCGTAACATCATCGACTACGCGACCCTTTTGCGAGCGTGCCTTGTAAACATGGACCGATGGGTTGTGGACGGCATCGAACCCCCGCCGAGCAGACACCCCCGCCTCGATGACGGCACCGCAGTCCCAACTGATCAACCGGCCGCGGTGTTCAACCGCCTCCCCGGCGCCAACTACCCGGCGCATCACGCCAACCCGCGGCGGCGAGATTATGGCCTGATGGAGTCGCGCGAACAGGTAACCACCTTTCCGCCGCAAATCGGCGGGGTCTTCGGATCGCTGGTGTCAGCAGTGGACGCCGACGGCAACGAGATAGCCGGAGTAATGCTGCCGGAAGTCGCCGTGCCCATCGCCGCAACCACAGGATGGACGCTTCGTCATCCCGCAACAGGCGGCGAAACGCAACTGCTGGTCTTCGCCGGCGGCACCATTCCCTTTGCCGCAACCAGAGCCAACCGAGACGCAAACGGCGACCCACGACCCTCAATTGAAGAGCGCTACGCGTCGAAAAACGACTACCTGGAACGCGTCCGCGCCGCCGGAGAGGCACTTGCAGCCGAACGGTACCTCCTCGAAGAAGACGTTGACATCTCGGTAGCCCAGGCATCGAAATACTGGGACTGGCTCACGTGAGCACACGAATCCGAAGCAGGAAGCCGTTCGATTCCATCCACGCCCCGTCAGCAATCCTGGTTCCGACGGTGCAATTCACCCTGTTAAATTCACGATAGAGATAACAATGTTGGTGCAGTAGGCAACACACTCACGTAACTTCGCTTATCATGCTCCGCACTATGCCTTCTGAGCGTGTGCAGCGGCGAATAGACAAACTCCTCGATCAAGCCGAGGAAGCGGCGGACTCGCGCGATTGGACCGCGGTCATCGAGTCAGTAGCCGGTGTATTGGTACTGGATTCGGAAAACGCGGACGCTCTCCTGTTGGAGGAAATGGCTACTCAGACTCAAGCCGCCGCTCAGGTTCAGATTGAACCTGACACTGTTTCTTCCTCATCTATCGCAGCAGAGGAACCTACCCCACCGGCTGAGCAGCCGACCTCGTTTGCCAATGGGCGATATTCAGTCAAAAGTCAACTTGGGGAAGGTGGAAAGAAAAAGGTCTTCCTTGTACACGACAACACCTTGGACAGGGATGTTGCATTCGGGCTCATCAAGGCCGAGGGCCTTGATTCCGATTCGCGCCAACGGATTATCCGAGAAGCGCAGGCAATGGGACGGCTGGGCGATCACCCAAACATCATGCCGATTCACGATTTTGGGGATGAGAATGGTCAGCCATACATGGTCCAGCCGCTTATGGCTGGCGGCGATGTCGGGTCCTTGATCGAAGAAGCTGAGGGCGGCATGTTGCAGTTGGAAGATGCCCTGCGCATCTCCAGCGAGATCCTCAGTGGACTGGAATTCGCCCACGCTCAGGGCATTATCCATCGCGATCTGAAGCCGGGGAATATATAGCTTACAGATGATGGTACCGCCCGCATCGGTGACTTTGGTCTGGCTCTTTCGATCGACCGGTCTCGCCTGACACAAGAAAAAACAATCGTGGGTACCGTGTGCTATATGCCGCCTGAGCAGGCTA
>DBZV01000094.1:30451-30828 GCA_002311865.1 Dehalococcoidia bacterium UBA1151
GCGGCCTCCATTCCTGGGCGACGATGACATAGCCATCCTTGGACAGCACATCAACACACCGCCAGTTGCACCGCAATGGCATCGGTCCGAGATACCGGCTCAACTTAATTCCCTGATCATGCGGCTGTTGTCAAAGAATCCTGCCGAACGGCCTGACTCGGCCGCTGATGTATTGGTCGCCGTTAAGGCGATCGACCTGAGCAGCGCTTCCAATCTCTCGCAGGGGAGCGGAGCCAGTGAGTCAGAGACGGGCTCACTGGACTCGATGGCCGCCGGTGTGTTCGTCGGACGTCATGCCGAGATGGATCAATTGAAGGCCAAACTTGAGAACGCGTTGTCGGGGCGGGATGTTGACACTGGTGGGGGAGCCTGGTATC
>DBZV01000080.1:0-183 GCA_002311865.1 Dehalococcoidia bacterium UBA1151
ATCGTTGCCCCACATGTGGCCATCGTGCACTTCCGGGCAGCCCGGGAAGACTTCCTTCGTTCGGTCCTTGAAGATGGCGTATTCCTGGATACCGAAGTTCCAGACGTTCAGGTCAATCGCCAAGTTCGCAGCGTGGCCCACCGGTGAAGTATCCCCGGGACCGTGCCAGGCGGTGCGGACGTT
>DBZV01000080.1:385-8549 GCA_002311865.1 Dehalococcoidia bacterium UBA1151
CATGCGGAAGTAATCGTTGTCTTCCGGTGAGAAGAGGTCCTCAAGGAAGAAAAGGTCGAACTGCTCAACGTCTTTGGCGAACTTGACGCCGAGGATCGGGGGGATGCGTTCGTGGACATCGTGCAGCATCTCAAAATCGAATCCAACCTTGTTGCGGACGTGGTCGAAGAGAGCCAGTGCATTTCGGATGTACGGCTTTGGCTCGAACACGCCACCGGGGTGGGCGTAGTTCTTGTCGGGGTCGAATTCTCGTATGCGGTTGGTAATCCAGCGAGGGCCGGTGAAAGGCTTCGCCGGGGCGGCGCCTTTGCCTTCGGTGATGCCGTAGGTGAGGTCAGCCTCGGTGAGTCCCTTGCCAGAGCCGTAGTTGGAGGTAAGACCGGGCGTTTCCATCTGAACGCGGACGTTGTGGAAGCCCTGCTCGATGAAGCTGTGGATCTGGTCTTCGATAGCGACCAGGTCGGAGCCAGAGGCGTGGACGTATACGCCAGCGGCTTCACGGGCCTTGCCACCCAGCAGATCATAAACCGGCATGTTGGCCATCTTGCCTTTAATGTCCCAGAGCGCCTGATCGACACCGCTGAGAGCGTTGTTCAGAACCGGGCCATTGCGCCAGTAAGAGGAGACGTACGATGACTGCCAGATGTCTTCAATGTCAGCCACGTCGCGCCCGATGAGGAAAGGTGCGAGATAGTCCTCAACAGCTGCTTTCACGGTGCTGGGGCGCTGGGTGAAGGTTGCGCAGCCAATGCCGTAGAGATCGGGTTCGCTGGTATCGATCTTTACGATCACGAGCCGGATATTGTCGGGCTCCGTGAGGATGACTCTGATGTTGCGAATTGTTACGTTGCTCATGTGTGTCCTGCGTGAGTGCGGGTGGTTATTTGGGGGCGGGAGGAATTGTACGCGTGAGCGGGGTTGGGTGTGTGTGTGGTGTCGGCGCTCTGCGTTGGGTGCCCTTCGAGAGCCTCTGGGAACCTCAACGCGGGAGGCGTTGCGCGATGTGTCACCCTGAAGGAGGGGCTTTGCCGACTGTGAGGGCGTCTGCCGTATGTGAACACCGCGCGGGTTCCATCAACCACCTCGCCTACCAACATCGCGGTTTTGCAACCACTCGGTCACTCGAGGTCGGCAGATGCCCTCACGGCCCGCGGAGGCGGGCCTCAGGGTGACGGATGGGGTAGATGTGCGGAAAGTGGCGTTGAGATCGCGGTAGCTGTGGGGCTTGTCCCACCTCCGGGGGTGCGCACGTATGTGGCGTGGGGCCGGGCAACCCCGGCGGCATGGGTGGATGCGCTGCGCATTAATGCAAACGACGGGCTTGTTGCCCGTCGTTTACGGCCGGAACGGGGCCGCCTGGTCTTGTTTAGGGAGAGGTCAGAACCTGGCAGGCCTGCGATATGGGGGGTGTCCGGCTAGTTGGCCAGGATTGCTGCTGCCTTTGCTTCTGCCCAGATCAGGGATGCTCGGTTGAGTCTTGAGGTTCCCGCCTGGAGATCTTCGTCGAATGCGACGCCGTACTGGACGATGTTTGAGAAATAGATGCTGAGCTCGATGAAACCGCTCTGGGTCTCTCGGATCGCGTCGCGAGCCAGTCCGTGGGCCGTTGCAGTTCCTGCGGGGGTCTCGACGCCGTCCCAGGCAACTATGAGGGCCTGCGTATCATCGGCGAGCTGCTGGGTCATTTTCTTACCGTCGACAGCTCGCTCGTCATAGATCTCCGGCGACTCAAGGGCGATTGCGTTGTAATCGGACAGGAAGGCATTCCACTCGCCCACAATTACGTTGTGCTGTTCAACGAGGGGGGGGTGATTGCCTGCTCATATGGCGTGAGCGTTACCCCGCCACCGAACAGAACGGTCATAAGCGCTGTTGCGCCGATTCCGAACACCAGGATAGCGGCTGATATGGCGATTGTGCGTCCGCCGACAGCCCGCGCAGGGCGTTCGATCCTCTCAAGTACTTCAACAGTAGTCATCTATGCAGGTTCCCATTACTTTGCAGTTGTTCCGGCCAGGGAGGTATAACTGCGCCTTCTCCGGGATTCAGCATCCCGCACCACGTCGGCGCTGGTGGCTCACTCCGGCTCAAGGAAACGAGCCTTTTGGTTCACTCTGTATTGAAAGCATCATTGACCTAGACCTCAACATGGACCTTGAGCGAGCCTGAAGTCTTGTCGTAGGCAAGATCGAAGCCATACTGGATCTCTTCAAGCGAGACCCTATGCGTGACCATTTCGCGCAACGGCGTTCTGCCGCTAGCGAGGATGTCTATGGAGACTTCATAATCGTGATGCCCATCGACAACTCCGTAGCAGGAGGAGAGCAAGACCGTCTTCTCCTGAAGCATTGGGCGGAGGAAGTCGAATTCGAACGGATTGCGGAAGCCGCCAATGATGATTGCCTTGCCTTGAGCGCGGCAAGTCTCAAGCGACTGGACCAGCGTGTCTGGCGTGGTGCCTCCGATGGATTCGAGTACGACGTCTGCACCGCGGCCTTCGGTTTCGGCGCGGGTGACGTCTTCCAATTCGCCGGGCTCTGAGCCAACAACGATATCGGCGCCCATCGCTGCTGCAGCCATCTTCTGCTGGTCATATTTGGCGGAAGCGATGATCTTGCCAGCGCCCAGATGGCGGGCGGCTGCGATGGCGGTCAGGCCGATGGTGGCCGAGCCTACGACGGCCACCGTGTCACCGGGGGCCATGCCGCCCCATCGCACGGCGTGCACCGAAACGGCGAGTGGCTCTACGAGCGCGCCATCGGTCCAGTCCATATCGTCGGTCAGCTTGAACAGGCCCGCCGGTTTACGCGTCATATACTCGGCAAATCCACCGCCGGTGTCGCCGGACTTGTTCTCGCAATGTCGGTACTGTCCAGAGCGGCAGTACCAGCAGTTCAGGCACGCCTGACCTGCTCCTATGGTTTCGATGGCCACATGATCCCCAACCTGCAGGTCAGTCTCACCATCGGGCAGCTCAATGATCTCGCCGGCAACCTCATGGCCACTGGGTATCACCTGCTGCTCCGTGCGTTCGTTATTCATGTGGAGGTCTGAGCCGCAGATGCCGCTCTGGCGGACTTGAATCAGCGCGGACCCGGGGAACGGTGCTGGCATCGCGAGGTCATCGCGAAAAATTACCTTGTCGCCACCGTCGTGGAGAGCTCCGCGCATTGTGTCCGGCATCTGACCTACCTCAGTCGTTTCGGTGTCTGTTTGGAGAAAGCCGAGTGGTATGAATGCAGGATTGTACCCGCGTTGAGGCAACTGTTTGCGTTACAGTCGAGATCTCAGTCGTTGAATACCCGGCTCATGTGGAGCCGCAATACCCGAATAAAGAGAAGAGGATCAATTGGTGACAGAAGCAGAGATGCTGCGGTCCAGGGCGAAGTTCCGGGGCGTCTACGCGATCCCCGTGACGGCGTTCCATGAGGACGGCTCTATCGACTTCAAAGGCGTTTCGAAGTGTGTTGAGTACTGCATCGAAACCGGCTCCCACGGGATTGTCATGCCGGTTAACGCCAGCGAATTCTTCACCCTTTCGGACTCGGAAAGGGTTGCCGTCATTAAGGCCGGGGTGGATGCGAATGCCGGTGCGCTTCCGCTGGTGGCTGGCATATCCGGCGTTTCCGTGCAGCACGCGATTGAGCTGTCTCTTGCGGCGCAGGACGCGGGTGCGGACGCGTTAATGGCGCTGCCGCCAATCTCACGCAACGTTTCGCCGTTCGTGATGGAGGAGTACTACCGCGGCATTGGCGGGGCGGTTGAACTTCCGGTGTTCATCCAGAACCACGACCCACCAGCGGGGCAGAAGGTGCCGCTTGATGTGATGGTTCGACTTCTGAAGGAGGTAAATACGATCTCCTACATTAAAGAGGAGACGATGCCGCCTGGCCAGGCGATTACTGCTGAATTTGAGGCTGCAGGCATTGCGCTGGAAGGTGTAATGGGAGGAATGGGCGGGCGCTATCTGCTGGACGAGTACGCGCGCGGAGCATGCGGCACCATGCCGGGCTGCCACATGCCGGATGTACACGCGGCACTGTGGGGCGCATTGGAGCGCGGCGATGAGGCGGAGTCGATTCGCATCTACAACAAGATGGCGCCAATGCTGCTATTTGAGAATGCGTTTGGCGCTGCCGTGTACAAGAATGTGCTGCACCGGCGAGGCGTGATCGATAGTCCGCATATGCGCGCGCCGGCGCGCCGGTATATGGACAGCCGGGACTCGGATGAACTGGATCGGCTTCTCGCAGAGGTATCGGAGTTCTTTACGTGGAAAGGTTAATGGCACTGTGCGCTTTCACCCTGCCGAAATGGTCGTAATGTTTCGATGAATATCAGGTTTGCGAATACAGACGATGCAGAACAAATTGTAAAGGCGATCAACGATCTCATCATGGAGCTCGGTGGTACCACATTGCCTTTGGCCGAAGCCGAGGTGATGTGTGAGAGAGTGATAGCTGGTGACTCGGACGGGGCCATCGTTGTTGCTAAAGATGGCGATCAACTCGTGGGCGTTTGCACGGTCTCATTTCAGGACGCGATCAGGACACTTGGTAAGTACGCCATCATTCAGGAGATGTACGTCGCACCGGAACATCGGAATGGTGGCCTTGGTGCGCAACTCGTGGATGCGGCCGCAGAAGAAGCGGTCAATCGTGAATGCAAGATAGTCGAACTCGGAACGTCGCCGGATGCCGAGCGTTTTTACGAGCGCATAGGCTTTACCCAGGTTGGACGCAGGTTGAGGCGCGTGCTGAACTTCGGTGAGTGAGGACCGCTGTCTGTTCGGGATCATGCCTCAGCGCCCTATCAGCCGGAGTTCCTGAGTCCAAACAGGTAGCCCGTAAGAAGCCATCGAATTCGATTTCAATAGCCAGACCGGAAGGCATAAGTTCAGCCCGGCGCTCTTTTCGCCAACCCACTTGAAAAGACTCCCCGCGGACTGGCGTATAATTCATCGGGACGCCCGCCGTCCTTTCGGCGGGCGTTGCGCGTCCCCGATTAATTGATTGGAGTTCGCAGGCTATGCCCGCGTTTGCTGTTATTGGAGCCCAGTGGGGCGACGAAGGCAAAGGGAAGATCATCGACTTCCTTGCGGAGCGCGCTACCGTAGTCGCGCGCTACTCCGGCGGTAACAACGCCGGACACACAGTGATGAATGAGCATGGGACCTTTAAATTCCACCTCATTCCATCCGGCGTCTGTTGGCCAAACACTGTTAACGTCATCGGTAATGGCGTTGTGGTCGATCCCTCTGTACTGATCGAAGAGATCGATGATATCGAAGAAAAAGGACTCGACGCCTCAACGATTGTTGTGAGCGACCGTGCCCACATCGTCATGCCATATCATGTGCAGCTTGATCAGCTGCAAGAGGCCCGCCGGGGCAACGCAGCAATTGGCACAACAGGCCGTGGCATTGGACCTGCATACCTGGACAAGGTGGACCGCTCCGGAATACGTATCGGCGAACTTCTGGACATGGATGACCTCAGACTGCGCCTGCCAGAAATCATCGAACGCAAGAATGAAATCCTCACCAAGATTTACGGTGCCGATCCAATCGACATCGAGGTAATTTTTGCCCAGGTTCGGGAATGGGCGCCCAGATTGGCTCCCCACATCCGGTCGGCGGAAGATATCGTCGCCCAGGCGCTGGAAGATGGTGAAAACATCATCATTGAGGGCGCCCAGGGTGCTCTGCTGGACCTCGACCACGGCACCTACCCGTACGTCACATCCTCCAATTCAACCGTCGGCGGAGCGCTCACCGGACTAGGCCTTGGCCCACGGGCGTTTGGTGGAGTTGCTGGAGTGTTCAAGGCGTACTGCACCCGGGTCGGCGCTGGACCGTTCCCAACGGAAATATTTGGTGAAGCCGCTGATGAACTACGAAACGCCGGACCCGTTGGTGAGTTCGGGTCCACGACGGGTCGACCACGCCGAATAGGCTGGTTCGATGGCGTTGCCGGACGCTACAGCGCGCGCGTCAATGGCTTCGACTCGATGATCATCACTCGACTGGACATCCTGGATGGACGCGATTCCGTGAAAGTTTGTGTCGCATATGAGCTGGACGGGGAGCGTATCGAGAAATTCCCGATCGACGCGGTGCTGCTTGAACGGTGCAAGCCGATCTATGAGGAAGTGCCGGGTTGGACAGAGACCACCGCGGGAATATCAGACCCCAATTTGCTGCCCGACGGCGCCCGAAACTACATCGAGTACCTTGAGAAGTTGCTCAACGTCCCCGCGTCGATTATCTCCACGGGCCCGGAACGGCACCAGACAATCGTCTGGCGCCCAATCATCCCAGAGGTGTAAAGCCGAAAATTGCGTATTGCGGGCATCCCGACCGCAGCATCCCCCCTGACACCCCCCGCAAAAATAGGCCGTCCGTCCGCCAATAACTTTCGTCTTCAGAACCGCGCCACATTGCGGACAGACGCTCCCCGGCTTTCGCAAAATCTGCATGCGATCATCGAACGCATCCACCACAAACGGCCGGCCATCATCCAAGGGATTATCGCCAATGTAGTTGATCGCCCGCGCCAGAGAGTTCCGAATCTCATCCAGCAATCGGCTCAGTCGCTGCTCCGAAATTCGATGTGCGCGTCGAGATGGCGAAATCCCTGCCCGCAATAACGCCTCATCAGCATAGATATTGCCAACCCCGGCTATTACCGCCTGGTCCAGTAACACTGCCTTGATCGGCGATCTACGCCTGCTCACCCGCTGAGCAAACTCCTCCGGGGTGAACGACATATCCAGCGGCTCCGGCCCTATGTTCGGCAGAGCGTCCTCAAACCTGTCCACCAGCCATACCGACGCCCACTTGCGCGGATCATTCAGCTCAATCCGCCGCCCATCATCAAGATGAAACAGTGTATGAGCAAAACGCAGCGGCTCATCGTCACCCGACGACACGCGGAGACTCCCTGTCATCCCCATGTGGAGTACGAGATGGCCGCGGTCAAGTGCTACATCGATGTACTTGGCCCGCCGGCCGATCTCAACCACTCGCCGCCCCGATAACCCCAGGACGAAATCTTCCACTGACGGAGTCCTAATAGTTCGCGCGGCGGCCACATCCACGGAGACCACCGAGAGGCCCGGAACGGCCTCTGAAATCAGATATCGGCGTAAATTCTCAACTTCAGGAAGTTCAGGCATTTGGGGATTGTCTCATTACCGAATCCGCAACCCGGCGCGCCCGACAGGCCTACGTACGAGAACTGACTCCAACGTTGCCCACCGTGGGGCTGACAGGACTACTACAGCGTCTACTCGTCGGCTTCACTTGTGCCGATCTGTCCGACCGGGTCTCGCTGGATGATTCTGTCCAATGTGAGCGCTCGATCTTCCGGATGCCCTCCGTCACTAAGGCTGAACGCGGTTATCACTATTGACCAGGCGATAAACAAGAAGACCGGCGCATCACTGCTTGATCCACCAAAAACGCTGAAGTAAATAGAGGCAAAGGCAAGCACCGCGGTAGCGATGCCGAAAATATTAGGTAAGACCTCGGCCTTGTAGAGCGTGTAAGCGACCGCGAGCTGGGCGATTGCGAACACGATCCAACCCTCGGCAACGAATCCGACGATGAGTAGGCCAGCCATGGCGACAAAACCGATCGCTTGAGCCTGAACCCGAGTAAAAACTTTGACGTACTCAATGATCCGGGTCATCTTGAACCAGAACAATCCATGAAGTACAAATCCAAGAGCCGAAAAGATCGCGGCGATTCCGCCACTCATGATCGTGAGATTTGAATTATCGGTATCAGCCCCGACCAGGAGGGTGCCGTAGTGGTCAGAGATGCTCTGGTCGCTGAGATTGATGAACATCGCAACAAGGAATGGAATGAGAGCGAGCACTGCAGACGCATCCCTCAGCGTTCGGTTTTCCCATACCCGCATCTCACGCGCCTCCAACTCACTGGCTTTTATCCGCGGCTGACTCCAGCCAATCCTACGGACGCATCCTAATCCCCGCGATACTAACAGACAGAATCGCCGGGGCTTTGCTGTTCACGAGATGATGGTTCAGGCGCGCGATATGAAGCCGTTTCAGTCTTACCGGTCTCATACGCCGCGCGCGGATATCAGACCCCAGGCTGATCAGGCGCGCCCTCACTCCAGCCCCCTCTCACAGGGCGAGG
>DBZV01000080.1:8606-15607 GCA_002311865.1 Dehalococcoidia bacterium UBA1151
CGAAGTTGATGTCTTCGCCCAGGCCGGGGAGGGTTGGCATAGGGATGTTGCCGTCCTCGTCCATAGGATCGATGATGCTGTTGAAGTGGGCGGGGATCTCTTCATAGTCGACGAACGGGTGCAGCAGGCCTCGCTCGTACCAGGTGGTGTTGGAGATGGCTCCAATCACCGCGAGGTTGCCAGCTCCGCCACCGTGGATTTCGCAGTCCATATTGAACGACTCGGCAAGATGGGCGACCTTTATGCTGGGGCCGATTCCGCCGACATCTGCGACGCCAACTCGAGTGATATCACAGGCCTTGGTGGCGATCCACTCCGCTCTGGTGTGGAACTTGCCGTAGGCGTACTCCGGGCCAATGATCGGGATATCCAGGTTCTCGGCGAGCCATCGGTATGACTCCGTTGAGTGCTCGTCCATTGGCTCTTCGTACCAGTAGTAGTCCAGCGCCTGGATGCCCTTGCCCAGTTCGTACGCCTCCATCCGGGAGTACCAGTGGTTGGCGTCTAGCATCAACGGGAACTCAGGTCCCACCGCTTCGCGCACTGCGGCGCAGGCTTTGATGTCCATCATCACGCTGGGCGCCCACGACACCGGTGGCATCCACGTGTGAAGCTTGATGGCCTTGTAGCCGCGCTCGACCATCCACTCGGCGAACTTGCCGTAATCCTCGGGGGTGGCGAGACTATCGATCATCTCGTCGCCACACATCGTCGAGCCGTAAGCGGCAACTTTGTCGCGATAGCCGCCCAGCATCTTCCAAACGGGTGTGTTACTTGCACGGCCGGCGAGATCCCAGAGCGCCATTTCGGCGACCGCCAATGTGCCATCGGTGAGGTTTGCGCCGCTGCCTCGCTGCCACTTGGCCAGATCAATCCACAGTCGCTCCCGGTCCAGAGGGTCCTTGCCCATGAAAACCTTCTTCACGAAGTTGTCGATCACGTACGGACGCAGGCCTTCGGGCGAGCCAAACGAGTATCCGGAGTGGCCATCATCTGAAGTGATCGTGAGCATGGCCTGCTGCGTATCGTGCTCGGGGCCTGGATGGGTGTGGCCGTCGGTGTCGTTCATCTTCTTCGACGGCGTGTTGAAGACGGTGACTTCGATCTTTTCGATTTTCATGATGGGGGATGCGCCTTTAGAGCTATGAGGTTGAATGCGAAGAGCATTCTAGGGCAATGGGGGGGAGTTAGATGATTTCGTGTGGGCGGGATTGTCGGATAGTAAGTGCCCTTCGAGTGGCCTTAGGAAACTTGCTCTTTGACACTCCTGGCCGATGTAAAGCGGTGCCTTGCCGGTGATGAGGCATTGGGGTGCGTGGTGGGGTTGCGGGGAGGTTTCCTGAGGCTACTCGAAGGGTACCTCCCCGCAATTCCAACAGCCCGGAATTGCACGCAGGAGTACCATGCGCCACATATGCGCACGGCCCCCTGCGTCAGCAAGAAGGATTCCAAATAGATGCTCGATAGATTCAAAGTTCCAGAGGAAGATCGCGTTTACGTTCAGCGGGATCAGATTTGCGCAGCTACAGAGGCCATTTTCCAGAAGGTTGGGATGTCAGAGTCAGATGCTGAGCAGTCGGCGGACGTGTTGGTGACGAATGACATGCGCGGTGTTGAGACCCATGGTGTGTCGAACATGCTGCGCCGCTATGTTGCCGATTTCATGAGTGGGAAGCAGAACGCGAAGGCGGAACCAAAAGTGCTGCGTGAGTCGAAGACGATGGTTCACATAGACGCTGACGGAGCGCTTGGAATCACAGTTGGTCCCACGGCGATGAAGCGGGCTATCGAGAAAGCTCGTGAGGTTGGGATTGGCGTGGCGACGGTGATCAATGCGGGTCACCTTGGCGGCGCCGGATATCATGCGACGCTTGCCGCCAACGAAGGTATGTTGGGCCACTGTATGGCTGGCCCCGGTGGCAGCCAGATGGTGCCGACGTTTGGCGCGGAACCGCGGCTGGGCACGTGCCCAATTGCGTGGGCCGCGCCTTCCGGCAAGGAGCATCCGTTTCTGTTTGATATTGCCTCAACCCAGATCGCTGCGAACAAGATTGCGCTGGCCAAGCGGACGGGCGCAAAGTTGCAGCCGGGCTGGATAACCGGCATGGATGGCGAGCCAATCCTGGAGCCAACGGACGCGCCAGCGCCGGGAGAGTACTACATGCTGCCGTTTGGTGGGACTCGTGAGAACGGCTCGCATAAGGGATACGGGCTGGGAGCGATGGTGGATATCTGGTGCAACTCACTGACCGGCCTTGGCGCGGGTTTCATCACCGGCGGTGGCGGGCAGTGGTTCGCGGCCTATGACATTGAATCCTGGATTGGGCTGGACGAGTTCAAGTCGCATGTCGACGCGTTCCTGAGTGGGCTGAAGAACACGCCGCCCGCCAAAGGTCACGAGCGGGTGCTGTACCCGGGTCTAAGCGAGGGTGAGGAGACGGAGAAACGGACGAAAGATGGCATTCCATACCACCGCGAGGTGATCGATTGGTACCGGTCGATCGGCTCAGAACTCGAGATCAGTTTGGACTTGCCGTAACGGCGTGGGTGGCCGATGGCCGCTTATCCTTCGAGAACCTCATGATGGCTGGCGAGGTCAGGCGGGATGGCTGGTGTGGTTTGGCGAATGGTTTTTCTGGAAGAGGTCGGCAGATCGATGTATCTTGTGGCGACAGCTTTGAATTCATCGAACCGCCATCCTGAGGTTCTCGAAGGATCAACGGTCGGAACGGGCGCGCGTGAGTACTGACAAACAACTTTTTGAGCTTGTCCGACCATGGATTGAGGACACGTTGGGGTGTCCGTTTCCGGATGTCGACAGCGAGGCGCTGGTGGTGTCTGCGCCTGACCAGGAGCAGGGCCAACCGGTGTTTGGTGTACGGCGCAACATGCAGTCCGTGTTCGCGGTACGGGACGAGTGGGTTGCGCCGATTACGGAACTTGCGGCGCAGATGCATCCCGATCTGCTGTTCTCAGTGACTGGTGCGTACGATCTCAGTCGCATCACGCTGGGTGATGGCGTCGCCATCTGGGGCCCGGTGCCGTGCTATTCGGCTGACGAGTCCACTTGGTCGCCAAAACCTGGGAGCACTGCCGTGCGGCTAACGCTTGAGCAAGTTGCTGCTGTGGACTTCAAAATCTTCTGGCATTGCGCGGGCGCGCAGGATGCGATCGCTCACTTCGGCATCTATGACGACAATCGACTCGTAGCCCTTACTTCGGTGACAGACCAGGGATTCAACGTTTATGAGATAGGCATCGACGTTGCGCCAGACGTGAAGTTGCAAGGATTTGGCTCGAGCGTGCTCTCGGTCACTGGCGATTGGGTGTTGGAGCAGGGAGCCACGATCTTCGCTAGCGTGGCGCTCTGGAATGTGCCGTCGGGCCGAAACATGCGGCGGCGAGGGCTCCGCTACGTCTATTCCGTAATGCAGGGGAGTTTTGGCCCGTTCAAGGTTCCCCCACAGCCACTTGGTACTCCGATGCCCGGAATGTTGATCCACGACCAGTACCCGAGATGGTCAATGAACAAGGCCATCCAGGAGCGCGTCGATCTAGGCGAGTAGCCCCGGCAGCAACCCACCGCTCTGGAAGAGAAAGATGAAGCCTACGATGAGGCTGAATCCGGCGACAGTAAGTCCAAGGACAACTCGCGTCCATCGCCTTGCGCCCGCGCCGACCAGGCCGAATATGGATGCCAGGGCTATCAGCGTGTTGGACACCACGAGGCCTACGGCAAATGCGATCAAGAGGAAACTGCCAGCGGCAACGGATGTTGCTCCTGCGGCGGCGGCAAGTAGCAGCGCCTGGGAGCCCGTCTCCGCTCCGATTCCGTGGATCATGCCGATGCCAGTTGAGGCAGCGGGTCCGTATCCTCGTGTCGCACCGCGGGCATGTGCATCGTTCAGTTGGCGCTGCTCACTCCCGCGCGTGATGCGGCCGTAGGCATAGCGAACGCCGTCGAAGACCAGCATCCAGCGGCTCTTCAGTACAAGATCGCCGCGCGTTCGCCACATGGTCAGCAGGATCCAGCCGCCAAGGGCGATCAGTGTGATTCCGACTACCGACTCAAGGTAGGTATCCGCGGCCTCCGGCAGCAGTGCGCCAAACCAGATGGCGGTGAATCCGAGCACGATGACGACTGCCGCATGGCCGAGGGCGTAGAGGGTGCCCATCGCGAGCGCTCTTCGTTTGCTTTCGTGGGTACTTGTGACATCGCTGATTGCTGCGATGTGATCCCAGTCGACGCCGTGGCGGATGCCCAGTCCAATTCCGGTGCCAATCAGCACCAGACCAAGTTCAGCAGCCAACGGACGTCCGTTCTGGGACGCTCATTCCCGGCAGCGCTCGCACCGGCCTGTTATGGCGATGTGATCTAACTCTGCAAAGAAGCCAAAATCCGAGTCCAGACGCTGCTGCAGATCGCTGAAATATTCGTTCGGGATGTCGATGACGTCGCCACACTCTCGACAGTTGGCGTGGTGGTGAGATCCGTGAATCGCGGCCTGGTAAATTGTTTCGCCATCAGCCATGAGGGTCTCTGATACTAACCGAGCGTCGCGTAGAGCCGAGAGCGTTCGGTAGACGGTGGAGGGCGTTGTGTTGGGCCACGCCGTCTCGATACGCTGCACCATATCGCGTGCGGTCACGTGATCGGAGGCGTGCATGAGCTCGGATAGGACCTGTGTGCGGGGCGTTGTTACCCTGAGACCTCGATCTCTGATTGCTGCCGATGCATCAGCTTCACACGACATTTTTCTCTCCTGCGAAAATTTGCATCTGCACAGTAGAGCCTGTCGCACTGGCGGTCAACCCGGACTCCGGGGGTTCACTTGACTCCTCTTGAGAGGGCGACACAAAGCTGGTCAAAAACATCAAGGTTTTCCACCGGTCTCGGCGAAAGCCGTTGTGAAATCGTCGTTGCTGACCTGCAGATCAGAGGGTAACCTGCAAGCATGTTGCACGAAAAAACGGATATTGCTTCAGAATGTGATGCGCTAAAGGGAATGGAGCTTCTTGAGAAGAAGTGGATACTCCAAATCCTGCATGCGCTGGCGAGTGGGCGCGCCCGTTTCTGCGCACTTCAGGATTCGATTGGCGAACTCAACTCCGTCACGCTAAGCCGTCGCCTCAAACTGCTTGAGGACACCGGCATTGTGGACCGAGAGGTCAAAAACGCCCTCCCTCCATGGGTCGAGTACGAACTAACGGAAAAAGGCCGCGATCTGATTTCCGTGATCGAGGCGATCGAAACCTGGTGTGACAAATGGGACGCCACTGCCCCCGCTCCGGTCTCAGTTAGCGTCAACTAATTACCGGACTGCTTACGGGATAGGTTTGCCAGCCAGAACGCCAGTAAGCTCTTCGTGATCGACGGCTATCTTGCCGTTGACCAGCACGTATGGAATGCCTGCCGGATGTACGCGGGGATCCTCAAAGCTGGACTGGTCGATGATGCGCTCAGCATCGAAGACAACCATGTCTGCGAACTTCCCTTCGGCCAGCACACCTCGATCGGTCAGACCAAATCGATTCGCTGGATTCTGGGTGAGGCGCTGTACTACCTGTTCGATTGGGTAGCCCAATCGGCGGCGCAACCGGCCAACAACTCTCGGGAAGCAGCCAAATGCTCGTGGGTGGCAGAATTCGCCGATTGGAATGGCGTCGCTGCCGATCATGTAATCGTCCCGAGATAGCAGCGACATCACGTCCGCCTCGACCTGTCGCCAGAGTCGGGCACTGTGTGGCGGCGCGCCCCGTGAACCGCAGAAGAGCTTGGTCTCAACCATTACATCGCAGATCATCTCTGGCACCGAGACGCCGCGCTGTGCTGCCACGTCCCTGAAGTACATGCCTTCCAGGTGCTTGTGCGAATCAGGGCCGATAACCGACCAGCTGTTCTCTGCCAGCGCCTTCACACTGTAGTTCTCCAGCATGGTGACGTACTTTGCCCGTTGAGCCGGGTCTGCCAGACACTCAAGTACGCCGTCCGCGCCGCCTTCGTGGAACTCGCCGCTGAAGTAGCTCATGGGGAAGCTGGAGCCAACCGGATATGGGTAGCACTCCAGAGTTATATCAACGCCCTCAGATTTGGCGCCATCGATCTCCGCCATCAATTCGTCCACTTTGCCAGCCGAGTCGGCCTGAGTGCGATAGTGAGAGAAGTGGACTTTTACGCCTGATTGGCGACCGATCTCCAGCGCTTCGGTCACACCACCCCCTCCAAATCCACGATCGGTCTCATGGTCTCTAAGATGCGTCACGTATACGCCGCCGTACTCTGCAACCACCTTGCAAAGCTCGATTAGTTCCGCGGTATCGGAGTACGCGTTGGGGTAGTAGGACATGCCGGTTGCGAGACCCCGCGCACCCTCATCGAGTCCCTGGCGCAGCAGTGTTTTCGCTTTCTCGAGTTCAGCGCCGCGAATTGGCGCATCTGTGAATCCAACGGACGAGATGCGCAGGGGGCCGTGGGGTACCAGGCACACGGTGTTGATGCCCACGCCATCGTAGTGACTTCGGAACGAGGCGATTCTCGACATGTCGAGATCTTCCGGCGGTTCACCGAGGAGACCAGCGAGGTAACGGCGGTAGTTGAGATAGTCCTCTCGGCTCAGCGGGGCGTATGAGAGGCCGTCCTGATCAAGGATTTCGGTCGTTATGCCCTGTCGCAGTCCGTTCGCATGCTGTGGGTCGTTGAGCAGCGCGCCATCGGAATGGGCATGGGTATCAATCCAACCCGGCGCGACCGTCAATCCGGTGGCGTCGATTGTTCGCGTGGCATCGGTCGATGAAAGGTCGCCAAGCGCTGTGATTCGGTCGCTTGTGACCCCGATATCCACCTTGACTGGCATGGCGCCAGTGCCATCAACGATGGTGCCATTCGTGATCACGACATCGAATGCCAAAGATTCGTCCTCTCGTAGTCCAACTTCGAACGGTGGGCAGGTTACGCCGCATCTCCATACCGCGCCAGCATCAAACCGGTAGCCGAGGGGCTT
>DBZV01000080.1:15673-25814 GCA_002311865.1 Dehalococcoidia bacterium UBA1151
TCCCGGCGCGACTTCAATCGACGATTGCTGGCGGATGCGGCAAGTTGGACTAAAGCGCCTGGCGGCCCGCGAAGCCTGTATTGAGGTGGTGCCAGAACGCTACTTCAGGCTCGTCTTTGATCCAGCACAGCCAGATGCGCTCACTGTCGAGTTCTCCGGGGAAATCGATTAGTTGTGTCTCTAGGTCTCGGACGATTATCTGTTTTTCTTTCAGTGCTCCCAGCGCACTATTCATCTTCTCAAGCTCTATTTTTGCCTGGTCCATGACGTCTGAGACTTGCTGATCAATATCACCATGCCCGTTGGATCGAGACATGTTGTGCAGGCGGTCGATCTCGGCTTTTAGCAGCTGCGAACCATTGAGCGCAGCGGTGGCCTCGTTGAGGAGTTCGATTACCCACGGCAACAGGGCATTCGCTTCATCCACCGTATATGTGAGTTGATCTGACATACTTCTTTGATGGGGCGAACCGATCTCGCCCAAACTGTGTACCCAGTCCATTCGACCGGGACTGTTCATCCGGGGTTTGAACTCATTGTTCCAGATTCGACAGATCAACATAAGCGAAATCGACGTCTACGAGAAGATTCCAATGAGTTTTCGGGTGGATTCGGTCTTTGACGTGGAGATCGTTGACCAGGGTCTGGGAGGTTACCGGCTAACTGAGCGAGTAGTTGCTGAGCCGTGGGTGAAGGACTATCTGGCACTCGAGCACACGGCGCTGCCAACGTGGATTAGTGATTTCAACGGCGAGGGGTGGGCATTTTTTCTCGCCGAGGATGATGGAATCCCAATTGGCGGCGCAACGGTGGCATCACGAACCCCGAGCGCAAATATGCTGGACGGCCGAGATGATCTGGCGGTGCTGTGGGACATTCGCGTCAATCCACTCAACCAACACAGCGGGGTGGCGACGGCGCTGGTGAATCGGGTGATCGAGTGGAGCAGAGCAGAGGGACTCAAGCAACTGAAAATTGAAACCCAGAACAGCAATGTACCGGGATGCAAGTTCTACGCGAGCATGGGATGCGAGTTGCGTGGAATTGTTCATCACGCATACGACGAGAACCCTGATTTGAAGGACGAAATAATGTTTCTGTGGTGGCTTGACCTTTGAGTTCACGATTAGCGGCAGATGGCAATTCCGCCGACGTAATCCAGGTCGACAACCTGGTGAAGCGGTACGACGAACTTGTGGCCGTCAACGGCATCAGCTTTGAAGTTCATCGGGGTGAGATCTTCGGCATTCTCGGCCCTAACGGCGCGGGCAAGACCACCAGCGTAGAAATTCTTGAAGGGATGCGGGTGGCCGACTCTGGCATGGCGCTGGTCAATGGTATCGACGTTCGCCGGCATCCCCGGGCCGTGAAGTCGATCATCGGCGTCCAACTGCAGTCAGTGCAGTTCTTCGACCAACTCAAACTCCATGAGCTGGTCAACCTTTTTGGTGCGCTGTACTCCCAGAAAGTCGACGCACGAGAGTTGTTGGCGCGTGTGGATCTCACGGAGAAGCAAGACGCGATGTACAAGACGCTATCGGGAGGGCAGAAGCAGCGGCTATCCGTGGCCGTGGCACTGGTGAATGACCCTGTCGTGCTGTTCCTTGATGAGCCCACCACAGGACTCGATCCACAGGCGCGACGGCACATGTGGGAGTTGATTTCGTCCATACGCGATTCCGGCGCAACGATTGTGCTGACTACGCACTACATGGAAGAAGCTGAAGAACTCTGCGATCGGGTCGCGATTATGGATGCTGGCGAGATCGTACGGCTGGGGTCCCCTGCGGAGCTGGTGGAAGAGTTGCTTGCAACTGGATTCTCCAAAGATCGGGAGGTGCGGCCGGCCGATCTTGAAGACGTGTTTATCCATCACACAGGACACGCCCTCAGGGAGGATTCGTGAGCATTTACGTAGCGCTGACTGTCGCCTCCCTCAAGATGTATTTCAGGAACTGGCAGGGCATTTTCTGGTCGCTGTTCTTCCCGGCCGTGATCATGGTGATATTCGGATTTATCAACTTTGGTGGATTCAACGCGCCGGACGTTGGGGTCGTGGATCAATCACAGACACCTATTTCTACTCGCCTCACGGTGCTTCTTGATTTCTTCGTATCGGACGAAGCCCTCGATCTGACTGTGGGCACAGAGGAAGATTTGACGAAATTGTTGGAGAACGGCGATCTTGATGTCATTTTCATAATTCCTGAGGGATTCGCAGAAACTGATGCAAAGTCAGTCGTATCAGTGCGGGCGGATATCCGAAAGCCACAGGAGAAGGCGGTGGCACTGGCAGTTCTGAATGCGTCTCTTAATCGGCTACTGGAGGAAATTGAAGAGACTCCACCCGAATTTATCCTGTCGAATCGATTTGGAATCTCCGAGTCCAGTGTTGAAGTGGACGAAGAAGAGTTCTCCGATTTCCTTGTGCCTGGCATCGCTGCGATGGCGATTATGCAGGCGGGCATCTTCGGAGTGGTGTTCAGCCTTGTGAGGTTCCGAGCGCAGGGTGTGCTTCGCAGACTGTTCGCCACACCCATAGGCGCCAATCATTTCCTGGTTGGACAGGTCATCACTCGCCTCACCATCGCTCTGATGCAGGCTTATATATTGCTGATTGCAGGTGCCATTATCCTGGACGTTTCGGTTGGCGGTAGCGCTGCTGCATGGCTATCGCTGAGCGTGCTTGCGCTGCTTGGCGGCGCGCTGTTTATCTCTCTCGGACTGGTCATATCGGGATGGGCAAAGACAGAGGACACCGCCGCGCCCGTGAGCAATATAATCGCGCTGCCAATGATGTTCATGTCAGGGATATTCTTTCCGACTGATGTATTGCCCAACGCGCTGCAGAATTTTGTTCAGTTCCTTCCGCTCACATATCTTGCGGATGGAATGAGGGAGGCTGCGCTGGACGGCTCCAGCCTCCTGGAACTGGGGCCGGAGTTACTTGGCCTTGGGATCTGGACGGTAGCGCTCTTCGCCCTGGCCACCCGTGTGTTCAAGTGGGAATAGAGCCTCTATACCGGGGATAGGGTTAAATGGCGGAAGCGAGTAGCCAGTCCGGTGCACAGAACCATCTTGATTACTCGCTTCCAATTAGGGTTACACAACATTGTTTAGTGCGGTTTTCAATTCTTGAACTGAATTTCAAGATCAGGCGTTGGTTCAGGCAATTGGTCCAGGTATAGAACAGCGGCGAGATTTGGCAGACACGAAAAAGATGGCGGTGAGCGAGCTCTCTCGGAGAACCGGGATGACGACTGCTGCAATCAACTTCTACGTCCGGGAAGGGCTGCTTCCGAGACCGGAAAAGACGTCTGCTACGCGTGCTCTATATGAAGAGTCTTATGTTGAACTCATTGAGCGGATCAAGGACCTGAAAGCCCGTGGGCTGCCCTTGCGAGTCATTGGTCGCGTCCTTAACGAGGCAGATCCCGCAAGTGCACTTGGCGTTGCCGACATGTCGGACGCCGCCAGAGGAACTGGCGCAACAAGGGCGAGCAGGGACTCGACGCCACTTGACCTTGATGCGTTCGCGGAGGAGATCGGACTCACTGTGGATCAGGTTCAGCATGCGCTGGATCTGGGGCTGCTCGACCCCAGTTCGGGCGGTCGCGACGAGCGCTCTATGCGGTTTATCGGCAGAGACATGATCGCAGGCAAGGCGCTGGCACGCTTGCTCACAAACGGCATTGAGTTCGACCTCCTGGCTCGGCATACCGCTGAATTTGAACCGCTCACCCGCGCCGAGTCGCATTTCATGGCTGAGCACCTTGCACTGGCCCGCAACTCCAGCGCGGAGCAGCCGAACCAGGCGATTCGCGAGGTCGCATCCGGCTTCGCGAGGCTCAGGGATTACCTTCGCATCAGGAAATTCGAGCAGGAGTACCCGGACTGGGTGGGCAAAGATTGAATCACGATCACGAGGCAACTGAATGAACGTCCGACATCTGGTACTCGGAGACATTGAGGCGGTTGAGAATCTTGATCATGCTATTCGTGGGCCAGATCGCTCCAAGACGTGGGACGTCTACATTGACCGCGTTCTCCGTAGCGGATATCTGGATGGGCTGCCTCACCCTCCGTGGGGATGCTTTATCGCTGAAAATAGCGGAGAACTGATCGGCTTCATTGTTGCGGAACGGCAGATGCCAACTTACGGGTTGCCGCCGGGCGCACGTATTGTCGCGCTGGCGGTGGACCCGGCTTATCGCAGGCGGGGCGTTGGCAAGGCACTGGTTGCAAAACTCGTTGAAGATTGTAAGAAATCCGGTCTGGACAACATCTACTCCATCCTGATGGATGAGGATGAGAGAGATGCTGCGTTCCTTGAGTCGGCCGGGTTTGCTCCCGCAAACTTCAAGGTGTTCAGTCGGCCAATTCCGGAATAAAACAGCACCGTGCCCTGCGGCATTGCAGAGACACGGTGCAAGGTCACCCCAGGCACCCGGGCAGACTGGTTGGTGCCTGTGACTTAATTACGAAGTCTGGATTGGACCGATTCGCTCAATAGTCCTCGTTGCAGCAATTCATTCTGGATAAACGGAACAATGTTGCTCTCGTCCGCCGCATCTGTGCGAATGATGATGTCGTAGAGATCCCGATCATGCGGGTTGCTGCCATTGACACGATTGAAGATCACACTCCGGCGTTTCTCCCACTTCTTCAACACATCTGCGGCCTCGATCGATGAAGTCTTCAGGCGATTGGACAGGCGCGCTATTCAATGGTCACGGCTGGCAAAAAGCCCGATGTGGATCACATCTTCTTCGCCTTGAAGCGTTGAGCATCCAACGCGCTTCACCAGCACGATATCGCTCTTCCTGGCGAACCCATGATTCACCAGGGCCAGCTCATTTGTGTACTCATCATCCGGGATGTCTTGATGTTCTGTGCGCAACTCGTCAGAATCGTCCCGCGGCACGACCGGTGCCATTCCGAAGAACGGATCCTGGGCCATTGCGGGGTATCCGAGAGGATCCTCCATGATGCCGTATTCACCCATTGCTTCGAATGCTCGTGCCAGGTTGTGACCCGTTCGCTCCCAGAAACCGCAGTGGTGATTTTCTTTCATCCAGACGGCTTCGGGCGTTGCATTGAGCTGGGTTGCAAGCGTCCTCAGGGCGAGGCGGCTGACGTAATCCAATCTGAGAGATGTGGCTAATCGCACACCTATTTCGGGTGCCCCGGCTCCGGCGGCCCCACCGATCGTAATCGCAGTCATGGTGTCGTCTCCACTGCTATTCGGCTGGTCGTCAACATGCGGTAAGTAAGCGCTTACTTACCAGAACTGAGTCCACCCTAATGAGAGCCTTATTAAGTGTCAATGAAGCGAAAGTAACATTTCAGATTCACCTGCTGGCCTCCGCAATATAGCCGCGTAATATCTCACGGCTGCTGAATCAATCGATGAGTACGTGTATCTTTATCGGGCTTTCAATATTTTCATTACAGGTTCACTACAGGCATTGTGAGGTCTACCAGTGCGAATCGCGATCATCGGCCAATCGGCGTTCGGCAAGGCTGTGCTCGAAGCGATTATCGAAGCAGGCAAAGACGAGATCGTCGGAGCATTCCCACCGCCCGACCGTGAGGGAAGGCCATTCGATCCGCTCAAAGAAGCGGCGATTGAACTCGATGTGCCAGTGCATCAGTATGGCCGGTACCGGACCCCAGAGGCGATTGAGGCGTTTGAATCTCTCAATGCCGACCTCTGCGTCATGGCGTTCGTAACGGACATCGTGCCTGGCGAGATGATCGAGGCACCAACGTTTGGCACGATTCAGTACCACCCCTCCCTTCTGCCGTTGCATCGGGGCCCAAGCTCCATCAACTGGGCGATTATGAACGGCGATACGAAGACCGGCCTGACGATCTTCTGGCCAGATAAGGGGCTTGATACCGGCCCTGTGTTACTCCAGAAAGAGGTGGAGATTACCCCGGATGACACCGTGGGTTCGCTCTACTTCAACCATCTGTTCCCAATGGGGGTCGCAGCACTGGTTGAAGGCGTTGAGATGGTGCGGGCAGGCGATCCTCCTCATATCGTTCAGGACGAGTCGAAGGCCACGTATGAGAGTTGGACCAAGGCGTCTGACGGCGCAATCGATTGGTCGAAGCCTGTGGCTGATGTCTACAACCTGATTCGAGGCTGCAACCCCCAGCCCGGTGCGAACACCACTTACGGCGATGTGACGCTGAAGATCTTTGATAGCGAGCCCGTTGATAGAGCAACCGACGCGGCCCCCGGCACGATCACCAGCCTTTCTGACGATGGCTTTCGGGTGGCAGCAGGCAGCGGTGAGATTCTTGTGAAGCGATTGCAGCCTCCAAAGTCCAAGAAGATTCTGGCGCCGGAGTACATCGCGGAATCAAGCCTCGCCGTCGGGGACGTGCTGGGTAGCTGATCCTGTGGAAGACCGGACGGGAATAACTCCTCTCGATAAGGTTGAGGTAACTTCCAGCGTGCGAGCCATGCCCAAAGCCGATCTGCACTTGCATGCAGAGGCGGCTCCCCGAGTGGAACGAATCCTTGCGAGGGAGGCGGGATCGCAATCTTATGATTGGCGATGCTGGACGCATACGCTAATGGCCGAGGTTCCGCCCGGGATGCCCAGACTCGAGTCGATAGCCGCCATCCCGGTACCGCAAGAGGATGCTGATCCCAGTTATTTTAGAGCTCGCATCTTGGACTTGTTATTTGAGGCAGCCCGGTCAGGTGCGTTTTACGTTGAGGTCCGATTTGGGCGTGACACGATACTTCGGCCAGAATTCGTTCCGATGTTCCGGGAGGCTGAACGGACAGTGCAAAGTGAATTTCCAGGATTCATGGCCGAACCTCTGGGCACTCTTATTTTCGGACCTGATCCAGTCCAAAACGAGAAACGGGTCCAAGCATGCGTTGACGCTGCAGACGACGGATTACGCGGCGTCGACTTCGTACCCCAGCTGTATTCGCAGGAGGCCAACTGGTCTCCCATCAATCAGGCGGCAGAGCGCCTTGCCGCGGCCGGTTTGGGTATCACCGCGCACGCGGCGGAGTTCTCAACGGCAAACCTGATGGCCGCGTTGCAGGTTCCCGGCCTGACACGTATCGGGCACGGAGTATATGGGGCTGCAAGTGAGAAAATGATCAGTCATCTCTCAAGTAGCGGGGTCGCTTTGGAGTGCTGCATTACATCGAATGTAATACTCGGTGCTGTCGATAGCTATCTCGAGCATCCAATCCGAAAATTCGTGGATGCGGATATACCGGTGACTCTCAACACGGATGATCCTATGCACTTCAGCACAACAATCGAACACGAGTACGCACTCGCCTCTCAATTGGGCCTCTCGGACCTGAAACTCATCGATCTGACTCGCAACGCCATCAAGTATTCCTTCACGAGCCAGGATCGAAAAGCGCGCCTTTTTGCGCGCCTGGACAGTCATGTCCTGGCCGCTTGCTAGAATTTCCTGCATGAATGAGGCGAATCCGGAACCAGAAGAGACGCGCCGGGACAGCGCGCCGTTCGACCCTCGCAGTGCAGAGGCGCTGCTTGAGTTCGATGTTGTGCGTGAGATGCTCGCTGGATTCACGCGCTTTTCTACTTCACGTGAAATGGCGCTTTCCGTCCGACCGCGCTGGGACTACAACGAGATCATCTGGTTGCAGGATGAGACGGCTGAAGCGCGTCTCTTGCTGGACACCGTAGGTGACATTGGTCTGGGAGGGCTGGAAGATCCGTCGGAGTTGATCCAGCGAGCAGTTCTGGGCGGCGTACTCAATGGCAAAGAACTCAACGCCGTAGTTGTGGCGCTGGCAGCCGTGGAAGGCGCGGCGGCAGTCGTGCGCTCGCTGGGAAGCCAACTTCCCTATCTGTTGGGCGTTGTGGACGATATTGGTGACTTCTCAAACGTCCGGGTGGAGATTGAGCGAGCCATCGAAGAGGGTGGCGATATTCGCGACTCCGCCTCGCCATCGCTCAGAAAGCTCCGACAAGGGGTGGCGGGTTCGTATAATCGGTTGATCCAACGCCTTGAGCGCATATCTCACTCCATGGACGTGTCGCCATCGCTGCAATCCGACGCTGTCGCCACACGCGGCGATCGGCTCGTGCTGGAAGTCCGCAGCGATCGCCGCAAAAGCGTGCCCGGCATCGTGCATGACGTATCGAACACCGGGCAGACGATCTTTATTGAGCCGATGGAGGTGGTTGAACTCGGGAACACCTGGCGGGAGACGGCCGCGGAGGTAGTCCGCGAGGAAAACCGAATTCTCCGACGCCTCTCAGAGCATCTTGGCGATGTTGGCCGCGAGGCAGTACACGCTATGAAGGCGACCGCCAAGCTGGACATGATCATGGCCCGCGGCCGATTGGCCACCAGCATGACAGCGGGGCGCGTGGAGTGCCTCCTGCCAACAGAAGTGACGGCAGTTGAGCTGAAAGATGCCCGGCATCCGCTGCTTGGCGATGATGCGGTGCCGGCAACCATCTCAATCGGCCCGGATTTCAGGTGCCTCGTGATCACCGGGCCCAACGCCGGCGGCAAAACAGTGGCGCTCAAGACAGTTGGGCTACTCGCGCTCATGAATCAGGCCGGATTGCAGATCCCGGCATCCGTGGAATCAAGAATCGCCGCATTCGAATCGATTCATGCCGACATCGGAGACGCTCAGAGCATTGAGCGCTCTGTATCCACCTTCTCGTCGCACATGAGCGCCGTCGTCGATATTCTCAAGACCGCGGGTCCGCGATCGCTGGTCCTGCTGGACGAGCTTGGCACAGGCACCGACCCGGACGAGGGTGCCGCCCTCGCCCGGGCGATCGTCGAGGAGTTGAGCCAACGCCGAATTCCATCTGTCATCACTACTCACCACCGTGGCGTGGCTGATTTTGCGACGGGGCATGATGGCACAGAGAATGCCAGCATGGAGCTCTCTCCAGACACCATGTTGCCCACCTACCACCTCGCAATGGGCCTCCCAGGCAGGAGCTACGCCATCGCGGTCGCTGACCAACTTGGGCTGCCGGGTTCGGTAGTTGAGCGGGCTCGTGAACTGGTGGGGACCGATCACGCAACTACGGATGAGTTGCTTCAGCAGATCCAGTCTGATCGCCAGCGGCTGGCGGAGCTGGCCAGCGAGGCGGAGTCTGTCCGCAACGACGCCGCAACGACGAAGCGAATTGTTGAGGTTGAACTGGCTGAGTTGCGTCAACGCCAGGAAGATATGGCCGAGGAGACCCGCGTTACGCTGCGCCGAGAGGCGGACGAGATGCGAAACACGTTCCGACGCATCGAACGTGACGCTCGTCGTGAGGGGTTCGAAGAATCGGCTCGCAAGGCTGCGGAAGAGGCGAGGCGCACTGTGCGTGACCCGAATTGGCTGCGAGCAAAGTTGCCCAAGCTTGAGGTCAACCTCCCCGAAGAGAGAGGCCCAATTGACGTTCCTGAGCCCGTGGTTGTGACAGAAGCATCTCAGCTGGAGCCGGGCGAACTGGTGGAGCTTCGAGGACTTGGCGCCACTGCAGAAGTGATAGCAGTGTTGGACGATGGCGAGACGGTGGAACTGCTAATCGGCGGAGTGACCGCTCGGATTAACATGGCTGAAGTCCGGCGACTGGGCGCGGTCAAAGCTGAGCCGGAAGAGCCTGCAAGGATTGTTGTCCAACGGACAGCACGGCCCATCGCTGACATCGAGGGCCGCCCATCCAGCGAGCTTGATCTCCGGGGCCGCAGGGCGCATGAGATTCACGATGTTGTTATGGAGTGGCTCGAGCAGCAAATCCTGGAAGGCTCCTCCGGCGGCCGCGTAATCCATGGAAAAGGCACCGGAGCACTCCGCAGCGCAGTCCGCGAAACGCTCACCCACCATGACGCCGTGGAGGCCTTCTACGTTGGCTCCCCCGCAGAGGGCGGCGATGGGGTAACGATGGTGGAGCTGAAGTAGGGGGCACGTGCAGGCGTCATGAATTCGCGCCCGGTCCAGCGCATCTGCCATGGCCCGGTTGACGATCTTCGGATCCTGTATCAGAATCACGGTATAGAACAAATGTTCTAGTTGCTTGAGCAACGTGTCCCCTTCCCGGAGTTAGCCCCGGTGTTTCATTCGCGCAGTGTGTGCGTTACGGGAGGCTCTTTGGTGACCTGCCCCCCA
>DBZV01000075.1:0-2190 GCA_002311865.1 Dehalococcoidia bacterium UBA1151
TCGCCTCTTGAGAGAGCGGGTTTCATCATGTTGCTGGCGTCAATTGAGCCCTGTGCAGCCCCCGCGCCAACCACCGTGTGCAGCTCATCAATGAAAAGAATGATCTCGCCCTGAGCCCGTCGCACCTCATCGAGTATCGTCTTGAGACGGTCCTCGAATTCTCCTCGCATTGATGATCCCGCAACGAGCGAGCCAATGTCGAGTGATATGACTCGGCGGTTCTTAAGTCCATCCGGCACATCTCCCGCGACTATCCGCTGGGCCAGCACCTCAGCCATGACGGTCTTGCCAACACCGGGTTCACCGATCAGTACCGGGTTGTTTTTGGTGCGCCGCATCAGCGTCTGCATCACCAGACTCAACTCTGTCTCACGACCAATTACGGGATCCAGTTTGCCTTCACGGGCCAGATCTGTAAGGTCTGTGCTGTACTTTTCAAGCGCCTCGTACTTGCTTTCAGCGTTGCGATCGGTCACGCGCTGATCGCCCCGAATCTGCTGCAAGCCCTGGTATATGCGCTCTTTGGTGATACCAAAGTCGTTCAGAATGGTTGCGGTATCGCCGCGTCCGACGGATGCGACACCCAGTAGCAAATGCTCCGAGCCAACAAACTCATCCTTGAGGTGATCGGCCTCTTCTTTTGCTGAAGCAAGCGCGTGTGAGAGCAACGGTGTGCCATAGATCTGCTCCACCGCGCGGCCCAGCGTAGGCGCGCCCTCCAGGACTGCTGTGATTCGACGCTCAACGGCCTCCGCGTCCACGCTGGCGGCAGCCAGCACACGCACCGGCACGCCATCTTTCACTCGCAGCAAGGCTAACAACAGGTGAGCGACATCCATCTGGGAATGCTGGAACTGATGCACCAGAGCCATGGAGTCCTGGTAGGCCTCGAGTGCCTGGGCGGTGAAGTCGTCTTGTTTGAATACCATTTTGGTTACCTGGTTCGTATTTCTATGGGTATCTGAATCTGGGTTCGTGAAATCGCCGTATCGCTACAAATTGATCGATTAATTACTCATTACCGCTGTCATCAGAGATAGCTCTGAACGCGGCAGGTCCGGCACGCCTGGCTACAAGTTCTCTTTTCAACTCTTGATTCTCCTGAGCAAGCTGATTCACCTGCCCATGCAGTTCTGCAACCTGGAGCCTGAGTCGTGTCATGGTGGCCACACCAGCAAGGTTCAGGCCAAGCTGATCTACCCAGTGCTTTATCTCCTGGATGCGTGAAACGTCGCGATTGGAGAACAGGCGGATATTGCCGCTCGACCGTGTGGGTTGCACAAGGCCCTCTCGTTCGTACGTTCTCAGAGTCTGTGCGTGTACTCCAACCAGTCGAGCCACGACGCTAATCGTGTAACAGGGCTCGTCGTCTCTGAATACCACTTGTAACTCCTGATGTCGCTGTATGTTCTGGTGATGTCGTCTTATATCTTGGGCTGGTAACTGAATTAGTCCGTTGGGTCGAACACCGGTTCGTCCACAGCTTGTGGCGTCTCCAGTGTCTTTAGCTGCTGGAAAAGTTCCTGTTCCTCTTCTGTGAGATCGGCGGGGAGCAATACTGAGATAGTTGCGTAGAGCGTTCCATAATCACTGACACCCTGGCGCGGCATTCCCTTGCCCGCCAGCCGGAACACCTTGCCATTTGGCGTGCCCGCCGGGACGGTCAGAACCACGGAACCGGTCATAGTCGGGACCAGGACCTCGCCTCCCAGAATCGCGTCCAGATATGGCACCTCAACAGTGGTGCGCAGGTCGGACCCGGAGCGTGTGAACCGTTTATCCGGGCGAATCCGCACCTGGACGATGATCTCCGTGTACTGGTCGGGCCGCACACGGATTTTGCCATGGTCATCGATGCGCGCGGGGATCGATACCTCCAGCCTCACAGGACGATCAGTCTGACCGGAGCCACCACAGTTTGCGCACACAGTCTGGCCACGGAAGCCCTGGCCCCCGCAGACGCCGCAATCCTCAGCGCGACGATACGAGATCACGCGCTTGGCGCCGTTGTACGCCTCGTTTAGCGTGATGTTGATGGACAACGTCTGCGTTTCACGTCCACGCTGGCGCTGTGGACCTACTCCGCCTCCAAATCCAAACTGGCTGAAGATATCTTCGAAACCGCCGCCGTTGGGGCGACTGAATCCGAATCCCCCGGGGCCGCCCCCGTAGCGCGCGCCGGCGCCCGCC
>DBZV01000075.1:2232-23668 GCA_002311865.1 Dehalococcoidia bacterium UBA1151
CCCCCCGCCCCCCGCCTCTCTTAGCTGTTCCGCGTGCGCCCACTCAGATCCAAATTCGTCGTAATCCTTACGGCGCTGCGTATCAGACAGCACATGGGACGCCTCATTGATGCGTTTAAATCGCTCTTCCGCGGAGCTATCTCCCGGGTTTACGTCCGGGTGATGTTCGCGAGCAAGCCGCCGGTAGGCGTCCTTGATCTGTTTCTGNNCTAACCTCCAGAGGGCCACCAAATACCAAAATTGCGAATAAAACAGCGAACAGGAAACTCAAATAATGGTTCTTGCAAGATGGCAGCCCAACTACAACATCCGTCGATCCGACGATTTCTTTAACCGATTTTGGAGTGGATTTTCTACTGCTCAAGTGATCAAACAGGCAAGTGTGCGATCGATTCCGATCGACATCCAGGAGACATCCGACTCGTATGAGCTCACCGCAACTCTCGCGGGGTTCAAGAAGGACGAGGTTCGCGTCTCGATAGAGGACCGAACCCTCACGATCAAGGCCGACACCACAACGGAGGCGGAGACAACCGGCGCGGGGAACGACTACCTCGTACGAGAGCGCTCTACGGGATCGTCATCGCGATCGGTCCGCCTTCCTCGCACAGTCGACTCCAGCAAGATCGAAAGTTCATATAACAATGGTGTACTCACCATCGTGTTGCCAAAGTCCCAGGAGACCGCGGCAAGAGAGATCGAAATCAGCGTGGCGTAACGCCCCGCCCAGCTATACGTTTGTCAATGGACCGCCGAGCTATTCGGCGGTCCGTTGTTGTTCTGTACTGCTCCGAACTATTGGTGGCAATTTTTTTAGGCGGCTGCTAGCGTTCCGTGGATGAGTTCTAATTCCCCGACCGCCTCAAAATCGAGCGGCCCGTCTCTTCCCCTGTTTTTCGAGAGATATCAGCCACTGATTGCAGCTGCGCTTCGTGAAGAGTTAGAACCTCACGAGCTCCCTCTTTACAATACGCTGCGGTACTATCTTGGCTGGGTTGATCCTGATGGCAACCCCGATCCCAAACCAGAGGGCAAGGCACTTCGCCCTACGCTCTGCCTGCTTGCCTGCGAGTCGGTTGGGGGAAATCCCGAAAACGCACTCCCTGCGGCCGTAGCACTTGAATACATCCACAACTTCTCTCTGATTCACGATGATATCCAGGATCAAGATGAGATGAGGCGGCACAGAAAGACCGTGTGGGCCATCTGGGGCGAGCCGGTTGGAATCGTATCCGGCAACACGATATTTTCCCTGGCCGATATTTCCAGCGGTAGGCTAACTGATTGCGGAGTAGATCCCGCCACATCCGTCGCCGTTGGGCGGGTACTGGCTGATCGTTACCTCAAGATGATGGAAGGCCAGTTTCTGGACATATCATTCGAGTCCAGGTTGACCATCACCACCGCTGAGTACCTGGACATGATTCAACGCAAAACGGGTGCGCTGATTGAGTGCTCAATCTTCTGTGGCGCGCTCATCGGCGCGGGCCTTGGTCGGTCTGATGAGTTGATTGGCAATATGCGTTCGCTGGGCAGGGAACTTGGCTATGTATTCCAGATCAGAGATGACCTTCTTGGCGTCTGGGGCGGCCCCGCGACGGGGAAGCCTGTTGGAGCCGATATTTTGCGAAAAAAGAAGGCACTTCCAGCAGTGCATGCCCTGGACAACGCAACTGGGGCGTCAGCTCAGCGCCTGCGCGCCATCTACTCAGAAGAGACGGTCACGGCATCTCACGTTGACACGGTCCTGGAAATCATGGATGAGGTTGGCACGCGTGCGTACTGTGAATCGTTGGCACGAGAGCACCGGGATAAAGCACTTGGCGTGATAGAGTCAGAGCCACTTTCAGCCGAATCAGTACACGATCTTCGTGAACTGGGCGAGTTTCTGCTGATCCGGGAAAGTTGATTAAACGCGGCCAGACGCGCCAGACGCGCCATCTGATATTTTCACGATCAATCGTGATGAAGTGGCAGTGCGAGTCAGGTCATCGCCGAACGCAGGAGACGGACAATGGGACGCCCAATCAGCCTTGGTGCAAGAGTCGGCTGGTACATCTTCAAGAACCGCGTGCTGAAACGCCGGAAATTCTTCCCGCTGGTCACAATGCTGGAGCCACTTGAGGCTTGCAATCTGGCCTGTGAAGGGTGTGGCCGAATTCGTGAGTACGAGTCAGTCCTCAATCGCCGGATGAGCGTTGAAGATGCGCTCCACGCAGTTGAGGAATCGGGCGCACCCATCGTCTCCATTGCGGGCGGAGAACCTACCATCCACCCGCACATCGCTGAGATCGTGAATGAGATCACAGCCCGGGGTTATTACGTGTACATGTGCACCAACGGCCTCACGATGACCAAGGTCATGAAGAACATCAAGCCCTCAAAGTATTTCGCCTGGGTCATACATCTGGACGGGACTGATGAACGCCATGACGCCGCCGTCTCTCGTAAAGGCGTCTACAAAATTGCCATGCGTAATGCCAAAACTGCAATCGAGGCAGGCTATCGCGTAACAGGCAATACAACGCTATTCAAGGGGAGCGATCGCGAAGATCTGCACTCGCTATGGAAGAAGTGCGCCGAGATGGGATTTGAGGGAAACATGATCTCTCCGGCATACGATTATGAGTCTGTGCCAAACCAGGAGTTATTCCTGAAAAAAATGGACGCTATCAAGGTCTTCAAGGACATCCTCACACCGGATCCGGAGCTTGGCATCAAGTTCTACAATAATCCGCTATTTCTTCAGTTCCTGAAGGGCGAGCGCGAGTACGACACCTGTACCGCATACTCAAACCCCACGTACACCGTCATGGGCTGGCGGAACCCTTGCTACCCATTGGCGGACAGTCACACCCAGAACCTTGATGAAATAATGACGGCAGGCCTCTGGGAAAAGTATGGAAATGGCGACAAGGACCCCCGATGTGCCAACTGCATGCTGCACTGCGGCTTTGAATCGGCGACGATTTTTGGTGCGCTAAGTAGCCCGAAAGACGCTCTGGCGCTAGTGACCTCAGGCGCCATTACCAAGAGCGGGATCACAGCCGCCTGAATTCATTATCTGGACAGAAACTTCTTGGCCCGATTGGATCCGCGGTTGGGTTCATCGGCTTGAGAATGGATTCGGTGAATTGTTAGCGATTGTGGCGGCCGTAAAAGAAGAGATCAATCCGGTGCTGAAGTCCGGTAAGTTCAGTTCGTTTGATGGGCCAGATGGCGCTCTCAGCTACGAGGGTCAACTGGCTTCTGGAGCGTCCGCCCTCATTATCGCCTCCGGCATGGGCAAGGAAAGATCAGAGGCCGCAACGGAGTGGCTGGTGCGGCAGCACAATCCCACCCTGATCATCTCGGTCGGATTCGGCGGCGGAACGAAGTCTGCAATCGATACGTCAACGATCGTCATCTCCACATCTGTTTCCCTTCTCAAAGGCTCCCCTCTTGAGTGGTCCCTGCCCGCGGATTTGGAATCGATAGAGGCCGATGCGCGCTGGGCCAGCGTGGCTCGCATGGCGGTTGAGCTCAACGGCATCGATTTCGCACATGGCCCAATCATCACAGTTCCAATCGTTGCCAGATCTCCGGGCATGAAAGAGTGGCTGGGCGGGAAATTTGGTGTCTATTCCGTAGATCTGGAAAGCTACTGGGTCGCAAAAGTGGCCACTGACGCATCAATTCCATTTCTGGGAATTCGCGTCATCGTAGATTCGGTGGACATGACGCTACCCGAACTGGTGTCCCAGATGCCAGACACTCCTTCCGGAGGCAGAACAGGCAAGGCCATCTCATACGCCCTGAAGAGCCCACGAAATATATCTGAACTCACCAGACTGGGCCGAACGTCATCACGAGCAGGCGCTCGGCTGGCGGAGTTCCTCGCAGCATTCGCTAGTGACTTCCAGAATCAGACCGCGCCCGTGGTGAAACAGACATGAAATTCCTGGTTACAGGTGCGACAGGGTTCCTGGGTTCTGCCGTTGCCGAACACTTGAAGTCTGAGGGCCACACGGTGAGGCTGCTGATCAGGCCTCACCACGCCACTGCGCCCTATCTTGCGGCTGGATTTGAGCCCGTCACTGGTGATCTGATAGATGAGCCATCCTTGAGCGAAGCCGTCAAAAACGTCGATGGTGTATTTCACGTGGCTGCTCTGTACAAGTTCTGGACCGATCACGAGACAGATATATACCAGGTGAACGTGGGCGGCACTGAAACCCTACTTCAGGCAGCCAGGGGAGCCGGTGTGCCGAAGTTTGTGTTTACCAGCTCGGTTGGCACGCTCAAGTCGCAGGGATGGGGCGTTCCGATTGACGAAGAGTCCGTTGCTACTCCAGCCGACCTACCAGATGACTATCACCGCTCCAAATTACTTTCGGAGCAGGCAGCACTCGCAGCAAATAGCGGCGATATGGAAGTAGTTGCGGTCAATCCGACCACTCCAATTGGCGAACATGATGTGAAGCCAACGCCAACGGGCCGAATCGTCCTTGAGTTCCTGCGTCACAGGTTTCCCGGGTATCTAAATGGTGAGATCAACTTTATTGATGTTCGTGATGCGGCTCGAGGCCATCTGCTGGCCTTTCAACGCGGCGTGGGCGGCGAGAAATATATTCTCGGTGGGCACAACTCCACATTCCGTGGTGCCTATGAGTTGTTGCAGCGCGCCACCGGTCTTCGACGAACGCCCGTGCGTATTCCATACGCCGCAGCATGGCCGATTGCGGCATTTGCGGAGCTATTCCAGGGCAAGCTGCTGCATCGTGAGCCGTTTTTTCCGATGCAAGGGCTACGGGCGATGAGACATCCAATGCACGCATCGCATGAGAAGGCACGACGGGAACTTGGCTATGAACCCGGCAACGTGCTGGACGCGTTCCGCCGATCCGCTGAGTGGTTCGACGATAACGGCTACGTAAACTTGAGTCTGCCTTCTCGCTCTTCTCGTGAAGGGGCGACATCATGACGTCTGCGCTGAATCGCCCGGGGGGGATCATTCCGCCGGTACGTCTGGACCATCCTCCAGCATCTAAACCTGCCGGTTCTCCGTCGCGCCAGGATTTCGACGGCACGCTAGATCAGGTAATTGAGAGAACTCAGGGCTATCTGTTGGAGCACCAAACGCCCGAGGGTTATTGGTGGGGTGAGCTTGAGTCCAACCCAACCATGGAGGCGGAGTACGTCTTTCTGACACACTTTCTGGGGCTTCGAGACGATACGCGCTGGAAGAAAATCCAGAACTACATCCTGGGCGTGCAGAGACCCGGTGGGGGATGGAATCAGTACCACGGAGCCCCAAACGATCTCAGCACGTCCTGTGAGTGTTACCTGGCACTCAAAATGACGGGAATTCCAGCGAGCGACCCTCGCATGCAGCAGGCACGTGAGTTCATTCTCAGTAAGGGTGGCATAGAGCAGACCCGGGTATTCACAAAGATCTGGTTTTCACTGCTGGGCGAGTGGGACTGGGGCGGCGTTCCATTCCTGCCCCCTGAGTTGATGCTTCTCCCCAACCGAATCCCGTTCAACATCTACCAGTTTGCGATGTGGTCCCGAACCACCATCGTCCCCATGTCTGTGCTGCTATCCGCCCGTCCAATTCACCCGGTTGCCGAAGAGGCGACTATCGATGAGTTGTACTTGAACGGTAGAGAGAACGCCGACTACTCATTGCCCGCCCCCTCCGGTCTCGGAATTGAGCGGCTTATGTACGCCGGAGACCGCATACTCCGGCTCTCAAACCTCCTCCCGTGGAACCCCGCTCGAGGGCGGGCGCTCAGGATGGCGGAGAAGTGGATCGTTAATCGGCAGGCGGAAGACGGAAGCTGGGGTGGAATTCAACCGCCGTGGGTCTATAGCCTCATGGCATTGAACGAACTGGGATATTCAAACTCACATGAAGTGATTAGAAAAAGCATGAGCGGATTCGAGCTATACGGAATCGAATCCGAAGACTCATGGCGCCTGCAGGCCTCTATGTCACCGCTCTGGGATACATGTCTCTCAATAAACGCGCTTATCGACTCCGGCGTGGACCCAAATCACGCGTCGATCGTTCGTGCCGCGGACTACTTGCTGGATCGCCAGGCAAAGTCTCCAGGGGACTGGCAGGTGAAGACGGGGGATGTTGAGCCAGGTGGCTGGGCGTTTGAGTTCAACAATGAGACTTATCCAGATACGGACGATGCTGCAGAAGTTCTCCTGGCAATTGGAACTGCCGGTGTCACCGATAGCTCCAAAAGAGATGACTCGATCGAGCGCGGAGTTAGCTGGCTACTGGCCATGCAGAGCAAGAACGGTGGTTGGGGCGCCTACGACAAAGACAACACCAGTACTCTTGTAACCAAGATGCCGTTCTTCGATTTTGGGGAAACAATCGATCCGCCCAGTGTTGACGTAACGGCACACATAGTTGAGATGCTCGCAAAACTGAATTTCCCAACGGATACGCCAGAGGTTCAACAGGCACTTGATTACATCTGGAAAGAGCAGGAAGAGGATGGCTGCTGGTTTGGCCGCTGGGGCGTCAACTATGTCTACGGGACAGCCACCGTGCTTCCGGCGCTGGAATCTCTGGGAGTAGACCAGAATGACACGCGAGTTCAACTGGCTGCGGATTGGCTTGAGCTACATCAAAACAGTGATGGTGGATGGGGAGAATCATGCGCCTCGTACGCGAATCCATTACTTCGCGGGCAAGGCGTCAGCACGGCATCGCAAACAGCGTGGGCTCTTATGGGGCTGATTTCCACAGGCAGAGTCTCTGGGGAATCGGCGCGAATGGGGGTGGGCTACCTGCTTGGAACACAGCTGGCGGACGGTTCGTGGAATGAGGATGAATACACCGGCACGGGCTTCCCGGGATATGGGATTGGCGAGCGGAAATTCACCGGTCTTGAGACTGAGGATAACGAGTTGATATCAGAGGAACTGCCCGCGGGCTTCATGATTAAGTATCATATGTACAGAATTTACTGGCCCCTGATGGCGCTTGGACGGTACCGAGCGTGCCTTTCTTCAAGTGAATGACATTCACGTGTTGATACCTGTTGGAAGTGCAATTTGAGTACGGAAATTGTGTTGCAAAGCAATATCTCGCATGCTAACGTACCGCCGGGATTTGACGCCTTTTTCAAGGCCGAAACAGGGTCTGCGAAGAGGACATAACTTGAGGACATTCACAGAGACCATCACGGTCGAAACGGATCGCGCTCCAGCATTCGTCGACATCACCGAGAAGGTGACCGACGTTGTTGATCGTTCCAAGATCAATAATGGTTTCGTGGTTATTTTCAGCAAACACACCACGGCTGCGATTAAAATTAATGAGGCTGAGCCACTTCTCCTCAAGGACATGGAATGCTTCCTTGAACGGCTCGCCCCAAAAGAGGCCTACTACGGCCATAACGACTTTGCCATTCGAACTGTGCACATGCACGAAAACGAATGCCCCAATGGTCATGCGCATTGCCAGCATCTGATGCTGTCTACCAGTGAGCAGGTACCGGTGATCGAAGGCAAAATGCCGTTTGGCGAGTTTCAGAGGATCTTCCTTGTTGAATTAGACGTGGAGATGGTTGAGCTTCCAAAGAAGCGCGGCGTGGTAGTCCAGATCCTCGGCGTCTGATCTTATCAAGTTCTCCTCTGTACGGAGAACTTGAGAGTGAAATTGCGGCGCAGTGAGCAACGCAACTAGCCCCGAAATAATACCGTTCACTTCTTCTGTTTCATCAGAAGCTGAGGCGTTTGCTGTCTGCAAGCGGTTAACCAAAGATCACTATGAGAATTTTTCTGTCGCCGCGCGCCTGATGCCCAGTGAGCTTCGGAAGCACTTCTACTCGATATATGCCTTCTGCAGAGGAGTGGATGACCTGGGTGATGAGATCGATGGCGATCGTCTTGCCGCGCTGCACGCGTGGGAGGCTGAGCTTGGGCTTGCCTACGCCGGGAAAGCCACCCATCCGTATTTCATCGCACTTCAAAGTACCATCAAAGAATTCGATATCCCGCGTGAGCCCTTCCTGAGGCTCATCGAAGCCAACCGGCGTGACCAGACGATTACCCGGCATCAAACCTTCGAAGATGTGCTGGAGTACTGCACCTACTCCGCAAACCCGGTTGGTCATCTGGTGTTGTATGTACTGAATCACAGAGAGCCTGAACTTCATGAGCTATCAAACTTCACCTGCACAGCGCTCCAACTAGCGAACTTCTGGCAGGACGTGGCGCGGGACTACGATATGGGACGTATCTACATACCCCAGGAGACGCTTCAGCAATTTGGCGTCACCGAATCCGACATTGCTGCAAAAAAACCGCCAGATGCGTTCAGAGCAGCGATGAAATTTGAGGTGGACCGGGCACGCGGCTATTTCACGCGCGGCCTCCCTCTCATCGACCATATCGAAGGCAAGGCCAAGATTGATATCGCACTGTTCACTGCCGGCGGGATCTCAGTTCTCAACAAGATCGAGCAGCAGAACTACGACGTTCTATCGCATCGCCCAACGCTATCCAAATATGAGAAGGTCAAATTGCTTGTGAGGACATACATCAGGGCTAAACTTGGTTTCCACCCTTTAAGCAAGGCGATGCGTAATTGAGTACGGCTGCGAATCGAACGATTCGGCCTCCATTCGGAGGTCCAGCCACCGATACGGCTGACGCCTACTCCACCTGCCAGGTCATCACCAAGGCAGGGGCCAAAAACTTCTACTACGCATTCTTGACGCTCCCAAAAGTGAAGAGACAGGCCATCTACGCGGCGTACGCGTTTTGCCGGATCACCGATGATATTTCAGACGACCTGGTTGGCGAGGAACGGGAGACGGGCCTGGCCGATCTCCACAAGGCGCTCGATAGCGCCTACTCGAACAGTCCTGACGGCGCTGTATTCATCGCCCTGAGAGACGCTGCGAATCGGTTCCACATTCCGAAGTCGTACTTTGAGGACATCATCAAAGGCGTCGAGATGGATCTCACCAGAAGCCGATACGAGACTTTCGAAGAGTTGCGTGAATATTGCTACCACGTTGCGAGCGTTGTAGGACTGATATGCGTTGAGGTGTTTGGGTACTCAGATGACCGGGCAGTGGCATCTGCAGTTGACCTTGGACTCGCGATGCAACTAACGAACATCATGAGAGATGTTGGCGAGGATGCAGAACGCGGCCGTATCTACCTCCCGCTGGAAGACCTTCGCCGGTTTGGATACACAGAGGAACAGCTGCTGGCGGGGGAGTGGAATGAGAATTTCCATGAACTGATGAAGTTTGAAGCCGAGCGGACACGAGAATACTTCGCGCGCGGCACGCACCTGTTCAACTTGCTGGACCGGCGATCCAGAGCATGCCCGCAGACGCTTGCATCGGTCTACGCCAAGATACTCCGCAACATGGAGCGCGAAAAGTTCCCGGTGTTCGAGAAACGGGTTGGGATTAGCAAGTTCACCAAGTTAGTAATGGTGGCCCAACTGTGGATCATGAGCCGAATTCCCCTCCCCACATAGGCGCTAACTGATCAGCCTGTGATATCTCCTGACGCACCCAGAGTAGCGATAGTTGGCGGCGGACTTGCCGGTCTGGCCACAGCTGTGCGATGCACCATTCTTGGCTTCAATGTGCGACTGTTCGAAAAACGTGCCTATCTGGGAGGGCGAGCATTCTCCTTCATGGATCGCGAAACAAACGTTGAGATCGACAACGGTCAGCACGTCTACCTGGGAGCGTGCACCGCGTTCCGGGCGTACCTGAAAGATATTGACGCTCTGGAATCCGTCCATGAACAAGACAGACTCAATTTGCCGGTTCAACGAGACGGCATCATGAGCACCCTTTCGTGGTCATCGATACCCGCCGCCGGAATGCTGCCGTCACTCCTGCGGTACAGGCATCTGAGTTGGCCAGATAAATTGCGGGTGATCCGGGGCATGCTTGCGATGAGGTTCGTGAACCTCTCCAAACGCGGTGACGAGTTGGATCAAATTACGTTTCGAAGCTGGCTTGAGGGTGGCGGCCAGACGGCCTCCGCAATCGAAAATCTATGGAATTTGATCGTGCTACCATCGCTCAACGACGATATTGGCGATGTCAGCGCCCACGCAGGCATCATGCTCTTCCAGACGGCGCTCATGGGGAGCGGAGACGATGCAAAGATCGGATACTCTCGCGTCGCCCTGACCCAACTGGCGGACGAACATGCACGCCAATATCTGGAGTCTCACGGCCAGTCCATCGAGATCGAATCTGGAGTCGCTGGTCTCACAACGACAGATGGACGCATCACGGGAGTGACTATTCTGAATGGCGAAGCGACCGAAGCCGATGCTGTGGTGCTGGCAGTGCAGAACACTGATATCAAACGCCTGGTGCCTGATGAGTTTGCAGCCGAGTCATTCGTGGCCGACGCAGAGTCGCTCGGGACGACGCCAATTGTCGGCATACACATCTGGTACGACCGTCAGATCATGGAAGCGCCGTTTCAGGCGATCTTGAATAGCCCGCTTCAGTTCATATTCAATGTTTCAGAGATGCAGGCAGCTGAGGATGATGTCGGTGGCGATGCAGGTCAGCACATCGTTATTTCGCTAAGCGGCGCGTGGGAGTGGGCGAAGCTTGATCGCGCGCAGCTTCAAGAACGATTCGTGGCCGAAATGGCAAAAGTGTTTCCCGTCGCGCGCGGTGCCGAAGTAGTCCGGTTTGTCTCAGTCAAGCAGGTCAACGCGACATTCCGGGTCACGCCCGGCTCGATGGCCCACCGGGCCTCCCAACGTACGAACGTCCCAAATCTCTACCTCGCAGGTGATTGGACCGACACAAACTGGCCGTCAACCATGGAAAGCGCGGTGAGAAGCGGCAACCTTGCGGCGGAGGCTATTGCCGAGCAGTTTCGGGACGAATTGGTCACATCATGAAAGTGCTAGTGCTTGCGCCCTTTAGCCACGATGGAATTGCGCAAATCAGCTCTTTCGGCTCAGTGACGCATGAGGATTGGCGAGACACCGATGTCATATGGGACCCGGTGGAGCTGGGAGAACGCGCTACACGCGAGGGGTTCGAGGCGATCATCGTCGAACGAGATTTTCTTTTCGATGAGACGTTCGCCGCTGCACCGAATCTCAAAGTTGCAGGCATTACGCGCGCTGGAGTGAATCAGATCGATGTGGATGCTGCGACCGCAGCTGGCGTGATCGTCATCAACACCCCCGGCAGGAACGCCAACGGAGTAGCTGAACTCGCGATCGGACTGATGTTCGACGTGGCTCGAAGGATCGCCGAGTCCGACCGATACATCCGCTCGGGCTCTTGGCAGTCCCCCACTGCACCATATATGGATCTCCGTGGCATGGAATTGAAAGGCCGAACTGTTGGAATTATTGGTTTTGGAGCCATTGGCCGTCGGGTAGCTCAGATCACAAATGCACTGGGTATGACTGTCATTGCGCACGACCCCTTCGTAGCCGAGCCCCGTAGCGAACACGACTATGTAGATATGGTGCCGCTGGACGAGTTGTTGGAATCGTCTGACATTGTGACGCTCCACTCCCCGCCCGCTGAAGATGGAACGCCTCTGCTCGCGGCGGAAGAGTTGAGCAGCATGAAGACGGGTGCGTTCCTCATCAACACGGCGTCTGCGGAGCTAGTCGACAGCAGCGCACTTGCCGCCGAGCTCCACTCCAGACACATCGCAGGGGCTGGTTACGATATCTTCGAAACGACTCCAATCGAGCCCAGTCACCCGCTCTCGTCGTTGGATAATGTTGTTCTCACACCGCACATCGGCGGCGCAACTGACGAGTCGATCGAACGTCATTCTCAGATGATCGCGACCGATCTGCGAAAAATCGCGACCGGCGAGTTGCCCAACAACCTCGTCAACCCAGGTGTATGGGAGCACCGGCGTGCCTGATATCAGTCCCAACACCGCCTACTTGCTATGCATCGACCTCGGCTCATCCTCAATTAAGACAGCCGTATGCACCCCGAATGGCGATATCGCAGGCCGTGCCAGCATGACAGCGGCTTACCGAACGTCAGATCTGGATGGCGATCTAGGTATGCGTTACGACGCTGCTGAAACGATGCGCCGAGTGGTCGCTTGCGCCTCCAGTTCGATTACGGAGTCAAGCATCGGACCGAGTCAGATTGACGGATGCGCGATCACATCTCAGCGACAGGGACTTGCAGTCCTGGACGAAGCCTTGTCGCCACTTCTCCTCAGCCCCAATCGCGACCTGAGAGCCGTATTCCAGGGAGCGGCGATTGATGAGCGCATTGGGGATCTTGTCTGGAGCGAGACTGCGCATCTGCCCTCCTACCTCGGCGCGTGGGCAAAGTTGCAGTGGTTGGCTGAAGAAGAGCCCGAACTGCTTCGGAAAGCGGCGTATGCGCTCACACTCAGTGATTGGCTGGTCGTTGAAATGACAGGTTCCCCCACCATCGATGCCAGTAACGGCGTGGAATCGGGGCTCGTGAATGTTGACTCGGGGCAGTACTCCAGCGCCCTGGCAGGTGAGTTCTCGTTCGCGGTGAACAGTGAAATAGCGATAACAACCTCTGGCTCGATATCCGGTGAGCTGTCTGAGTCATTTGCCACGGCTCTGGGCGTCACACCTGGCTTGCCAGTGATCAACTGCGGTCCAGACACGCAGGTGGCGCTGGCCGGACTAGGCATCGCGGCGGCGGGCGACACAGCGGTCATCGCGGGGTGGAGTTGCGTCGTGCAGAGAATAATGGATTCTCCCGTGCGAGATCCCGAACACCGTATGTGGACAGGTCGGCACGTACTCCCTGATCACTGGGTTCTGGAGAGCAATGCGAGCGTGATGGGTGGCGCATACGAGTGGCTGACCGGGCTGCTCTACGGCGATGATTCAGCTACCGACAGAATGGATGAGATTGATGCACGTCTCTCCGACGCGGCTTCGGAACCCACGCGATCATCGGTGCATCTCGTCCCAAGTACGGTCGATATCTCCAGGCCTGGATTACAGTTCGGCGGGATCGGATTCCCGGTTCCGATGGCTCTGGATAACCCCGATCAACTCGATGTGATTCGGGCAGGATTGAACGGTTTTGGTTTTGCTATCAAAGCGAATCTTGCCAGGCTCGACTCTAGTGTGGGTACATCAGACTCCATGCTTGCGATAGGTGGTGGGATGATCAGGACTTCGTACTTCACTTCAGCACTTGCAACCATCCTTGACGAGCCGCTGCGTCTTGGCTCACCTGATGCCAGTCTTGCGGGAGCTGCTCGCATGGCCGCCGATACGCTGGGCCTGGACTCTGAGCATTTTTCCGAGCAGGGCACAATCGTTGAACCTAATAAATCCCACGTTTCGGAATTCAGCCATCTCTACGAAGAGTGGATTGATCGCTCTAAACGACTTTCTGATATCCCGATCTAGGGATAGTCGGACAAGCTTCTACCGAGCCATTTAGACTGGTTTAATCACACCATGGACAACAGATTCGATATCCAACGACAAGAGCTACTCAGCGCGTCACAAGCGATGCTTGATCGCGGGCTCGTGACGGGAACGGCTGGCAACGCAAGCGTGCGCCTATCCGGCAACGACGCGTGGTCAAACGCCGAAAACGCAGCATTCATCGTTACGCCATCATCGGTGCACTATGAATCGTTGCAGCTGGACGATCTGGTTGTGGTCAACTCGGATATCGAGCCGCTAAATGGCGATTCCATTCCTTCGACCGAGTCTCTGCTGCATCACGCCATATACACAGCTCGGCCCGACGTTCAGGCGATCATGCATACGCACTCAACGTTTGCGACGGTGGCGGGAATCGCAGGTAGGCCGATTCGTCCTGTAATAGACGAGCTTGTCGTGTACGTTGGCGGGGCTGTTGACGTGGCTGAGTACGGGGAACCGGGATCTGAGGAACTGGCTGAGTTCGTAGTGGTGGCCCTTGCGGAAAAAGCTGCCTGTCTGTTGCCGCACCACGGAATGTGCGCGGTTGGTTCATCCGCTTCCCAGGCGCTCGAAATCTGCACCCTTGTCGAAAAAGCCGCCCAGATATACTTCTACGCTCAACTATGGAACGGCGCCGTGGAACTACCGACCGAAGCGCTTGAGCGCGAAAGAGCCATCTACAGAATGCGCTCCGGTTTCGACGTTTAGCGCAGAATTTCCCATAACTCAGGATCAAATTTAGGAGTAGCCGGTGCCTGGAGTTCCTGCATTTATTCTCAGGAGGTTGTACGTCAAGGGAAGCCTTCACAATCGTGACGATGGGTGGGGGTTCAAACTGAAGAACACCCTTGGGTCTGGCTATGCCAAGGGCCTGATACCCGTCACGGTAGATGGCACTGAGATAGCTCTTGACCACTCGTTTTTCGACAACGAGGGTGCGGAAACATCGTTCACCGCCGTCACGGACGAAAATACGTTCAGCCTCAAGTTGAATCGGGACATACTTCTATACTTTAGAGGCGATCAACTGGAAGCGGGCGAACGCAAGATCGGACTTGGGTTCATCGTTCCCGGCCTCGGCACACTGAAATTTGACTTCAACGATGAAGTTGAACCGGCCGATGCGAGTGCCTGATATTCCCTCCCGTGTCGCGGTTACAGGAGCCTGTGGATTTTTCGGACAGTATCTGATCAATCATCTTGTCGGGTTAGAAAGTATGGAGCGGATTGTCGCAACAGATATCTGCAAGTCGGTGTTCTCTGATAACGAGAAGATCGAGTTCCATCAGCGTGATGTTCGGGATTCACACGACGACTTATACTCAGCCCACGGAGTTGAGGCGGTATTCCACCTCGCATACATCGTCCGCCCACCAAGGAATCCAGCTGAGGCTCGGAAGGTCAACGTGGATGCCACTGCAACTCTGCTGAAAACTTGTGCAGATCTTGGAATTCGCCGTTTCATCTACCCCAGCAGCACTACGGTGTATGGAGCAAGAGCGGAGAATGATCACCATTTCTCAGAAAGCGAAACGGCCCGCCCACTACCGGGATTTCACTACTCATTGAATAAGGTCGCGGCAGAGACGCTCATCAAATCGTGGGAGGAGGAGACGCCTAAAGCGATTGCGATTATCTACCGGGGCTGTCCCGTCATGGGCGACAGCTCAAGGAACTTCATTCTCAACACGCTGAAAATGAAACTGCTCCCGGTTCCAGCATTCAAGAACCCACCAATGCAATTCCTCCACATAGACGACCAGATATCAGCGTTCGAACTCGCGCTCACTGCGGAGAATTCAGGACTTTACAATCTCGCAGGTTCAGATTCGATTGACTGGCGCAGTATGGCGTCGCTCTTCGGCAGCATATCGATTCCAGTTCCCGCGCCGCTGCTTAAGACAATGACGGCAATGACGTGGGCTACGAGACTCCAGAGCAAATCACCCGGAAGTGGAATCGACTTCATCTCCTATCCGTGGAGCGTGGATATTTCTCTCGCCGAGAAAGAACTCGGATGGCGGCCTAAGTACAGTTCCAGAGAAGCCCTTATGGCAGCAAAATAGACATATGACCCAGAGCGCAATCCCCGTAATCATCGATGCAGATCCCGGTGTTGACGACTTCCTCGCCATTGCGATGGCGGTAGGGAGTTCCAGGCTTGATCTGCTCGGCATCGCGACAGTCGGCGGCAACTCCTCGCTAGAAAACACAACGCCCAACACCCTCAAAGCGCTCCACGCACTTGGCGCCGATGACGTTGAGGTTGCTGAGGGCGTGGATGCTGCGCTGACTCGTCCATTCATATTTGCGCCAGATTTCCACGGGCCGAGCGGCTTGGCGATGGAATTACCGTTGCCGGAGCGATCACTGACTTCAGCAGACGCCATTGGTTGGATGGCACACAAGCTGAGCGACGCGTCAGATCGAGCCACTCTCCTTCCAATTGGGCCGTTGACCAATATCGCCTTGCTCCTTGAGCGACATCCTGAAGTTGAGAACTCAATCAAAGAGATGGTCATCATGGGTGGCGCCGTAGATGGTCCCGGAAACCGAACGCCAGACGCGGAATTCAATACGTGGAACGACCCGGAAGCTGCTCAGCGTGTGTTTGAATCAGGCATCCCGATCACGCTTGTGGGGCTTGATGTCTGCAATCTGGTTACCCTCACCCCAACTGACGTGAACTCCAGCCAGACTCCAAGTGGAGAGATGATGCGAGCGTGGTTCGATACCCATCCCGATCGCGACGTGTTCCAGCTATGCGACCCACTTGCGATGGCAGTCGCTATCAACCCGTCGATTGTCGAGATTGACGTCACCGGGGTGTCGGTCGACTGCTCGAATAATCCATCTCGCGGCAATACATTTCGGGACACACACGGTCCTTCGTTAGGCGTCGCAACCCACGTGGACGTTACACGGGCACGCAAGATGATTATTGACCTTGTTTTGTGAGAATTTGCTCTTGATCTCACGCCACACTCATTTATCCTTATTTGATGTATCGGTACAATCAATGTTCGCCGCTGAATAATCACGCCGTTTGACGAGTCCAGGAAGCGCTGACCTGCAACCTATGTCCACTGTAAAAACTTTTGAAAAAGTTGAACAGGAACTGCTGAATCTAATTCAGTCCGAATTCCCTCTCGTAGAGGAGCCTTACAAGGCGATAGCCAATCAACTCGGCACTTCTGAACAGCATGTTCTTGACCTGATGGTCGATCTCAAGAGGCGGAACGTTGTGCGGCAAGTCAGCGCCATCTATGACACTCGCCGCCTTGGGTACAAGTCATCACTGGTGGCCATGAAGTTCGATGACGATGAGTTGGACGCCGGCGCGCAGATTATCAATGAGCATCCCGGTGTGAGCCATAACTACGGACGCACGGGCCATTTCAATCTCTGGTTTACCGTTGCGGTTGAACCCGGCATTTCCATGGAGGAAACAGTTGAAAAGATGGCTAAGGAGACCAATGCAATTGCGTGGCGCCTTTTGCCAACCAAGCAGTTCTTCAAAATAGGCGTGAACTTCGACATGGTCAACAAGCGGAGCAACGCCAAAGCGAACTACGCCATCTTAGACTCAAAAAAGAATGTCGGTTCAGATGTCGACAAGGACTGGGATAAAGCGCAGCCCGTTTCAGCACGCGACATGGAAGTCATTCGCGAGATGCAGGAAGACCTTGAAGTAATTACAAGACCTTTCGATGGAATGGCGGAACGACTGGGCATGTCTGCTCAGGAGATGTTCAATTACTCCGATGACATGGTGAAGCGAAAGCTCATGCGCCGCTTCAGTGCGGTCCTCTATCACCGCCGTGCTGGCTTTAGCGCTAACGCAATGGTTGTGTGGAACGTTCCACCAGAGCGATCGCAAGAAGTTGGCGATCTCATGGCGATGTCACCCCACGTCACGCACTGCTACGAGCGACCAACTTACGATGATTGGAAATACAGTCATTACACAATGATTCACGCAACCACCGAAGATGAGTGCGAAGAAATTGCGGTGGAGATCGCCAAGGAGATTGGCATCCACGATCGGCAGCTTGTTTTCTCAACCCGGGAGTATAAAAAGACTCGGGTTCGCTACTTCGTATAGACACCGTTCAACCACAAATCAGACTTGATACCCACCGCGATTATTTCAGGGAGAAATTGAGTTGCCCGCTTACTATCCAATCAATCTGGATATCCGAGGCCGACCTTGCCAGGTCTACGGCGGTGACGGCCATGAAGCTGAGCGCAAAGTTCGGTACTTCCTGGAGTGCGGTGGTGATGTTACATTCTTCGCACCTGAAGCAAACACCTCAGATGGCCTGAAAGGGCTGGCGGGTGACGGTACCGTCAAGTGGGTGAAGCGCGGATACCAGTCTGGCGATCTTGAAGGCGCTTGGATTGTCGTCATCGCTGACACCTCCTCGCAAGAGGTCATCGAGGCCGCTGCTCAAGAGGCTCGTGAACGAAATATTCTCATGAATGTGATGGACGTAACGCCGCTCTGCACATTTATCGCTCCAGCAATCATTCAACGCGAAGATGTCACCGTATCCGTGTCCACAGCAGGCACGAGTCCGGCACTCGCTCGCCGACTGCGAGAGCGAATCAGCGACCACGGCTACTGTCAGTGTCTCCGATGGGCTGATGTGGGCCCGATACTTGCCGACGTTCGCACAGACGTGCGTGCCCGTGAGTTGCCGCTTACGCCAGACAACTGGCAAGAAGTCATGACAGACGATGTGTTGGAAATGTTCGAGTCAGGTGATCCTGACCGAGCAAAGAAGATGCTGCTTACCAGCCTGGAAACGATTGCTACGACCAATGCTGGGAACTGAGTTCCTTAAGCGCAGGCCAGATCAGCGAAAACAGTATGTCTAACAACCAGATTCTCCGCATTGGCACGCGTGGCAGTGATCTGGCGATGACGCAGTGCAAAACAGTTGTCGACCAGCTTGCAGCGCAGCATTCTGGCGTCGATTTCAAGGTGATTGAAATAAACACTCGTGGCGATGCAGATCGCAGCTCCCGGCTGGACCAGATGGGTGTTGGCGTGTTCACTAAAGCGCTTGAAGACGCACTTCTGGATGGCCGGATTGACGTTGCAGTGCACAGTCTCAAGGATCTGCCGAGTCAACTGGGAACCGAGTTTGAGATCGCCGCAGTCACCGAGCGTGAAGATGCCCGCGAGGTCCTCATCAATCGCTGGAACTGCGGGTTTGCAGATATGCCTGTGGGCGCTCGAATCGGCACTGGAAGCCCGCGCCGCAAGGCGCAGGTACTGGGTCAACGCCCTGACATCGTGATCAGTGAGATTCGCGGTAATGTGCCTACCCGCATTGAAAAAGCACTTGGTGGCGAAAGTAGCGGGCTCGACGGCAGCATCATGGCCGCTGCGGGCGTCAATCGACTCAAGCGCACCGAGGTTATTGCGGAACATCTGGATCCCGCCATATTCGTACCCGCCGTTGGACAGGGATCTCTGGCTCTTGAAATCAGCTCTGCCGATGAAACCGCTCACAACATCGTCGCAGCCGCGGAAGATCAATCCGCGCGAATCGCTGCCACGGCGGAGCGCTCGTTCCTTCGAACTACTGAGGGAGGCTGCTCAGCACCGGTCACGGCATACGCTCGTCCTCTGGATGGCAAACTCGTTATTACGGGATTTGCGGCGTCGCTCGATGGGTCACGGATTCTCATCGAAACGCTTGTTGGATCATTATCAACACCGGACGACCTTGGCAACGAACTTGCAGAGATGCTGCTGAGCCAGGGTGCTGCCGATCTGATTGGTAGTTAGAAACAGATGCCTTCACCCGGAAAAGTATCACTGGTAGGCGCCGGTCCCGGAGACCCGGGCCTGATCACCGCCAAAGGCCTCAAACTGATCCAGGAATCGGATGTCGTGATTTACGATCGCCTTGCAAATCCTGCTTTGCTTGTGCACGCGTCACCAGACGCCGAGTTGATCGACGTTGGCAAGATTCCCGGTCGCACTCGACTTCGGCAGCCTGAGATCAACAATCTGATCATTGAGAAAGCGCTTGAAGGCAACAGCGTATGCCGTCTCAAGGGCGGCGATCCGTTTGTGTTTGGGCGCGGTGGCGAAGAGGCTCTGGCACTGGTTGAAGCGGGCGTGCCGTGGGAAGTCGTTCCCGGCGTAACTTCAGCCGTTGCCGCCGCGGCGTACGCAGGAATTCCGGTAACGCATCGCGGCCTAGCCACATCGGTGACATTTATCACCGGCAGTGAGGATCCAGAAAAGCCGGAATCCCAGATTAACTTTGAATCGCTCGCCAAAATGACCGGGACGATAGTGTTCATGATGGGCTGGTCCGCATTGCCGGATATCGCGGCGCAACTCATCGCTGCCGGCATGTCTCCGGAACGGCCAGCATCCATCATCATGTGGGGCTCATGGAATCGCCAGAGAGCCGTTTCGGGGCCTCTGAGCAATATCGCTGCCATTGCCACGGAAGCGGGCCTCTCCTCCCCTGCTGCGTTTGTTATCGGTGAAGTGACGGAGCTTCGGTCATCCCTGCAGTGGTTCGATAATAAGCCGTTATTTGGTAAGAAGATTCTAATCACCCGCACGAGAAGCCAGGTAAGCCGTTTTCGCAGTCTGCTGGAAGCTGAAGGCGCCGAGTGTGTGGAGTTTCCAGCGATCTCCATTGTGCCGGTTGAAGATCCCTCCCAACTGGACGCAGCACTGTCGAATATCTCAAGTTATGACTGGGTAGTCTTCTCAAGCTCCAACGGAGTCCGGGGAGTCTCTGAGCGCATGGACGCCCTGGGCATGGACTCGCGAGCATTCGCCGGGGTCCAGGTGGCAGCCGTAGGCCCAGCGACCGGCGTTACCGTCAAAGAACTTCTGGGAATCTCATCCGATCTGGTTCCAGAAGAGTATGTCTCCGAAGCCGTGGTCTCTGCTTTGACTGAACTGGGAGTGGATGGCAGTCGCATCCTCGCCATCAGATCTGACCTCGGTAGAGATGCGCTAGAGAAGGGACTGGAGGGCGCTGGCGCATCGGTGGATGCCATAGTTGCGTACCAGACCGTCGCACCGGACGATTCCGCCGCCCGGGCGAAAGAGGCGTTCGAGTCAGGTCTGGATGTCACCACATTTACAAGTTCAAGCGGCGTGGACAACCTGCTCAATCTGCTTGATGGCGAAACTGATCTCATCAACGCCACGATCGTTGCCTGCATGGGGCCGATCACAGCGGCGCGGGCAGAAGAGCGCGGGCTGAACGTTGACGTTATGGCGTCAGAACGTACGATGGAGTCGTTCACACAAGCACTGGTGGATCATTTTTCTCCATGAGCAATTCGCCCAGATTCCATCGCGGTCGCCGACTCCGCCGCACACCGGCTATCCGAAGCATGGTGCGTGAAACCAGGCTATCGCCGGACACGTTCATGTTTCCAATCTTCGTCACACACGGCTCCAGCGTGCGGGAGCCTATCGAGCCAATGCCCGGCATCGCGCAACTCTCAATCGACAACTTGAAGGACGAGGTCGACGAGATCGCCTCACTGGGCATCAAGTCAGTGCTTCTGTTCGGAATCCCTGAGTCCAAAGATGCCAGAGGGATCGGCGGGTATGCGCAGGATGGCATCGTGCAAAACGCGGTGCGGGAGATCAAGGACGCGCAGCCAGATCTCATCATCGCCACCGACGTGTGCATGTGTGAATACACAGACCACGGCCACTGTGGAATTCTGCTTCCCGATGGGGAGGTCGATAACGACACCACGCTGCCACTGCTGGCTGAGACCGCCGTGTCGCACGTTGAAGCGGGCGCAGATATCGTTGCCCCATCCGCAATGATGGACGGCCAGGTTGCCACAATTCGGGCCGCGCTGGACTCTGCCGGCCATTCGGACACGACGCTCATGGCATATGCCGCCAAATATTCGTCTGCCTTCTACGGCCCATTCCGAATTGCTGCTGATTCAGCCCCCCAACAGGGCGACCGGCGCTCCTACCAGATGGACCCCGCCAACGGC
>DBZV01000122.1:0-2099 GCA_002311865.1 Dehalococcoidia bacterium UBA1151
TGTGCCTGGAAAGATACATCCCGACGCCTGGCTCAGGCCTCGGAATTTGCGCCCGCTACTAACATAGAAACTGGTACAACTATTTGGGGCAGGTCAGGGCCATCGTCGTGTCGTTGATACCCACGATTCTGATTGCCCTGGCAGCGGTACCCGTAATCGCCATTGTGCAGGACTTGCCACTCTCATTCACTCTGCTCATCGGAGCTCTGGCGATCGCCAGCCCGTTTGTGCGGGTGTTTCGCGCAAGCTTTGCCGGGCCTTTACGGACAGGCGTGACGGTAGCGTCCCTCCTGGCGATGTTGCCATTCCAGATGCTGGGATTACGGATGGCATTCTGGGCACTGGTTGGAGGCAGTGTGGTTGCCCGAGTCATCGAACGGCTCGATGCGTCAGAGGGTCTTCATCTTCGGCTGTCAACAGGACATAATGCGGGCTGATCGCTTACGAACATGTCCGTTGACCAGATGAGGAACAACCTTGAAAGCGCTACTTCTTGATAAGCCAGGCGCTATCACATCGCTGAGGGCCGGAGATATTGCCGACCCGATGCCGAGTGAGGGTGAGATTCGGGTCAAGGTTGAGGCGCTTGGTCTGAACCCTGTCGATTACAAGCAGGCGGGCCGCGGCAACGATGCCTGGAGCTATCCGCATCTTCTTGGCCTGGACGTGGCGGGAACTGTGGATGCGGTGGGACAGGGCGTCGATCAGTGGCAGGTGGGGGAGCGCGTCTTCTACCATGGTGACCTGACCAAAGCAGGTGGATTCGCGGAGTACGCGATCACCACTGCGCACACCACGGCGAGGATTCCGGATAGCGTTTCGTACGTGGATGCCGCGGCGATTCCGTGTGCGGGGCTGACGGCGTACCAGGGCATTGTGCGGAAGCTGAAGGTGCAGGCGGGCCAGACGGTGTGGGTGCAGGGCGGCGCAGGCGGCGTTGGTGGCTACGGCGTCCAGCTATGCGCCAGCATTGGCGCGACGGTGATCACTACCGCATCCAAGCGCAACTTCGAGCATGTGAAGGGGCTTGGGGCGACTCATGTGATCAACTACAACAGCGAGGATGTTGTGGCGCGAATCATGGAGATCACGGACGGCCGGGGGCTGGATGCCGCTCAGGCGGCGGTTGACGCGGAGTCTGCTAATCAGGGAATTGAGGCGCTTGCGTTCGGCGGCGCGATCTCTCTGATTGCAGGGTTGCCGGACCTCGAGGAAGAAATATTCGACAAGGCGATTTCTATTCACAAGATCGCGCTCGGGGCGGCGCATCACTCGAACAATCGCGACGCCCAGCTCGATCTTGCGCGGATGGCTGATGAGATGATCTCCATGATTGCGGATGGGACGGTCGATTCGATGGTCGAGCGAGTGGTGGGCTTCGACGAGATTCCTGCGTCGCTTGCGGAGATCGAGGAGCGGCATGTCCGTGGCAAGATCGTCGCGGAGATCAGGTGAGATCCACAGCCAGGTCGCGATCCGCAGTGATGAGTAGCGAGAAAGCGAAGAGCATTCGATGGAACCAGTAATCGCGGGACACCGCGGCCTCGATGAGTTTGCGCCAGAGAACACGACGCCTGCGTTCATCGCTGCATGGGAACTGGGCATGGCCATCGAATTCGATATCAGGCTATCCAGCGACGGTGAGCTGGTCGTTATTCATGACCCAACGCTGGACCGGACGACGGATGGCAGCGGAGCGGTGGATGAGCACGATCTTGCCGCGCTCAAGCAGGTCGATGCCGGGTCGTGGCGCGGCGAGCGATTTGCGTGCGAACGCATCCTCACTCTGGATGAGACGCTTGCACTGGCTGCGAAGCACGGACGGGGGTCGACCACGCTGGTACTTGAGGTCAAAGTGGATGAGCCGGGCATGGAGAAGTCGATCAGCGATCTGCTGAATCGGCGCGGGTTGGTTGATCGTACGGCCGTGATCGGTGCGCCGGTTATGGCCATTGGTGCACCTGAATCCCGACAGCGCTATCGGGAAGCGGTTTCGTCCTTCCCTACCTCGGTCGCGGTCAACGAGCCGAACGAGATCGAGCAGGCTTTGAGTGATGAGTATTCAAGTTGGCTCTACGTCAGGTTTGCCCCCAGTCCAA
>DBZV01000122.1:2188-7365 GCA_002311865.1 Dehalococcoidia bacterium UBA1151
CGAACGTGATGAACATAGTCGAGCAGGCGTATTCGTCGATGATCAGTGGCTCCGATGTTGTGCTGTCTAACCATCCGGTCGCTCTCGCTGGCATGTGGATAGATCACGTACGGGCATAGTTGGAACTGATTTGAGCCATATGAGGAAGGTTTCCGGAGAAATCGAGGAGTCCGTATTTCAGGATAATGGTCAGGATTGGATTGCAACCTGGCACCTGTCGCCTGAACCTCAGGCAGGAACCCCGCACGGATCAGCTGGCGTTTGTTTGGCCCCCTCGGGGGAGATCGTGCTGGTGAGCCAGGACGGGAAACGGTGGGAGCTGCCGGCGGGCCGGCCAGAAGGCGACGGAGATTGGCTTGCCACCCTGGAGCGAGAGGTGAGGGAGGAGGCGTGTGCAACCGTGATCGACGCGTCGCTGTTGGGGTTCACTCGAGGAGTATGTGTGAAGGGGCCTGAAGAGGGCCTTGTACTGGTCAGAGCAGTTTGGCGTGCCGATATTGAAATACTTCCGTGGGAGCCGCTTCATGAGACGACGAGTCGAATGCTAATCGAACCTCATGAGGCGCTTGCTCAGATGACCATTCCAGGCGGACTGATGCCGCTATTTCGTCGCTTTATTGACGATGCGCTATCGATATCTAGAGCCTCTCATGAGGGTGGAGCCAATGCGCTTAGGTAGCACGGATGGCTATTTGGTTGGTACACGGTAGTTGCCTATTAGGCTGGATGAGACGATGTTCGAGTACTAAATTTATGCAGTTTGGTCCATCCCTCGTTGACATAATCTTTGGGATTGTCCTAGAATTGTCATTCGTCAACGTATGTCTATCGCAAACGGGCCCACGATATCTCCCACACCGTAGCCCTCTGAATTCACACTCAACGCACCCTGCTCGGGGTGTGTTTGTTGTGTTTTTTCGCGTTTCGCAGCTTAAGTCTGCACAGGAGTTTTGTGACGCATGGTAATCGCCTCACGTAACCGGTCTTCTAAGATCACCAACAAGTACTTCAACCGCATTGAGCAGGTGATGGAAGTGCCGAATCTGATTCAGATTCAGCTCAATTCATTTTCGTGGCTCAAGGGTGATGGGCTTAAAGATCTATTTGAAGAGATCTCGCCCATCGAGGACTTCTCTGGTGGTCGATTTGAGCTCAGCTTCCTTGATCACGCCTGGGAGGAGCCAAAGCAGACTGAGGAAGAGTGTCGTCTTAAGGAGACAACTTACTCAGCCTCTCTTTACGTCACCGTCCAGCTGATGATCAAGGCAACCGGCGAGCTGAAGCAGCAGCGACTGTTCATGGGCGATGTGCCAATGATGACCCGCAACGGGACATTCATCATCAACGGCGCGGAGCGTGTGGTTGTTTCGCAGCTGGTCCGTTCGCCGGGCGCATATTTCACTTCCTCAAAGGATCCGGCAACCGGTCGAACACTCTGTTCAGCAAAGTTGATCCCGTACCGCGGCGCGTGGGTGGAGCTTGAGACTTCCAACCGCGACATCCTGTACGTAAAAGTCGATCGCAAGCGCCGGACTCCAGTCTCCACACTGCTGCGAGCGCTGGGCTACACAAGCGATGAGGAGTTGATTGAGCTCTTCAAGGGGGCGGACACGAACCCTGATCACCAGATCATGGCGACGACGATTGCTCGTGACTCCGCGATCTCCACTGAGGATGAGGCGCTGGTTGAGTTCTACCGCAGACTGCGCCCGGGTGAGCCGCCAAGCGTAGAGAACGCCCGCAACCTGCTGCACAACCTGTTCTTCAACCCCCGTAAGTACGATCTTGGCCGCGTGGGCCGTTACAAACTCAACCGAAACCTTGGCCGCAATGAGGATGTTCGAACCCTGACGAAGGGTGACATTGTTGATCTGATCCGGAAGATGATTGACATCAACAATGGCCGTTCCAAGGTGGACGATATCGACCACCTTGGCAACCGCCGCGTTCGTGCAGTTGGCGAACTGATTCAGAACCAATTGCGTGTTGGGCTTCTGCGCATGGAGCGAGTTGTCAAAGAGCGCATGACTACGCAGATGGACCCGGACACCACTACCCCGGCAGCGCTGATCAACATCAGGCCTGTTGTGGCTGCGGTGCGTGAGTTCTTCGGTGGATCACAGCTATCGCAGTTCATGGATCAGACGAACCCGCTTGCAGAGTTGACGCACAAGCGGCGTCTCTCAGCGCTGGGACCTGGTGGTCTATCCCGTGATCGTGCCGGATTTGATGTTCGTGACGTTCACGCCTCTCACTACGGCCGCATCTGCCCCATCGAGACCCCAGAAGGTCCGAACATTGGTCTTCTGGGCTCGCTGGCTACATATGCGCGGCTGAACGAGTACGGCTTCATTGAGACGCCGTACCGGCCAGTATTGCGTGAGATCTCAAGCCACAGCCCGATACTTCTTGGTCACCATGTGACTGAAGATGCCAAGGACGGCGGCGGGAAGGTTCTGACGGTAGCGGGCAAGTCGCTCACGAAGGCGGTAGTCGAGAAGATGGCAACCCTGAAGGAGCGGACGCTCAAGGTTCGGCCGTACGTATCAATGAATCCCGACGATATTGTCTACATGCCTGCCGATGAGGAAGAGAAGCACATTATTGGTCAGGCCAACACAACACTGGACTCCCGGAACCAGATTTCCGGAGACCGTGTTGAGGTTCGGTTGGGCGAGGAGTTCCAGCACGAGACTGCGGACAAGGTTGAGTATCTTGACGTATCGCCAATGCAGATCGTGAGCGTTTCAACGGCGCTCATCCCGTTCCTTGAGCACGATGATGCAAACCGCGCGTTGATGGGCTCAAACATGCAACGGCAGGCTGTACCGCTTCTCCGACCGGATGCGCCTGTAGTGGGCACCGGTATGGAAGAGCGCGTGGCAAAGGATAGCCGCCAGGTGCTGGTATCTGAGCACGATGGACTGATCACGTCCGTTACGGGCGATATGATCGTGATCCGAGCGGATGATGGCGAGAAGATTGAGTATCCGATCACCAAGTTCCGCCGCTCAAACCAGGGCACCTGTGTGTCCCAGCGTCCTATCGTGGACAAGGGGCAGCGCGTGGCTGTTGGTGATGCGCTGGCGGACAGCTCTTCAACCGAGGGCGGTGAACTGGCGCTTGGGCAGAATATCCTTGTTGGCTTTATGAGCTGGGAAGGCTACAACTACGAGGATGCCATCATTCTGAGTGAGAATCTTGTTAAAGCTGATAAGTACACCTCCATTCACATTGACAAGCATGAGGCCGAGGCTCGAGAAACGAAGCTTGGCCCGGAAGAGATCACCAGGGACATCCCGAACACGGCTGAGGACAGTCTGCGTGACCTGGACGAAGAGGGAATCATTCGCATCGGCGCTTACGTTGGCGCCGGCGACATCCTTGTCGGAAAGATCACGCCGAAGGGTGAGACTGAACTAACCGCTGAAGAGAAGCTGCTGCGAGCGATATTTGGTGAGAAGGCTCGTGACGTGAAGGACACTTCTCTGAGAGTCCCGCACGGTGAGTATGGCAAGGTGATCGACGTCAAGGTTCTCAGCAAAGAGAACGGCGACAACTTGCAGCCTGGTGTGCTTCGCATGGTCCGTGTCTGGATTGCTCAGACACGCAAGATCATGGAAGGCGACAAGATGGCTGGTCGCCATGGTAACAAGGGAGTTATCGCCAAGATCCTCCCGGCCGAAGACATGCCCTATATGGAAGACGGCACGCCGCTGGATATCATCTTGAACCCAATTGGTGTGCCTTCACGAATGAACCTTGGGCAGGTACTTGAGATTCACCTTGGATGGGCCGCCCGCAAGCTGGGTTTTCGAGCGCGGACGCCTGTATTCGACGGTGCAACACATCCGAGTATTGAGGACGAGCTCGCGCGAGCGTGGATGTTGGATCAGGCAAAGGCGATTGATACGCGTGAGCTTGATTCAACTGGCTATGACGAAGCTGCGGTCGAATCGTGGCTCAAGGAGCGTGGCTATAAGTACAAGGAGATCTTTGACGACTCCAAGATTGGCCCTGCCAAAGAGGCGAGCCTGAGAATCTGGCTCAAAGAAGAGATTGGCGAAGAAGTTGATGACTTGAAGGTGGCAGAGCTGTATCAGAAGGTCCTAACTCTGGATAGAGAAGACCACCTGGTGGCACCAATTCTTGGTAAGCAGACTCTGTACGACGGCAGAACTGGCGAGGCGTTTGACCAGCCAATCGCAGTGGGGCAGGTTTACATGCTCAAACTGATTCACCTTGTTGAGGACAAGATTCACGCCAGGTCAACCGGTCCATACTCCCTAATCACTCAGCAGCCGCTGGGCGGTAAGGCACAGTTTGGTGGCCAGCGATTTGGTGAGATGGAAGTGTGGGCGCTGGAGGCATACTCCGCGGCTTACAACCTGCAAGAGATGCTCACCGTCAAGTCAGATGATGTGATTGGCCGAGTGAAGACTTACGAGGCTTCAGTCAAGGGCGAAGACGTGATTCAGCCGGGTGTTCCGGAATCGTTCCACGTTCTCCTCAAGGAACTTCAAGGTCTTGGACTATCTGTTGAGTTGCTGAATGAGGCAACCAATAAGTACGAGATCAAAGAGGGTGATGCGACTGCTCCCGCGATCAGCGAAATTGATAACTCGATCTGGTCAGAAATGGTGCTCGGCGAAGGCATGCCAGACCTTGACCTTGGTGACGATGATGATGACATTTTGATGTCTGATGACATCGTGGCCGAAGACAAGCCAGAAGGCGATGCGGAAGAATCCTCTGACGATTCCTCGAAGGATATCGGGGACGACAAAAATCCCGATGATGAGGATAGTGACTAATTAACTAAACGGGACCGCCGCGTCGGTCCCACCATGCGATAGATCCAGACAACCAGCGGTAACTTGTTGTGCTAACCGGGGCGAAAAGGACTGAGTACGAATGACAGATACTGGCACAGACTTCAACGCAATCAGAATCTCACTTGCATCACCTGAACAGGTGCGGGCGTGGTCATACGGTGAAGTAACCAAGCCGGAGACGATTAACTACAGGACACTCCGCCCGGAAAAGGACGGGCTATTCTGCGAGCGCATTTTTGGCCCAACAAAGGACTGGGAATGCTACTGCGGGAAGTACAAGAAGATCCGTTACAAGGGTGTTGTGTGTGATCGATGCGGCGTGGAAATTGCGCGCGCAAAGGT
>DBZV01000122.1:7490-16950 GCA_002311865.1 Dehalococcoidia bacterium UBA1151
CTTCTACTTGCTCTGTCCCCACGGAATCTTGAGCGGGTTCTTTACTTTGCCCAGTACATCGTGACGTCAGTTGACGAGGAAGCTCGCAAGCGAGCGATGGAAAGCCTCGACAGCTACATGGAGATCGAGATTGAGCGGCTCGATGGTGAGAGTCTCAAGGAGATCGAAGCTCTGAAGAGCGGCGATCTCGCGTTGGAGGATTTGGACGCCCCGGAGGAGTCCGAGGAATCTGAGGAGACCAAGGGTTCCAAGAAGTCCAAAGCTTCCAAAAAGGACGTTCCTGAGGCTACCGATGATGACGCGCCTGAGGGCGAAGAGGATGCGGAGCCTGAGGACGCGCTGACGATATCCATTCGCAGCACAGAAGAGAAGTACGAAAACCAGAAGGCCGAACTGGAGACTGATATTCAGAGTCGGATTGAAGAGCTTGAGAGCATTGCGATTCTCGATCTCCTGACGGAGGCCCGTTACCGTGAGCTCCGCGATCGATACGGTGAAGTCTTCAACGCGGGCATGGGTGCGGAATCAATCCTTGACGTCCTGAAGCTGCGCAACCTTGATAACGACCGCAGGGAACTCCAGGAAGAGGTTCGCTCCACATCAGGCCAGCGCCGCAAGAAGGCGATCAAGCGCCTGCGGGTGCTTGAGTCATTCGTCAAGAGCGGCAACAAGCCTGAATGGATGATCCTGACCATGCTGCCGGTGCTTCCACCAGAACTTCGCCCAATGGTCCAGTTGGACGGTGGCCGGTTTGCCACGTCTGATTTGAATGACCTGTACAGAAGGGTGATCAACCGGAACAACCGGCTCCGCAGGCTTCTTGACCTGCAGGCGCCAGACATCATTGTTCGAAATGAAAAGCGGATGCTTCAGGAGGCTGTGGACGCACTGATCGACAACGGTCGGCGGGGTCGCGCCATCTCAGGCACCCACAACCACAAGCTCAAGTCACTTACCGACCTGTTGCGAGGTAAGCAGGGAAGGTTCCGCCAGAACCTGCTTGGCAAGCGTGTTGATTACTCGGGCCGCTCAGTGATCATTGTTGGTCCTGAACTGAAATTGCACGAGTGCGGTCTTCCCAAGAAGATGGCTCTTGAGTTGTTCAAGCCGTTTGTCATGAACGCGCTAGTGGTCAAAGGATTTGCCCACAACATCAAGAGTGCCAAGCGGATGGCTGAGCGCTCTCGCCCAGAGGTCTGGGACATCCTTGAAGAAGTGATCAGGAACCGGCCGGTTCTACTCAACCGAGCACCAACGCTTCATCGCCTTGGCATCCAGGCATTCCAGCCTGTGCTGGTTGACGGGTCTGCTATCCAGATTCACCCTCTCGTCTGCACGGCCTTCAACGCAGACTTCGATGGCGACCAGATGGCCGTACACGTGCCGCTGTCTCGTGAAGCGGTGCTTGAGGCCCAGCGCCTGATGCTCAGCACGTACAACATGCTTTCTCCGGCGTCTGGTGATCCAATTGTGTCGCCAACGCTGGACATGGTGCTTGGCAACTTCTACCTGACTACGGTTCAGGGTGAGCCTGTCGCGGAACCTGAGCCGGTTGAAGACGGAGTGGAAATAGAAGAGGCTGAAGAGCCGACTCCCCTCAAGCGATATTCAAGTTTTGACGACGCCCAATTGGCCTTTGATTTTGGTCAGATTGGCCTGCGGGACAAGCTTGAAGTCAAAGACCTTGAGCGCGGTGGCGAGTGGATTATCACTACGGTGGGACGGATCATCTTCAATGAGGCCGTTCCAGAGGAGATGGGTTACATCAATGAGATCGTCGATCGCGACAAGATCAAAGAACTTGTCTCGATTGCTTACGACACGCTGGGCAACGAGCGGACGGCCGATTTCCTTGATTTGCTCAAGGACCTTGGATTCCGTTATGCCACACAATCTGGAATTACGATTGCAATCAGCGACATTATTGTTCCACCTGAGAAGGAGGCTCTCCTCCGAAAGGCAGACAACACGGTCTACAAGCTGGAAGAGCAGTACTTCCAGGGCATGATTACTGAAGATGAGCGCTACCGTGCTGCGATCGAGACCTGGACAAAGGTGAACGACGAAATTACGGAAGCGGTGAAGAACGCACTGCCCAACTACGGTGGTATCTACACGATGGCATCATCGGGCGCCAAAGGAAACATTGCGCAGATCAAGCAGATGGCTGGAATGCGTGGATTGATGTCGGACCCGAAAGGAAGGATTATTGACCTTCCAATCAGGTCAAGTTTCCGGGAGGGCCTCTCAGTCCTTGAGTACTTCATCTCCACCCACGGTGGACGCAAAGGTCTTGCTGACACGGCCCTGAGAACGGCCGACTCCGGCTACCTGACACGTCGTCTCGCAGACGTTGCGCAGGACGTGATTGTTCTGTTTGAGGACTGCGGTACGCGTAACGGTATCTGGATCAAGGAAGCGGTTGACAGTGCAACTGAAGCCAGTCTGCAGGACAGGCTCAATGCACGATACCCGGCCGCTCCGGTGATTCATCCGGAGACGGGTGGGGTACTGGCGACCGAGGGTGAATTGCTGAATGTGGCGTCAGCCAAGGTGATTGTGGATGCAGGTATTACAGAGGTCTACGTACGGTCGCCGTTGAGCTGTGAGGCGTCACGGGGTCTGTGTCAGATGTGCTACGGCGCATCACTGGCCACCGGTGAGGTCGCATACCTTGGTGAAGCGGCTGGCATCATCGCGGCCCAGAGCATTGGTGAGCCTGGAACACAGCTTACGATGCGTACTTTCCACACGGGAGGTATCGCCGGACTTGACATCACAAGTGGTCTCCCCAGGGTTGAGGAGCTTTTCGAAGCCCGGAACCCACGTGGTGTGGCCACGATCACCGAAATTGACGGCACAGTGGAAGTGGTCGCCACAGAGGAAGGCAGAGAGGTAAAAGTCTCTGATGTTCAGGAGTTCCGTGAGGATTACGATGTTCCCCCAACCCACAAGCCGCTGGTGAAAACTGGCGACTGGATTGATGTGGGATCTCCACTCCTGGGTAAGAAGAAGACTCGTGGCGCGGCCGCCAAGCTGGCCGAATCAGCGCTGGCGATTGATGATGAGATTCTGGCAACGGCAGCGGGCACGGTGAAGGTCACCAAGGCCGGCGTGTCTGTGTCATGGGATGAGCGAGACGACCGGATCTACAAGATTCCGGCTGCCTCAGCAATAACAGTTGCCACGGGTGAGACTGTTACCGCTGGTCAGGCGTTGACCGCAGGGCCAAAGGGTCCGCAGGACATTCTGAGGATTGAGGGGCATGAGTCTGCTCAGCAGTACATCATTTCTGAGGTGCAGGCCGTCTACAAGTCTCAGGGTGTGCCAATTCACGATAAGCACATTGAAGTAATCATTCGACAGATGCTGAAGAAGGTTCGAGTGGACGCCCCCGGGGATACGGACCTGCTACCTGGTGAACTGATTGATCGTCTTGAGTATGAGCGACGAAACGCCCAGATTCTGGCAGAGGGTGGCGAGCCGGCAACAGCCAGTCCCGTTCTGCTGGGTGTAACCAGGGCATCGTTGAACACAGACAGCTTCCTGGCTGCTGCCTCATTCCAGGAGACCGCAAGAGTGCTCACTGAGGCCGCGATCAGCGGTTCGGTGGACCACCTTCTGGGTCTCAAGGAGAACGTCATCATTGGACGGTTGATCCCCGCACGGATGGACCGCTCAGAAGCTGGCAGGAAAAAGCTTGGTCTGGACCAGCTTGGTCCAAGGATCAGCGGAACGCTTTCAAGCACCACCGAAGCACCTCCGACATTTGAGGAGGCGTTGCGGGCATTTGGAGCAACCGAGTCCGACTTTGCCGGTCAGGGTGCTTCAGGATTTGGAGCTCTGGATCCGTCTGCATTGACAGGAGATGGTGCAAGCGCTGGCGATATGGCGGCAAAGGCTGCTGAATCATTCGGAACGCCCACGCAGAAGAAGGGTGATTCCGAGGAGGATCAGCAGGCCGCCGCCGCCGCAGAATCACTGGTAGCGTCAACTTCTGGTGATGCGGCAACGGTGCTCAACGAACTTGGCGATGATGGTAAGTCTGAGCCAGAAAAAGTAGAAACAGAAGCAGAGCCGGAACCGGCAGGCGATTAATAACGACTTTACCAGGGGTCTCGCGGTACAATCGTGAGGCCCCTGAGTCGTTGTGAGACCCTTAGAGAATTGGGCGGTTAGCTCAGTTGGTTAGAGCGCAGCGTTGACATCGCTGAGGTCGGAGGTTCGAGTCCTCCATCGCCCACCATCATTCCACTGGTTATAGAAGTGATCACAAGAGCGCAAATAGATCCGTCAGGCCCGAGAGGTTCCACCCCGGGTTGCACTGCGACTGGTCCTACAGCTCTGGCAGCTCAGACAACTATCGGGGCGCGTCCCTGATTACGTCTGCAAAGCAGGACGCGCCTAAAACTGGAACCCCGGCTAACCGTCGGTGTTACGCAGCTTTCACCGTAGTCGTAGGCCAACGCATCACGTTGGTACGCTCTTACAAAGGATCACCATGACGAATCAGAAACCGAGCGCGGAACTTGTCGAACATCGAAGCAAATTGCGCCACTCCGCGGCACACGTACTGGCTGAAGTGGTGCTGGATATGTTCCCGGAAGCCCAGCTCACCATTGGCCCGCCCACTCAAGATGGCTTTTACTATGACTTTGCAGTCGGTACCCCTTTTACGCCTGAAGACCTGAAGAAGATCGAGCGCCAGATGCGCAAGTCGATCGGTCGCAATCATCCGTTTATTGAGCGAGAGGTCAGCCGAGCTGAGGCTGCTGAGATCGTCAAGGACAATAGGTTCAAGCTGGAGATACTGGAAGGTATTCCAGAAGGTGAGACGGTTACGTTCTGCTCACACGGCGATTTCGAGGATCTTTGCCGCGGTGGCCATGTGGAGTCCACGGGGCAGATCAAGGCCGTGAAGCTCCTGACCACATCGGGTGCCTACTGGCGTGGCGATGAGAAGAACCCCATGCTGCAGCGCATCTATGGAACGGCGTGGGAGTCGAAGGAGGCGCAGCAGGAATATATAGACCGCCTGGCGGAGGCTGATCGGAGGGACCACCGCAAGCTGGGACCGCAACTTGGGCTGTTCTTCTTTGACCCACTCTCTCCCGCCAGTCCGTTCTATCTGCCGAAAGGCACACATATCTTCAATAGCCTTGTGAACTTCGTCAAAGACCTTTACGCAACGTACGGCTACCAGGAGGTGATGACGCCACTGATCTACAACACGGAGTTGTGGAAGATGTCTGGCCACTACGAGGCGTACCACGAGCATATGTTCACGATGGAAGTGGATGAGCGCGAGTTTGGCGTGAAGCCCATGAACTGCCCGCCCGCGATGATGGTCTACAAATCAGACCTGAGGTCATACCGTGATCTGCCAATTCGCTGGGCCGACTTCAGTCGCCTTCACCGCTATGAGCTTTCCGGAGCGACCCATGGTCTGATAAGGACGCGTGCGTTCACGCAGGATGATGCTCACATCTTCTGTACCCGCGAGCAGATAGGCTCAGAGGTCAAAGGCTTCATCGATATGCTGGTGAAGGCGTACAAGATATTTGGCTTCGACGAGGTGAGGTTTGCGCTTTCGCTCCGCCCTGAAAAGCGCATTGGCTCAGATGAGCTGTGGGATGAGGCGGAAGAGACCCTTGAGAACCTGCTCTCTGAGTTCGGTATCGAATACGTACGCATGTCAGGTGAGGGTGCTTTCTACGGCCCAAAGATTGACGTATTTGTTCCAGATGCGATTGGCCGGGAATGGCAGCTTGGCACCGTGCAGTTGGACTTTAACCAGCCTGATCGGTTTGGGTTGGAGTACGTTGCGGAAGATGGAAGCCGCCAGCGGCCAGCAATGATCCACCGTGCCATGCTGGGCTCCATTGAACGCTTCATGGGCGTGTGGATTGAGCACATTGCAGGAGCGTTCCCTGTGTGGATCGCGCCGGTACAGGCGGTGGTAGTTCCGATTACCGACCGGCACAACGACTACTGCCATGATGTGGGGAAGATCCTTGGCAGGGCTGGCGTCCGGATTGAGGTGGATGACTCCAGTGACCGCATGAACGCCAAGATCAGGAAGGCCCAGCTACAGAAGGTGCCTTACATGTTGGTGGTTGGCGACCGGGAGCAAGAGGCGGGTGAAGTTTCCGTGAGGCTTCGCAGCGGCGATGATCTGGGCTCGATGCCCATAGCGTCGGTCGAAAGCAGAATTGCCGAGGAGGTCGCCAATTTCAAGTAGTTATTTTGGAGGCTCATGTGGTGTGCATTTGTATTTGACACCCCATGAGGCCGATGCTAACTTGAATTTACTGGGTTGAAGCTCATGATTCATTTCACCGCGGTCTGTTTTAGACGCCAGATAACTGCTCAAAGTTGCGATTATCGACCGCCCGCCATCTATAGGCATCAAATGAGCATGGATCGTACTTTGCTGGGAGCTATTTTTGACCACTGATAATATCGACATCCATCGCGGGTTAGCGGATGTCTATTTCGACCGCACTGAATCGTCATTCATAGACGGTAAAAAGGGCATACTTCTCTATCGTGGCTATAACATCCACGACCTTGCGGAAAAGTCGACGTTTGAGGAGACTTCATATCTCCTGATTCACGGAAAGCTCCCGACACGGTCTGAGTTGGCCGCATTTGACGCGGAGTTGAAATCCGCTCGAAATATTCCTGATGAAGTAGTCGAAATCATCAGAATTATCAAGGACTCCCACCCGATGGATGTCCTGCGCACGGCTACATCTGCACTCTCATCTTTTGACCCGGATGTGGGCGATAACTCTGCAGAGGCAACCCTTCGCAAGGGACTCCGCCTCACGTCGCAGGTGCCAACGATCATCACCACACACCACGCGATCAGAGAGAGCAGGACGCCAAGCCCGCCGCGCGATGACCTATCGCATGCGGCGAACTTCCTCTATATGTTTCACGGGGAGGAGCAGGACCAGGACACCAATCTTCTGATGGACAAGGACTTCATCCTCCACGCAGAGCATGGCTCTAACGCATCGTCGTTCACGGCGCGGGTTGTTGTTGGTACGAACGCTGATATCCACGGTGCCATTACGGCCGCGATCGCCGCGTTATCGGGACCATCACACGGTGGCGCGGCTGAGGGCGTCATGAAGATGTCGCTCGAGATCGGCGAGCCTGAAAATGCTGCACAGTACGTAAAAGATGTGCTGGCCAGGCGTGATCGAGTGATGGGCTTTGGGCATCGCGTCTACCGCGCAGAAGACCCAAGGGCGCGCCACCTCAAGGCTGGCGTAAAGCGCCTTTCAGAAGAGATGGGTGAACCAAAGTGGTACGCAATTCTGGAGGCCGTTATTGAGGTAATGCAGCCGTATGCGCGGAGAGGAATCCATGTGAACGTGGATTTTTTTGCCGGCGTGATCTACTACCTGAACGGCATCCCCGAGGACCTGTTTGTTCCAATCTTTGCGGTTGGCCGGATGCCGGGCTGGGTCCTGCAGGTGCTGGAGCAACAGGGCAACAATATTCTTTTGAGACCCCGACTTTCATACGTTGGCCCTGAAGAGCAAGCCTACGTGCCAATCGCTGATCGCTAACCAATCGATCAAACCGCTCGCCAGCTGGCATCAAGCGCCAGCTGGGCGGTAGAGGAGAAAACTATGGCTGAAATCAAAGCACGAACGGAAGGCAACAATGAGGTTGCCGAATTTGAAGATTTGCACCCTGAGTGCCCTCACTTCTGGCTGATCGACGCGCCGAACGGACCGATCAGCAAGGGTACTTGCAAGGTTTGCAAGCAGACACGTGAGTTCCAGAACTCGATCCAGACAAGTGGCTGGGATCGCGGCAACAGCGCGGCGCGCAAGAAGGCCGCCGCAGCCGCCAAGAAGAAGGAAGAGGCAGCCACCGCTGCAGTTGCCGCTGCCGCTTCTCAGAACGCGTCCGCCAAAGGTGAAGCGGACGCCAAATAGGCCGTCAGGCATCGAATACTCAAAGAGGCGTTCATTGCGAGCGCCTCTTTGTTTTCAGGAAGAACACACCGCAATAATGATGTCAGAACAAGGCTCAGTTGAAGACCACATTCGTGCTCTCATCGCTCAGCAGGGAAGGATCAGCTTTGCCCAGTTCATGGCGTCGGTATTGTACGAACCAGGCGTTGGCTATTATGCAGATCCTGCAAGGGTCAGTGAGTCTGGAGACTTCTTCACCAGCCCCGCAGCACACCCTGCTTTTGGCGTGCTCCTCACAGTTCAGCTACACCAGATGTGGCTCGCGCTTGAAAGGCCCGAGCCGTTCAGGGTGACGGAACTGGGCGCGGGCTCCGGACTGCTGGCTGACGACATAGTTGGGTTCTCCGATTCGCTTGACCCTGTCTTCGCGTCTGCGTTCGCGTACCAACGATTGGACCGCGCCTCCCAGGAGTTCTCCGCTGGAATACCTGGCCCCGGAATTGATCAGGACCAGCCCATCCACTGCTTCCTCTCTAACGAGCTTCTGGATGCATTCCCCGTTCATCTGTTCCAGATTGAGAATGGCACGGTTCGCGAGAAGTTCGTCACGTTGAGGGATGATCACTTTGAGTTCCAACTGGACGAGATATCCGACCCCGAAATAGCGGCTCGCATTGAACCGTATCTCAGCGAACTCCCAGACGGTTACGAAAGTGAGATTTGCTTGGGACTCACGAGCTGGGCACAGCAACTCAGCGCGAACGTGACCAGTGGCTACATCATCTCTGTTGATTACGGCTATACCAGACATGCTCTCTACGCGCCTCAGCGCAGCCTGGGCACGCTTCAATGCCACTATCGGCACACCATATCCGCAGACCCGCTGGCCCGGATTGGCGAGCAGGACATATCGGCACACGTCGACTTCACCGCGATCGATGAGGCGATGGCGGCGAGTGGATTTGAGGCCATCGCCAATGTTTCGCAGGCGGAACTGCTGGAGCGGTCGGGTATCGACAAGTACCTCGAACGTCTGATTGCGAATGGTCTGACGCAACAGGACGTGCAGCCCAATCAATACGCCCTTCGGGCACTCACCGAGCCTGAGGGACTAGGTCGATTTCGGGCCGCCATCCACGCAAAGAACACTCCGGCTCACGGGATTCCGGACGTTGCCAGGCGAACTGCGGCGCTTTTCGATAAGGAGGTATTGCCAGCGCTGGATGACGATCCACGGCGGGTGAACCTGTTCGCAGGCGCGCATGGGAGCGGTGATCAGACCACCGGCACGTGGGGAGAGCTTTTTGGGGAGTAGAGATCTCAAGATTTGAGAGTCGTTGCCGAAGCTGTCCGTGTGTCACGTCAGTACCATGATGATCCAACAAAATTGTCATCCTAGGGCTCCGGTAGGAGTCCCGGGATCTCAGCTTCGCAGTTTAACAGGCGAGATCAGCCGATATAACCCGTGAATCGCCCCTAGTTGTACCTCCCACGGACGTTGTTTACAGCCTTGAGGCTGGTGT
>DBZV01000184.1:0-197 GCA_002311865.1 Dehalococcoidia bacterium UBA1151
GGTGTTCCTCCCGATATCTACGCATTTCACCACTACACCGGGAATTCCGTCTTCCTCTGATACCCTCAAGTCTGTCAGTATCGTCCGACCTCTCCAAGTTGAGCCTGGAGATTTCACAAACGACTTAGCAGACCACCTACGAGCCCTTTACGCCCAGTAATTCCGGACAACGTTTGCCACCTACGTATTACCGCGGC
>DBZV01000184.1:449-703 GCA_002311865.1 Dehalococcoidia bacterium UBA1151
GCTCTCACACCAGCTATCCGTCTTCGGCTTGGTAGGCCATTACCCCACCAACTACCTGATAGAACGTGAATCCCTCCAAGAGCAATAAATCTTTCCTCTCAAACCTTTACGAATGAGAGCGTATGCGGTATTAGTCCCGATTTCTCAGAATTATTCCCCACTCCAGGGCAGGTCATTCACGTGTTACTCAGCCGTTCGCCACTGTCTACCAACCCGAAGGTCGGTTTCTCGTTCGACTTGCATGCATTAAGCGC
>DBZV01000184.1:809-8662 GCA_002311865.1 Dehalococcoidia bacterium UBA1151
ACCTTACCTTCCTTCCACTATTCAGTTGTTAAGGTGCTACGCTCAGACACGCGGAATCGGCCCGTGAATCAGGAGCGCAGACAAGTAAGTATACGACCGACATTCCCACCGGTCAACGAATTTCGTACCCAATTTTGTCTATCCAGATTCCAGGCCAGATACCGCACCGTTGACACCTCCACCAGACGCTCCATAGCATGACCAATCTTGATATGTAACTCACTGATTTTGGATCACGGATTTGCCCGAAGCACAAATAGGAATCATTGGAGGAAGCGGTCTCTACGATCTTGATGGCCTGGAGAAGGTTACAGAAGTAGAGATTGATACTCCGTTTGGCGCCCCTTCTGCACCCCTTATTGTCGGAGAGTTCGCCGGAACCTCGGTCGCGTTTCTCCCCAGGCACGGTCGCGGACATCGCCTCTCCCCTACCGAAATTCCCGTGAAGGCAAACATACACGCGCTCAAATCAATCGGCGTGACCCGTGTCCTGTCCGTCTCAGCCATGGGAAGCCTGAAGGAGGAGCTGGCCCCGCTGGACTACCTGGTGCCAGACCAGTTGATCGACCGTACCCGATTACGTGACAACTCCTTCTTTGGCGATGGTGTGGTGGCGCACGTAACTTTCGCGGATCCGTTCTGCCAGAAGTTGAGCGCCCTCGCCAGCGCGTCGCTTGAGCTCGCGGGCGCGCGCGTGGCTCGCGGGGGCACCTGCGTCGTTATAGAAGGTCCGGCCTTCTCAACGCGGGCTGAATCAAATCTCTACCGTTCATGGGGAGCCAGCGCAATCGGCATGACCGCACTTCCGGAGGCAAAGCTGGCCCGCGAAGCCGAGCTTTGCTATGCGACGATGGCCGCGATGACGGACTACGATGTATGGCGTGAGATGGAAGCAGACGTTACGGTAGAAACGGTGGTCGCAAACCTTCATAAAAATGTCGAAACTGCCCGAACCGCAATAAGATCGTTACTTGCCTCAGATGTATCAAACAGATCATGCACCTGTGGAGAGAGCATGAACGGCGCGATCATGACTGCGTCAGATGCGATTCCCGAACGACGAAAAATTGAACTCAGCGTGATCGCGGGCCGTTACTTGAACGGCTGAGCGGTATAAAACAAACACCCAACAGGAGAAAATAATGGCACGAAAAATTGACGGCGAGCCGTACACACGCATCACCGCAGAAGAGGCTAAGGAGATTCTGGAAGGCGGCGCTTCCATCCTGGTCGACGTGCGTGCAAGAGATGAGTATGAAGAGGGTCATGCAGCGGGTGCCACCTGGATACCCGTCGAAGAAGTGATGCCGCGCATCAGTGAGCTTGAGGATACGGAAAAACTGCTCTTCATCTGCCAGGTTGGCGCCCGCAGTGGATTGGCCGCAGAGTATGCGAACGCGATGGGGATTGAGGCAGATCGTCTCTACAACGTTGAGGTCGGAACCCCCGGCTGGATGTCTGCGGGACTTCCTATCGAAACAGGCGCTTGAGGATGACCGACCCCAGTATTCTTGTGGTCGGTTCTGTTGCTTACGACTCCGTGGCGTCACCGGAAGGTGAACGCACAGAGCAACTTGGCGGAACCGCTGTGTTCTCATCAATCGCCTCTGGCTACCTGACCCGACCCGGCCTGGTCGGCGTGGTGGGCACCGATTTCAGAGATGAAGACGTTGCCATGCTTAAGAACCACGGTGTGGATGTCTCCGGCCTTGAAGTCGCTGATGGCAACACATTCCGATGGGCTGGCTCTTACGTTGACGACCTCAATATGGCCGTCACGCTGGACACGCAACTAAACGTGTTCGAGACGTTCAATCCGACGCTGAGCAGCGACCACGCCGGTACACCGTACCTGTTTCTGGGCAACATAAATCCTGACTTGCAGCTATCGGTGCTTCACCAGATGAGCCCCCGCCCGCGCGTGGTCGCCTGTGACACCATGAACCTGTGGATAGATATCAAGAAAGAGCCGCTCACCCAGCTCATCGACCTGGTGGACGTACTTCTAATCAACGAAGCCGAGGCAGAGCAGTTCACCGGCGAGGCATCAATGGTCAATTCGGCGGCATCACTGCTGCACCACGGCCTGAAGCTGCTGGTCATCAAGCGCGGTGAGTACGGCGCTGCCGTCTTCCACGGCTCGTTCTCATTCGCAGTACCTGCTTACCCAATGGCAAGAGTTGTCGATCCAACTGGCGCTGGTGACTCATTTGCGGGCGGATTCATGGGATATCTGGCCGCGGTGGGCAGCGGCGTTGAAGATGAGGATGCCGAGGCGATTAGGCGCGCCACGGTTGTGGGATCTGTGATGGCATCATTCGCGGTGGAGGATTTCGGTGTTGAGCGTCTTCGCAACGTGACCCATGCCGAGATCAACGAGCGTTTCACCGGCTTCGTAAACCTGACCAGATTCCATCCGTTGGATGGCGGGCAGGGTTTGCCAACGCCGTGGGCCGATACGGGCCATGAGATGTCCGATGCGAAGCGGTGATCACTTCAACGGGCGATGATCTGTAATATCTGGGGTGTTCCGCTGGACTACATGGCTCGTTCTAATGACTTCCGAAACCAGAGAACCAGGTCATCATCCACCTTGACTGGTCCGCCCGCGGCCACTGGTGTGTGATTGGTCGTTAGACCCAACCCGTCTGGTACATAACGTCTCAATACGTACATCCTCTGGGCTGGACCATAGTCGGCGTACATTCCAACGCCGATTCCAGCTTCCGTGCTTCGCTCGCGAATGAGTGTTTCTGCCTCATCCATTAGCGCTGTGCCGATGCCGCGTCTTCGGAACGATGGCACCATATTGAAATCGTTGATCTCCGGCACGCGATCCTGTCGAAACGGCGGATATTTGGACTCCCACACGACCGTGAGATACCCGATGGGCCTATCGCCGTGAATGGCAACAAGCACGACGCGCAAGTCTGCGTCTTGTTCCCTCAAATACCGATCAAAAAGATCACGACTTTTGTCTAGACCTCCTCTCGAAAACGCCTCGCATACTCTCGCTGCGTTGTCCTCTGAAAGTCGCGTTATTACTATGCCGTCCATTAATTCCATTTGCAGATCGGCTATCCAGCCTTCGCCCAGTTCTCGGGTAATTCAAGTGGACCCCAGTCCGGATCTGGGCGCCAATCCGGCCACGGCTCATTGAACGGGGGATCGCGCCATTCCAGGCGCGCGATGGCAGCTTCTCCGGCACGCCTGATATCGAGAGCCATCCGTTCCGAGGACACTCCACCATCAACCGCTGCCTTCAATTGGTGTTCATCTTTCCAGTACCAGCTGAGATCAGGGCGCACAACCACGTCCAGTTCGTGATCCTGGAGGCCGAATCCGATATCGGTCCTACGAAATGGTCGCTCCAAATTGGCATACCACCCAACGAATGACCATTGGGGCACGTCCCAGAGTAGCCAGATCGAATACGGTACTCCGGGGTACATTAGACATAGAACATCACGTCTGGTCCACTCAAAATCGAACATCTCTGGGCGTATAAGCGGTCGCAGCGAACCGTCTTCTCTGATCAGCGGCCCAGAATTTCTGCCGCGTGAACCTGCTGGCCAGTACACGATGGTCCTATCCAGACCGTCCTCGATTACCCGAGCCGACGCCGCTCCCGCGAACCCACCGCCATGTTCCAGAAATCGTAGAACCGCGGTATTACCGGCAGAAAAATATGTTTCCATCCGACGATCATATCGTGTGTTTCTTCACTCCGGCTCCAATTCTCCCGAACAGGGTGCGAACACGCCCTCTACTCAAATAGAATGTGAAGGTTGCCTTAAAACCCGCCGTGGACTCGGCCCAAATTACCAAAATTCATAATCGCGGATGTCGGCCCGCAGTACAAAGCCAGCAGGAGAACTGAATGGCGAACGTCCCATCCGATATCAAAGACATCTCCCTTGCCAAGGAAGGTGAGCTCAGAACCGAGTGGGCAGGCCGAGAGATGCCTGTCCTCAACTCCATCAGGGAGCGGTTCGCCAAAGAGAAGCCACTTGACGGCATCCGGGTCGCCGGCTGCCTGCACATTACTTCTGAAACCGCCAACCTGGTGACCACTCTGATTGCCGCTGGTGCAGATGTCACGATGTGCGCCTCTAACCCGCTCAGCACACAGGACGATGTTGCCGCCTACCTGGTGAGCATTGGTGTTCCCACCTTCGCCATCAAAGGCGAGGACAACGACACCTACAACAGGCACATTGCGGCCGCACTGGACACCCGCCCGCAGCTCACCATGGATGATGGCGCGGACCTTGTCGCAGAGATCCACGGTAAGCGACGTGACCTTCTCGATGACGTGATCGGCGGTATGGAAGAGACGACTACCGGAGTCATTCGACTCAACGCCCTCTCAGAGCAGGGCAAGCTGATGTTCCCGATCATGGCGGTCAACGACTCCGATACCAAGCACATGTTCGATAACCGTTACGGCACCGGCCAGAGCAGCCTAGATGGAATCATTCGGGCCACCAACGTCTTGATCACAGGTAAAACTGTTGTCACCATTGGCTACGGCTGGTGCGGGCGTGGATTCGCGGACAGGGCCAAGGGCATGGGCGCTCACACCGTTGTGTGCGAGGTAAACCCGGTCCGAGCACTGGAGGCGGTCATGGACGGCCACCAGGTGATGAAGATGGAAGATGCAGCCAAAGTTGGTGACATATTCCTGACGGTCACCGGCGGCAAACACGCGATCGCAGGAGGCCATTTCGGATCGATGAAAGACGGCGCCATCGTCGCCAACTCAGGCCACTTCAATGTTGAAATCGATATCGACGCGCTTGAAGAACAGTCCGAGACCAAGCGTCAGGTACGTGAGTTTGTTGAGGAGTACACCCTGGAGTCAGGTAAGCGAATCAACCTGCTTGCAGGCGGCCGACTCGTGAACCTGAGCGCTGCTGAAGGCCATCCTTCAAGCGTCATGGATATGAGCTTTGCCAACCAGGCACTCGCCAGCGAGCACATGATGAAACACCACCTGGACATGGAGCCGGGCGTTTACGTTCTGCCGAAAGAAATCGACCAGGAGATCGCCCGAATCAAGCTGGGCGCAATGGGCATGGGTTTCGATAATCTCACCCCAGAACAAGAGGCCTACCTGGCCAGCTGGGATGAAGGCACCGCGTAAGTCTGGCCACCCAAACACATCCGAAATTTGGACACGTAGAGAGGACATCCTGCCGCCAATGGCGAATTACCTGCTGACATCAGAGTCAGTTACCGAGGGACACCCGGACAAGATTTCAGACCAGATCTCAGATGCAGTGCTGGACGCTGTTCTGGCAGACGACCCGTACGGACGAGTTGCCTGTGAAACGTCTGTGACGACAGGCATGGTCCTCGTCTTTGGTGAGATAACCACTACTACATATGTCGATATCCCAAAAATCGTGCGCGAGACGATCCTGGAGATCGGCTATGACAACGCCGAGTATGGCTTTGATGGAAACTCATGCGCTGTACTGGTTTCACTTGACCAGCAGTCGGTCGATATCGCTGGCGGAGTGAATGTGGCGCTTGAGGCTCGGGGTACTGGAGCCGAGACCGAAATCGGTGCTGGCGACCAGGGAATGATGATTGGATACGCGGTCAACGAGACACCGGAACTAATGCCGCTCCCAATTTCACTGGCCCATCGTCTCACCAGGAGGCTGTCCGAACTTCGTAAAGGTGGGCAGCTTTCCTACTTAAGGCCGGATGGCAAGAGCCAGGTGACGGTTGAGTACGATGAGAACAACATACCCCTCAGGGTTCACACAGTCGTCGTCAGCACCCAGCATTCGCCGGACGTAAATAACGAGACGATTCATGACGATATGATCGCTCACCTCATTCGTGAGGTGGTTCCCAGTGATCTTCTGGATAACGATACCCGGTACATCATCAATCCGTCAGGCCGGTTCGTCATTGGCGGTCCCCACGGCGACGCCGGCCTCACGGGCCGCAAGATCATCGTTGACACATACGGTGGAAGCGCACGCCACGGTGGCGGTGCATTCTCTGGCAAAGACCCGACAAAGGTAGATCGCTCTGGCGCATATGCGGCCCGCTACGTAGCGAAAAACATCGTTGCCGCAGGTCTCGCAGACCGCTGCGAACTCCAACTGTCGTACGCAATTGGATTGGCGAGCCCGATCTCGATTCTCATCGAGACATACGGAACCGGTCGTCTGCCAAACTCTGAGATCGTTGATCTGGTGGAGAAGCACTTCGACCTACGCGCACAGGCACTGATCGATACTCTCGATCTCCGACGGCCGATTTTCAAGCCGACCGCCGCGTATGGCCACTTTGGCCGGGACGACCTGGACCTGCCTTGGGAGGCACTCGACAAGGTCGATGTGCTCAAAGCCGCTCTCGGTTAGCGCTTCACACAACCAGACGCAAATAAGGCCGTAAACATGACTGAACAGAGTGGGATTCCAATCAAGTTCGGGACAGACGGCTGGCGCGCGCCAATTGCCGACGAGTTTACCGTGGCAAACGTTCGAGTGTGCGCTCAGGCCCTCTGCGATCTGATGATCGAAGACGGCACGGCATCAAAAGGGCTGATGGTTGCTTACGATACGCGTTTTGGCTCTGAGATGTTCGCCCGCCAGGTGAGCGACGTCGCGCTTGGCAATGGCATCGCCGTGAAACTGACAGCGGCGGTGACCCCCACGCCCACAGCAAGCTTCACGGTGACCAGAGAGAACGCTGGCGCCGGTGTGGTGATCACGGCCAGCCACAATCCGGCCAGAGATAACGGCTTCAAGGTCAAGAGCCCTGCAGGCGGCTCGGCCGACCCCGAAATGATCACCCAGATTGAATCACGCATCCCCGCGATCTACGCTGACTCTTCACTGATCAAATCCGCGGCAGCTTCCGATCAGCCGGCGATTGTCGATCATCGCGACGCCTACATCGAGGCTATCAAGGCGTTCGTGGATGTCGATGCGATCAAGGCCGCTGGAGTACCCATCGCGATCGACTCCATGTACGGCGCTGGCGCCGGCTACCTGAGTTCCATCCTGGCTGGTGGCGTATCGCCAATTACCGAACTACATCCAGAGCCAAATCCGGCGTTCCCCGGCATGGGCCAACCCGAGCCAATCGAACAGAATCTCACCGACCTCATCAATCTCCAGGCCGCCACGGGCGTCGCCGTCAGCGTGGCCACCGACGGCGACGCCGACCGAGTTGGTCTGGTTGATGAGAAAGGCCGCTATATGAGCACGCTGGAGACGTTCTCCGTGATCGTGCACCACTTGCTCTCCCGCAAACAGTGGCTTGGTCCTGTGGTGACCACCATAACGCAAAGCACCATGATTGAGCGGCTGTGCTCCCACTACGGCGTACAGAACCCCAGAACGGCCGTTGGGTTCAAGTACGTTGGACCGCTAATGCTTGAATTGGACGCTATCGCGGGTGGCGAGGAGTCCGGCGGGTTCGCCTACCGAGGCCATGTGCCCGAGCGAGACGGCATTCTCAGTGCGCTGCTCATTCTGGACGCTGTGGTGTCGGCGAATCGACTGCCCTCAGAACTGCTCGCAGAAGTCCAGACGATCACCGGGCCGTTTGTATTTGACAGGCTCGATCTCGAGTTTGACCCTGCACGTCGTGATGAGATTCTTGCCAACGTTGGAAGCGCATCTCCTGACTCACTGGCTGGTCTCAAGACGGAGAATATCAACCGGCTGGATGGCACGCGATTTGAGCTTGCCGATGGGGCATGGGCGCTGGCCCGGTTCTCTGGCACCGAACCGCTGTTGCGAATCTATGCGGAAGCTCCGGACGAATCATCCAGAGACCAGTTGATAACCGCCGTCAGGTCGATCGCCCTCGGCGAGTAGCGC
>DBZV01000184.1:8816-22989 GCA_002311865.1 Dehalococcoidia bacterium UBA1151
CCCTCGGCGAGTAGCGCAGCCGTATACTAAATTCTGACCGCTCATTCCCGGATGGTCTAATGGTAGGACAGAGGACTTTGAATCCTCCAGTCCAGGTTCGAATCCTGGTCCGGGAACCAACATTCCCTTAGCCTCATCGGCAGCACCCCTTTTCGCTCCATGAATCTTCAATCACTGCTTGACACACGCGTCACCGAGCGATCCGCCCCGGTTCGATTGATCACCTCATATTTAGAAAACGATAAACGCGTGAAGGCTGCCTGGTTGCACGGCTCCCTGGCGAACGGAAATCACGATGCGCTCAGTGATGCGGATCTCTGGGTTGTAGTGGACGATGAATCGGCTGCGTCGATAGTCTCTGGACGCAAGAAGTACGCCACGGGACTAACACGGCCTTCTCTCGTAATGGACAACGTGAATAACGCGCCTCCCAGTGGCGCCTATTTGCTGGTCCACTACCCCGGCGAAGTTGGGCCGCAATACGTGGACTGGTTCTGGCAGCCAGAGTCGCTAGCAAAGCGCCCCGACGATGCTCTCGTGCTCTTCGATCGCGCTGACCTGCCAATCGTGTCTGGAGACGAGTGGCGAGTTGAGACGCACCAGACTGGAGGGGGATCACCGATCAACGAGACGGATCAGGCGTCCATCGTCACATTCAAGATCACCTTCTTCTGGGCGATGAGCCTTATCGTGGCCAAGTACATCGCGCGCGGCGACTCCGGGACTGTGCATCGAATGATGGATCTGATCACCCGCACATTGGGCGAGATCAACGACGCTCTCAGTGGGAAACCGCGCGCCGAGAGCACAGATACGGCACTCATTTCGAACGTCGATGTCGCGTCAGCATCTGACCAGTTCGCCATGCTTGATCGTCTTGTGAAAGCAGCTTGCCGAATGGAAAAACCGATTGAGGCGGTGGGTGGATCAATCCCATCAGACGGAATCCGACAGATCAAACGCTTCTTCGAGCTGACAATACAGATGGCTGCATCTTAGAGTTCGGCCAATTCATCCGAAAATCTTGCGCCAACAAAAAAGAGGCCGGTCATCTGACCGGCCTCTTGATATTTGCTGTCTGCGAGACTGCTCTACTCAGCGGCGGCGGGTTCCGGCTCCGCTGATATCGCTGCTGCAGCTCCACCATCTTTGGCTCGCGCCGCTTCGAGGCTGTTGGTGTAGAGGTGACACGACACCCCGTGATCGGTCTCTTCATCCGCCAGTTTCGGCGGGAGTTGCTCACAGATTTCGCCAATCTTCATTGGGCAACGCGGGTTGAACGTACAACCTGATGGCGGGTTGATTGGAGATGGAACCTCACCCGGAAGGATGATTTCCTCTCGCACAATATCAGGGTGCGACGGCAGTGCTGCCGAAATCAATGCCTTGGTGTACGGATGCAACGGGTTGTCAAACAACGGGTCAGTTGCGCCGGTTTCGACGATCCTCCCCAGGTACATGACACCAACTCGGTGACACATGTAGCGAACCGTCGCGAGGTTGTGGGCGATGAGCAGGTAGGAGAGGTTGTGCTCCTTCTGCAGGTCCACTAGCAGGTTCATGATTTGCGCACGAATTGACACATCCAGAGCTGAGACCGGCTCATCAAGGATGATCAACTCAGGATTGAGGGACAACGCTCTGGCAATTCCAATGCGCTGTCTCTGCCCACCTGAGAACTCATGCGGATATAGGTTCGCCTGGTATGGGTTCAGACCCACCTCAGTGAGGAGGTCGCCAACCCGGTCCGCGATCTGCTTTTTCGTCATTGAAGTGGCAATCTCAAGAGGCTCACCCACGATGGAGCGGACTCTCATCCTTGGGTTCAGTGAGGACCATGGGTCCTGGAACACTGCCTGCACGTTACTGCGGAAGTTCTTTTTTCCGGCCCGGTCCAATTTTGAGATGTCGGTGCCTTCGAAACTGATCACTCCGCTCGTCAAAGCCTCAAGGCCCAAAACGGTTTTTGCCGTGGTCGTCTTGCCGCAACCTGACTCACCCACAAGACCAAACGTCTCGCCACGACGGATGTTGAACGAAATATCGTCCACCGCTTTGAGTTGCTGTTTATCTCCAAAGAACGCAAAGCCACCACCCATGGCGTAGTACTTTTTCAGTGAGTCGATATCTAAGACGATCTCATCAGTTGGTGCGTTCAGGTGCTCTAGACCCGTGACCACTGTTGATTCTCCGATTACCATCTGGCTCCTTCTACCTATACGCCCGCGCCGGCGCCAGTCGCTTCAGGAACTGCTTCCTCAAGGCGCTTGCCACCGTCTAGTTTCCAACAGGCCGCTCGCTGATTACCGCCCTGGTCGAATTCCGGGGGGAACTCTTCACGACAGATGTCCATGACGTACGGGCACCTTGGCGCAAATGCGCAGCCTTGTGGAAGGTTGTAGAGGGCAGGCGGCTGCCCCTCAATTGAGAACAGTCGTTCAGTCTTCTCTTCAAGTTTTGGTACAGAAGCAATGAGAGCCTGCGTGTACGGGTGCTGTGGGTGGTTGAAGATGTCACGGACATCGCCGGTCTCGACCATTCGCCCTGCATACATCACGCCAACACGATCACACATCTTCGCAACAATCCCAAAGTCGTGAGTAATGAAGATGATTCCCAGACCGGCCTCAGCCTGAATTTCCCGGAGAAGTCTCAGGTACGCAGCCTGAATCGTCACGTCAAGCGACGTGGTTGGCTCATCAGCAATCAATACTGATGGGTTTGAGGAGATTCCAATGGCACCGACAACTCTCTGGCGCATTCCACCAGAAAGTTGATGCGGATAGTCCTTCATTCTGATCTCAGGGGCAGGAATTCGCACCTGGCGAAGGGCGTAGACAATCTTGTCTATCAGTGTCTTGCCCTTGACCTTCTGGTGGATCCTGATCGCCTCACCAACCTGGTCCTGAACATCAAAAACCGGGTTCAGGGCGCTCATGGGGTCCTGCAAGATCATAGAGATCTCACCGCCCCGCACCTTGGTCATTTCACCCTCGGAGATCTGCAAAATATCTCGACCATTCAGCACTACTCGCCCGCCAACGATGTGGCCGGGGGGTGACTGAACAAGTCGCATCAGGGACAGTGATGTCACTGACTTGCCGGATCCGGACTCGCCGACGATTCCAAGTGTTTCACCTTTACGCAGGATGAAACTGACGCCATCGACCGCTTTCACGGTGCCCCAGCGAGTTGCAAAGTAAGTTCGAAGGTCATCAACCTCCAGAATTATTTCATCTTGGATCGCAGATGCACCAAAATCGTCGGTCGCAACAGTCGACGTTTCATCTACATCCGGCTGAGTTGCTTCCTCGGCCATATCTACTCCTCAATAGTTCGGTTCGTAGAGACATCAAAATCTCGCGGGCGCGTTTCTAAGCAAGAACACAGAGCCACGCTTGTTCCAGACGAGCCGAGAGTATAGCAAAGGAATTGACGCCTCACCACATCATGCAGCGCGAAGTCTTGGTGCAACCAGCAGCGCCACGACGATTACGATCACCACTCCAGCCCCATTTATCGCCAGTGCCCACTGTACGCCAAGGCTCTCACTCACAGCTCCTAGCTCCAGATGGCCAATCCAGCCAAATCCAATTGCAAATACCCATCCGCTCACGGCCCTGCCCCGCATCGCATTCGGGACATTCATCTGCAATAGCGTCCATTGAAGTGCATCAAATAGAGATGCCATGAAGCCAATTCCCACGATGATGAACATTGAGAGAACGAACCAGCCTGATCCACTGAAGGCAAGTATCCCCACGCCGTATAGAAAACCTGCGCCAAGCAGAAGTTTTCCCCGTGACTTGTATTGACTCATCATGACCAGCCATATTGAACCGGCTAATCCACCCACTCCTGTCATGGCGCTCAAAACGCCCAATCCCACTTCCCCAACCTCAAGCCGCTCCTTTGCCACCACGGGCAACACTGACATATAGGAGAAGGCCAGAATCTCGATGAAGATTGCGAGAATGAGAAGCGTTCTCACGGTTGGAATGCCGGTCATGGTTTTCAGGCCATCCACGGTATTTCCAATGACTGAGCGCCGGATCTCCGCAGTTTCACGCCTCGGGAGTGCGCCGATAGTCGCTACAACCAATGCGCCGGATCCAAATACCACTGCTGCGGTGATAAACACGGCGGGGCCGCCTGCCGCTCCGAGTAACACGCCGCCCGTGATCCCGCCGATGATGCCGACCGCTCGTGATCCGGCCGATTGCGTGGCGATGGCGTTTGTGGCCTGGTCGGCGCCTACTATGTCCACTGCCATCGCCTGTGCAGACGGCATCTCGAAACTGGTCAGCGCCCCAACCATGCCTACAAGCGGAATCATCACCCAAACGACGTCGTCGACAAAAATCACCGATATCGAGAGGAAGATCATTACAGTGGCTTTGCCTAGCGCTGCAGCGCCAAGAACGATTCGGCGGTCGAAGCGATCGGATACGGCGCCTGCAAACGGCGCAACCAGAACTCCGGGCGCCGTCTGGGCGGCAAATGAAAGTGCGGTGAGGAACGCAGAGCCTGTCTGATCCAGAACGATCCAGCCAACCGCCAGACGGTTCATCCAGTTTGCGAATCCGAACAGTAATTGCGCCGCGAACAACCTCCGAAACAAGGGGTACTGGAACGCAACAAAAAGTCTCGCGCGCCCGTTCGTCGGAATCGTTGAATCTCCGGCGACAGCTGCGCCCGGTGCAGAATTGGATGGTTTAGAGATCACGATGCGTCCACATTCAACGAATCAACAATCTGCGGTGACTGTCGTGGCGCCGATTAGATGCCCAGCTCGGCCTCTACCTCGCCGATCGTCTCGTCAAGCGCGCCAACCAGGAAGTCAACTTCATCCTTGGTGATGATTAGCGGTGGGCACATGGAGATGATGTCTCCAGCTCGGAAGCTAATGATCTTCTTGTCATAGAGCTTCGCCGGGATCTTTTTCGCCAGAGCAGCCGATGCCGGCAAGGGCGCCTTGGTGTCGCGGTCCGAGACAAGCTCTACCGCAGCCAGCAACCCGAGCCCGCGAACGTTGCCCACGATGGGGTGTGAATAAAGTGACTCTAGCCGCTCCAAAAGGTACTTGCCCATCATGGCTGAAGACCCCGGCAGATCCTCTCGCTCCATGATCTCCAGGTTCTTCAAGCCGGCCGCCGCAGCGACGGGGTGACCGCCGAAGGTGATCAAGTGCTTGAACGTCCTGGAATCGTCGCCATCAAAAGCTTCCGCAATCCTGCTGGTGGCGATTGCCGCGCCGAGGGGCGCGTAGCCGCTGGTAAGAGCCTTGGCCACGGCGGTAATATCGGGCTTCACATCAAAAACATCGGTGCCGAACCAGCCGCCGAGACGGCCAAATCCCGTGATGACTTCATCGGCTATCAGCACCACGTCGTACTTATCGGCGATCTCGCGCATCCGGTGCCAGTACTCCTTCGGCGGAACTTGAATTCCAGTTGCCGCCGACACTGGCTCTGCAATCATCGCAGCGACAGTAGCCGGGTCATTGTGAACTATCGCCGCGTCAAACTCGTTGGCCGCCAGAATCGCGTTCTCCATCGGATCTGCTGAGTGCGTTTTCTTGTACTCATAGAAGTTGGGCACATGGACGGCGCCGGGCATCTCTGGCCCCATGGGATCTGCCGCACCGTTCCGGCCCAGGCTAACGGCCATCGCCGTGCCTCCGTGGTATGAGTAGCGACGTGAAATGACCTTGAACGCACCGGCCTTTCCGGTGAGGTGCTGATATTTCTTCGCCATCTTCACGGCAGTCTCTACGGCTTCTGATCCGCCCGAAACGAAGAAAATTCTGGCCTTCTTATCGTGGTACTTCTCGGCTACTTTGCCGGAGAGTTGAACTGTAGAGATGGCCGCGCCTGGGGCGGGAGGCGATTCAATTGCCATCAACTGCTCGTACATGGCGTCCGCAATCTCTTTGCGACCGTACCCGGAAGCCTTGTACCAGAGGCCACCCATCATATCGAGCAGACGATTCCCCTCGATATCGGTGACCCATGAGCCCTCACCTTTGGTGAAGATCTTGAGTCCCTCATCACGCCAGGTGCTTGTCTGTTGAGCGTGCATGAAGAGATGCTCTCCAGCAATCTGCCTGAGCTCTTCTATCTGCTCTCCATGCAGGGTATCGGTGGCCATTTCAGGTGTCTCCGGTGCGCGCAATTGTCGACTCATGATTAGAGTTACAAGTTTACGAGCGCGCAATCGGCTGGTCTACATGTTCTGCGACCAAATCGAGCGTCGCTACACAGCCTGTATCAGGTCCAACTTCGGTGCTTTGGCTATCAGGCCGCGCTCTTCAGCCATGCGATACATCGTCTCCAGGGCCTTCACGCCATCCGCACCCATATCAACAGTGTCCTCATTGACGTACATACGGACAAACGTGCGGCCATCTTCGCGGTCGATGCCCCGTCCGAATCCCAGCGCGTAATCCAGAGCGTCGTCTTCCTGTTCCCGTGCATAGACAATGCTGGCTTTGAGAGCGTTCGCCACCATCTGGCCTTTATCGCCCAGACGCCTGTGGATTAGGTCAAGCCCAAGTGGGATTGGCAGGCCGGTTTCCGAGAACCACTCCTTGCCGAGGTCCATGAGCAGATGCAGACCCTGCTGCTCGTACAGGATCTGGCCTTCGTGCAGCAGGATACCCGCATCCACGTCGCCCTTTACGATCGCGTCGGTCACGGCATCGAAGTCGAGGAATACCGGCTCGATTGCGCCCTGGAAGAAGATCTGAAAAAGTAACCATGAAGTTGTGAACTCCCCCGGCACGCCGATCCGCTTCCCCACAAGATTGGCAGGGGACATTGGTGATGTAGTCACCAGTGTTGGTCCGTAGTTGCGGCCGATCGACGCTCCACAGCTCATCACACGGTACTTGTCGGCGATCTTTGGATAGTGAGCGGCCGACACGGCGGTCACATCAAGATCGCCGGTCTCTGAACGCACATTGAGTGACTCGATGTCTTCCATCACGTGCTCAATCTCATAGCCAGGGATCGTGACGGCTTTGCTGGCAAGCGCGTAGAACATGAATGCGTCATCTGCGTCAGGACTGTGGCCGATGCTAATGGGTCGATTGCTTTTCATTACGGTGCTCATTTCTCTTTAGATCCGGGGCAGGTTTCAAACCTGCCCCTACCGGTCGTTGGTTAATTGGCAGTTGACGGTTAGTTGGACGATTCCAGGACTCGCACGGCGAGGGATGTCTCCGGTTCGAAACGTTCTAATACTTCGTATTCGGTCGTTCTCTGGGCTGGAGCGAATCCCGCTTCGGAGATGATTGTCTTGATCTCATCCACTGTGGTGCGGTTATAGTGGCCCGCCTCAAGCATCACGGTCTCATCGAATAGCGTGCCGCCAAAGTCGTCAGCTCCGAAGTGGAGTGAGATCTGGCCGGGACGGCGAAAGTCTGAGAACCATGAACCCTGGATGTGCGGAACGTTGTCCAGGAAGATGCGGCTGAGCGCGATTATCCGAACGTACTGGTTGGCGCCAGCCTCGTCGCCGACCTTCGGGGCGAGCGCGGTGTTCGCCTTCTTATAACTCCACGGAATGAACGCTGTGAAAGCGCCCGGCTGATCCTCCGCGGTAACCTGCACGTCACGAATATGGCCCAGCGACTCAATGATGTCCTCATCGGTCTCCACGTGGCCGTACATCATCGTGGCCGTGGTCTGCCATCCCTGTCGGTGCGCTTCAAGGTGAACGTCAGTCCAATCTTCAACTTTGTTCTTGGGCCAGAGCTGGCTGACCTGCGCCTTCACTCGCGCGCTAAGAATTTCACTGCCCCCACCCGGCATTGTGCGCTGACCGGCAGCTTTGAGCTGAGATATGACTTCCGCGATGGATAAGCCGGAGACCTTCGTCATCTCCATGATCTCCGGGGCCGAGAAGTAGTGTGGAGTGATGCGGGGGTATCGCTCACTGGTCTCCGAGACCAGCTTGATGTAGTAGTCGAAAGGCAGATCGTCGTTCAGGCCACCCTGCATCAGCACAGTGGTGACTCCCTGCTTCTCAGCAATTGCGATCTTGTCCATGATCTGCTCTACGGAGAGCGTGTAGGCCGACGGATCATCCGAGTTTGGCCGGTAGAAGGCGCAGAAGCCGCAGTAGGCATTGCAAATGTTGGTGTAGTTCAGATTGGTGTCGACCACGTACGTGACGATGGGTTCGGGGTTGTGACGATTGCGCCAGATCTGGGCCAGCGGCGCGAGGTCCAGTAGATCGGCCTCCGACAGCAGATAGAGGCCCTCTTCATGGTTGATGCGGTCGCCGTCCGCGACCTTTTCCCTGATTCGCTCTAGCATCAGACCCTTGCCTCGTTTCCAACGCCCGCGGCGTCTGCTTCCAGTGTCTTATTGGTTGCCCGCGGCGGGGACCAGTCCGGGAGGTTCAGGAAACTCGCCCTGAACCGGTCCATCGATGCTCGTTCGGGATCGCCAATTCGATATGAGAAACCTCGCAGATAGGCCAGCTTCTCGTCATTGGTCATATCGAGTTCAGATCGTCCTGCAACGACCGCATTGAGGTCGGATATCCCCGTCTCAAACGCGTTGTTTAGCTGCCGCTCGAAATCAGCGACCTCGCCGGGATCAGCGGAGCGACGGGCCACCCAGTATGCGAATACGAACGGCAGGCCGTCGGTGTGGTTGAACCACTCAAGTCCAAGATCGAACTTGTACTCGAACCCGGGCAGTCCGCGGCGCGCCTGCAACGCGGGGTCACCGATCAGCAGTAGCGCATCGTGCGGATCGTCCGGGGTAACGAGCTCAGCGCCGGTAACGCCCCACTCCTCGGCCATGAGCACGCGCATCAGCTGCACAGACGTTGCGGTGTGGGCCGTGACCGCAATGCGAGTGCCGCTCAGTTTCGTCAGCGGTGAGTTCGCAAACAGCAAGATAGACAAGGCAGCCTTCGTTGTTGCCACGCACAGATCGCCCAGCTGAACAACATCGTCGCCAAGCCGAATGATCTCCGCAAGCGGCATCGGTCCCGCGTCCAGATCACCTTCACGGAGCGCGTTCGCCATCGCCCGCGGCGTTAGCGCGATCAACTCCGCTGCATCTTCCGGTAACGCCCGATAGAACACATCCGAGTTCAAGTAGGGCATCCGCCCGACCTTAATTGTCATAGATTTTTATCTCGTTATAGAGGGCATCCCGCTCAACCGGAAGCCTTCCTGCGTCGTTGATAAGTCGCACCATTTTCTGGCGGGCCAGGCCCGCAGGTGAGTCGGCCTGCGCCGCGTGGGCGATGCGCTCTTTGCCGATCGTGCCGTCCAGATCGTCGGCCCCAAAGTTAAGTCCCAACGAGGCGGTTCCCTCGCCCAGCATCACCCAGTACGACTTGATGTGCGGAATATTGTCCAGCATGAGTCGTGCCGCCGCGATGGTCTTCAGATCGTCCATCGGCGGTGTGTGCCTTGGAACGAGTTTTGTGAAGCCAACCTGGTACTGCAGCGGAATGAACGCCAGGAAGCCACCGGACTCATCTTGCGTCTCGCGCAATATGATGAAGTGGTCCATCCGTTCCTCAAATGTTTCGATATGGCCATACAGCAGCGTGCAGTTGGTCTTGATTCCCATTCCGTGCGCCATCTGGTGAATCTCAATCCAGCGGCTCGAGGAAGATTTGCCGGGCAGCAGCTCTTCATGAACGCGGTCGGAGAACACTTCAGCACCTCCCCCGGGCATCGACTTGAGACCAGCCGCCTTGAGCCGACTGAGAGACTCCTCCGGCTCGATCTTCCAGCGGCGCCAGAAATAGTCGATCTCCGCGGCGGTGAAGCCCTTAATATCGATGGTTGGGTACTTCGCGGCGATCGCCTTGACGATGTCCTCGTAGTACTCGAACGGCCAGGTTGGGTGGTGGCCGCCGACGATGTGGACTTCGTGCATATCCTCATCCAACGAATCGAGAATCTCATCGATAGAGAGTTCGTACGCGTCCTCATCGCCCGGGCTCTTTGCGAAGTCGCAGAATGTGCAGCTGAGCACACAGATATTTGTGGGGTTCACGTGCCGGTTCAGGACGAAGTAGACCTTGTTGTCCGACACCTGCTTCTTTTTCCAGTCGCCCATCTTCCCAACCGCCGGGAAGTCGTCGGTCACAAGCAGCTTGAGACCGTCAGCATGGCCAAGTCGCTCGCCTGCTTGAACCTTCTCCCAGACCGGGATGAGAGTCTCATCCTGGAACTGGATGCCGTCTACCGAAAGTACTCGTTCCATCTCGAATCAACCTTTTCGATGATTTCCTGTGGCATCGTTAGTGGCTCGGGATAGCCGTCTTTAAACGAGGCGTCGATGCCCATCACACCCTCGTACACGGGAATCGCTCCCCGCATTCTCATTTCTGTGAAGATCAGATCCTGCACCGGGTCGAACCGCGTAAATATTCCCCAGATCAGGTCCACGTCATCTTCAATATCCACGTCATCAGTGATGATGCTGATGATCTTGATTTTTGATAGCAGTGGCGACTTCACCAGGCGCGTCAACGTGCCTCGCGCATCACCGCCACGCTTCACCTGTACAACCAGCAGCGTCTGTCCGACAAGGCGCCACGTCATGGCTTCCGGCGCGATCGCCCGCAGGTCAGCTGGCATGGCAGTGGGACCACCGAGGGGCGGGTCGCCGCCGGTAGCGTCGATGATCATCTTGCTGCCGTGATGCCGCTCTGGTGTGGTGAAGTCCAGTGTGTCGCCAGGTGCGCGTGCGATCAACTGAAAGTCTTCCGGTGTATCGAAGTTGCGCCTTATCGCGGCCAGAACAGCTGCCGGGTCGTTCGGTTTGACGTCGTCATTCACCATGATGATCGCCTTGGTCAGGGCGAGTTGGCCCTGCCCCAGCATCCCAAGCGCGGTCTTGATGTGCTCACGGGTGTATCGGCTGGTGACGGCCACGACCAGCAAGTGGTGGAATCCGGACTCGTAGTACGCCCACAGGTTCCGCACCTCGGGATGGATCAGTCGCATGAGGGGATTCAGTGCCTGCTGCGCTGCTTCACCGAGGTAACGATCTTCCTGCGGGGGTCGACCGACAACGGTTGCCGGGTAGATGGGATTCTTGCGATGCGTGATGGCGCGAATGTGGAAAACGGGGAAATCGTGGGCGTCTGAATAGTGTCCGAAGTGGTCGCCAAAAGGACCTTCTCGGCGGCGCTCATGAGCCGGCACAACGCCCTCAAGGATGAACTCGGCGTTTGCGGGAACCGGCAGATCAATCGTCTTGGCGCTGCCGATTCCAGTGCGTTTGTTACGAAGAATACCGCTGAATGCGACCTCATCGATTCCCTCGGGCAGCGGCATCACGGCCGCGAGAAGCAGGGCCGGGTCGCCTCCCAGCGCCACCGCCATCGGCAACGGCCGACCGGACTTCTCAGCGACCTGGTAGTGGTATCCGCCGCCCTTTGTGATCTGCATGTGCATGCCGGTCGTGCGGGCGTCGTATACGTGCATCCGGTAGATGCCCATGTTGCCGACACCGGTTATCGGGTCGCGCGACGTGACAAGAGGCAGCGTGATAAATCGCCCACCATCGTCTGGCCAGCACTTGATGATGGGGAGGTGGCCAAGGTCTGGTGACTCCTCAATAACCTGCTGAACAACCGGCCGACGCACTTTCTTCGGGCGGATTTTGAGCATCCGGAAGCCGGTCTTGCGGTTCCGCCACATGTTGCCAATGGACGGTGGATTCATCTGCTCAACGAAGCGGACGAGCTCCTCGCCAAACTGTTCCGGGTGCATGCCCAGAGCGCGCTCAATGCGGGTTTCGGTGGCTAGGATGTTGATCGCCAGCGGGTAACGTGCGCCGCGCACATTCTCAAAGAAGAGAATCGGCATCCGCTCCTTGACCGCCCGCGTAGCTATCTCCGTGATCTCTAGCTCGGGGTCAACCTCAGCCGTGATCCTGACCAGATCGCCCTCAGCTTCCATATCCCGCAGGAATGTTTGGAGATCAGAGTAGCTCACTCCATCTCCTCTGCGCCAGTCCACCGCTGAAGGAACGAGGACTCAACCCCGAGACGATCGAGTATCCGGCCGACGACTGAGTCGATCAGATCCTGGACCGATTCGGGCCGTTTATAGAAGCCGGGCGAGGGGGGAATGATTTCGGCGCCTGCTTCGGTGAGTGTGACCATGTTTCGCAGGTGGATGAGGCCCAGCGGCATTTCGCGTGGCACAAGTATCAGCTTGCGGCGCTCCTTGAGTGTGACGTCGGCGGCGCGCTCCAGAAGGTTGGATGAGATGCCGTTGGCGATGCGCGCCAATGTGCCCATTGAGCAGGGAACGACGGCCATGCCGTTTGTGGGGTGTGATCCGCTGGCGATGGAGGCTGCGTAGTCGTTGATCGTGAAGACCGTGAGGCGCCCAGGACCTTCCACATTGGCCAGGCCAAGCAGATCGGCGGCATCGGATTCCGGATTGCCGCTCAACGTTGTTCCCATTTCAATTTTGAGTACTTGTCGGCCCGCGTCTGAAATGACCGCGCTGACATCGTGCCCGGCCTCAATCAGCCCCTCCAGCGTGCGGATCGCGTACGGCGCGCCGGTGGCACCGGCCATGCCGAGTACGAACTCCCCCATATCAGTCCACCACCGTTCCGATTGAGACGATGGTGCCGAACACGATGGCGATGATTCCGTTCATGGTGAAAAAGGCTGCGCCCAGCTTGCTGAGGTCATTTGGCGATATCAGGCTGTGTTCGTACGCCAGCAACAACGCCGCGGCGCCGACGCCGATGAAATAGACGAAGTTCACGTCAAACGCGATGCCCGAGAGAACGAGGAATGTGACTGTGATGGCATGGAATCCGCGGGCTGAGTAGAGCGCGCCAGCGATGTCAAATTTCGCGGGGATGGAGTGGATGCCCTGCTCGCGATCGACTTTCAGGTCGGCTATGGCGTAGATCGTGTCGAAGCCGGCCACCCAGAACATGGCCGCAACCCCAAGCAGCACAGCGCCGAACTCAAGCTCGCCCGTCAGCGCGATCCACGTCGCCGGCGGGATGATCAAATAGACGGTCCCCAGTGCGAAGTGAGCAAGCCACGTAAAACGCTTGGCGTACGGGTAGCCGATAAGCGCGACCAGCACGATTGGCGAGAGCACCCATGCCACGCTATCGAGCTGCGATACGGCCACTGCGAATATGGCGATTGACACCAGTCCCCAGGCAGCCACGTGCCACTTTTTCAGTTGCCCGGATGGGATGCCACGATTGGCAGTGCGGGGATTTCGGGTGTCAATCTCAGCGTCGATCAGGCGGTTGGCGGCCATGCCCAGTGTGCGTGCGGAGACCATTCCAACAACGATCCACGCGAACGCCCAATCGTTGGGCCAGCCGGAAAAGACGATAAATGATGTGGCGACGGCAAATGGGAGCGCGAAGACCGAATGCTCAACCTTGATCTCCTCCGTGAACAGGAGAATGCGGCCCATGGCACCCATTTCGCTTGATGTCGTTGTACTCATCGCGTGGGCTCTTCTACGACCAGTCCATGAATGAGAATTCCCCGCAATGACTCCGCTGCTTCCGCTGGTTGGGGCGTCCCCTCGTACAGCCATCTGATGACGATTTCGTTGATCGCGCCCAGCCAGACATGCGCGGCGATCGCGGTATCGACATCGCGAATCTCACCTGCCTTCACAGCCTCATCGAGATTCGCCTTGATGATTTCAGCAAACCGGCCAAATATCTCAACTCGCTTGGCCTCAAACGCCTTACCCATGCTGTAGCCCTGCACCATAAGAATGCGGGCCAGCCGCCGGCGCTTGCCGAGTCTGAGCAGTACTTCCATGAGAGCCGCTTCTGCTTTCGCCAGCGGAGATGTCTCCTGAGCGGCTGCAGCTTCGGCCTTTGATACCAGCCGGTCAGCCAGGCGGTCCATGACGGAGAAGAACAGGTCTTCCTTGCTGGGGAAGTGGAAGTAGATCCCGCCCTTGGACAGTGAGACCTCTTCTGCGATCTCGTCCACGAGCGACTCGTGGTATCCCTTGTTGGCAAATACCTGCTCGGCCGCTCCCAGGATACGATCCCGGGTCTTCTCTTTTTGGGTGGTGGTCAAAATGTTGCCTAACCGACTGACTGGTCGGTCGATTATCCGCGGTTTCGACCACGCTGTCACCCCTCAACATCTCCGCAGCGCCCACACTGGGCCGTCC
>DBZV01000184.1:23035-30087 GCA_002311865.1 Dehalococcoidia bacterium UBA1151
CCTGATCGCGCCGTAGCCCCACACCGTCATCCCGGAATCGGAGGCTCCGCGGAGATATCCGGGATCCAGTCACGCACTTATTCATCTCGTGATAACCCAATCACTGCCCAATCACCACAAGGTAGTGCGTTTGATCGTTACTGGCTGTAAGCGACACTGAGGTCCCGGATGCCGAAGCGGCTCCGGGATGACTATCACCGAGCGGCGGGCAAGCGGACGAATTGGGTCCACGCGGGGCTCGAGACGAGGAACTTAGCTAAAGTCTGGACCGTTAGGTCCGCTGGAACTCGCGTGCCATGGCGGACTCGCTCATGTGGATCATCGTCGGTCTACCGTGGGGACACGTGTTCGGCTGCTCGGTCGCTTCCAGGCGTTTCAGGAGTTCACGTGCCTCATCATCGTTCATTCGTCTGCCCGCGGTAACCGACGAGTGGCATGCCAGCGTAGCGTAGGTCCGCTCCGTCCATGCGTCGGGGGACACGAGTTCGATCACGCCATCGAGCATTTCCAGTAGCGCTTTGCTGGCCGATTTGTCGCCTAGGACCCGCGGGACTGCGCGCACGAGAATCGCCCGCGGGCCAAACTCCTCCAGCGCAAACCCCATCTGCGCCAGCTGATCGGCTACTTTTATCAGAGCCTGTTCTTGATCAGGAGATAGATCGAAGGTCTCAGGCACGAGCAGATGCTGAGATTCAGGATCCGACGCGTTAGCCTTGGCGACGATCTCTTCGAATAACACTCGCTCATGGGCTGCATGCTGGTCGATCATGTAGAGGCCATCCGGCCCTTCCGCGATCAGATACGTCTCATGCGCCTGCCCCAGCAGTCTAAGCACCGGGAGCGTGGCGCGTGGAGTTGTTGGGGCGATGAATTCGTTCGTGATTCCCTCATCGGAAGTAGCCATCGATTGGGGTGGTGCCGGGTTCACCAGGGGGTTCGGCCAAAGCGGATTTGCCATCGTCGGAACGGCGGTGCCAGCGATACCACCCGATCCAGGTCCCATACCCTCCCCTGCCCTGGGCGGAACCACCATGGGGATTGGCGCGTGGTCCAGCAGAGCCTGCCGAACAGCCTTCTGCACCATGCCAAACACGGCCTGTTCGCGCAGGAACTTCACCTCAGCCTTGGTGGGATGGACGTTCACATCCACATCACCATGGGGAATTCGCAGCGCGAGAGCCGCGATGGGGAATCGTCGCCCTGCGAGAAAGCCGTGATACGCCTGTTCAATGGCGTATGAGATACGGCGATTTTGAAACCAGCGGCCGTTCACATTGAGCGAGATGAAATTTCGATTGCCCCGACTGATGGAAGGACTGCCGACCAGGCCAGATACACCCATCTCAGATTCATCCGCATCAGTCGTAACTTCAAGCATAAGCGAAGCCGTTTCCGCTCCATGTAGCGTGACGATCACATCGCGCAAGGTGCCCGTCCCACCCGTGGCCCAACGAGTGGTACCGTCGGCCACGAACTCAATCGCCACGTCCGGCCGCGCAAGTGCGAAGTTTGTAAGCACCGAGTGAATTCGACTCAATTCTCCACTTGCGGAGCTGAGGAATCGTTTCCGCGCAGGGACGTTCTGGAAGAGCGATCTCACGGTGATGCTGGTGCCGGCGGGCGCTCCAACCTGTTCAGATTTCCGCTTCTCGCCAAATTCCAGCAGGATATCCATCCCAACATCGGAATCGCGCGCTGTCGATTGCATTTCGACGATGGCGACACTTGCGATGGATGGCAGAGCCTCGCCTCTGAACCCCAGCGTGTCGATCCCCATCAACTCATCGTCAGAAGAAAGTTTGCTGGTGGCGAATCGCTCGAATGCCAACTCCAGCTCATCTGCCTCTATCCCTGAGCCATCATCGCGAACCGAGATGGATTCGCGGCCACCATCGATCAGATCGACACGAATCCGGGTCGCACCGGCGTCAAATGAGTTCTCAACCAGCTCCTTGACCACCGATGCCGGGCGTTCGATGACCTCTCCGGCGGCTATTCGCGCCGCAACTGAGTCTGGAAGAACTTGAATTAGCATCTATGTGGGAGCCGATATGTGGGACATGGGGGTTTTCTCACGACATAACGCGGGACTTCACGCTCGAAATTCGACCCTGAATCGATTCCAATGGTGGAACGAATAGACGGCAACGCCTGAATCGAATTTGCTCGGATGATGAACATATCATCCAGCAGGATTTGTAAGGGGCGGTTCCCGGGAGAGAATCTCCAATCTCGAAATGTCCAAGAAGTATCTCTCACGGGGTGCGTGCGAACACTCATGCGCGCACCACAACACCGGTCCGTGAATACACCGTATTCGGCGTTTATGGGGTAGCGGCAGAATAAATCAAGCTGACATTATTTAACAAAGGCTCTGGCGTAGTCAATCTGCGTTCAGATCACCGTCGAATTCGCCGAGGGAGTTGTCTTGCCAATGACTTGTAGTGTGGGAAGAGAGTAGTTGATGCGCTCAGAGCGAGGCATTACAGGATTGGAAACAGCGATCATCCTCATCGCATTTGTGGTGGTCGCTTCTGTTTTCGCGTTCACGATATTGTCCAGTGGATTATTTGCCTCAGAGCGAGCAAAAGAGACCACGTACGCTGGAGTTGAGGAGGCGCAGACCACGCTGCATCCCACTGGTGGAGTCGTCGCACTTTCTGGTCCTGTTAGCACAACCACCGCGGTAACTCGGGTGAAGTTCACGCTCTCACTCGCGGCCGATGGCGATGCGGTTGAGATGACCTCTGCCTACACCGCAACCGGCTCCGGCGCAGGTCCAGTAAGCAATGGAGTGACAAGCCCCCTGGTAATCTCTTATACAGACACCAGTCAGCACATCTCAGAGACTCGGTGGACTCTCGCTTGGCTTGCCAACTCTGACGGGGACAATCTTCTTGAAAGTAACGAAACTGCTGAGATAACGGTCTGGTTGCAGGCAAGAGCAGCAGACGACTCGTTCACATTGGACACTTCTTCAACCGTATACATGGATCACCGACTGGTGAGCGATGGAAAGTTCTCGCTTGAGGTCACCCCACCCGTCGGCGCAGCCTTTGACTTACAGCGAACGCTGCCGCCGCAGTTGGACACCGCCCTGCTGCTGGACTAACGCCCTACAGTTCGCGCATTCGCTTGGAGAGAGCGAAGAAGCTGACGCCGACCGCGATGAGGATTATGGCGCTGATACTTAGTGCCTCTCGGATTCCGGCGAACTCAGCTATTGCTGCAATTGGTATTATGCCCAGCGGCATCAGACCAAAGTTCATCATGTAGAGGCCCATAACGCGCCCCCTGTGTTCATCGTCTACCTGCTCCATCAGGACCGCACTGTTGAGTGTTCGTCGGCCTGAATCTCCGAGTCCTACGAACACCATGATGATCATGAGCAGGAGGTACGACGGGCTCACAGCTGCCGCCAGTATTGCGATTCCGGAGAGCGTTGTTGTTAAGATCAACGCCATGCCTCGTGGCCCAGTCGCGCGCATACCAGCAAAACCGAGAGAGCCGACAAGAGCGCCCAGGCCAAACGCACTCAGCAGGAATCCAAACCCATCAGCACCTCTGCCAAACTCATCATGTACAAGGACAACTAGCAGTGAGCGGAACGGCATCGCAAGAACGGCGGTTGATAGCGCCATCGCAAGAAGCAGCATGACCATTCGGCGTTGCATGACGTACCGAAGGCCTTCCTTCATGTCGTCCAGTACTGCAACACCAGCCTTCGATGGCATTTTCCCAACGTCTGGGAGTCGTATCGTCAGCAAGAATGAGGCAAAGGCCATCAAAGAGATGACTACGTAGACCGTCCCCGGACCGAAATAGAAATAGGCCAGTCCACCGATTCCCGGCGCGCCCAGAGTCATTAGCGCCATTCCAGATGAACTGAGGGCGACAGCATTGATCATGCGTTTCTCTCCCACTATCTGCGGGATGATTGCCTGACGTGCTGGCATCAGAAACGCCCAGAGTGTGCCCTGCATGATTGACGCGCCGATCAGATGCCAGATTGTCACTGTCTCCGTGATGATCGAAACCGCCACCCCACCGGCGATGAGGGCCATGCCCACCTGGCCATACTGGATTATCTGTTTCCGATTGACTCGGTCGGCAATTGCGCCGCCGAACAGTGAGAACAGGAGAATTGGCGGGGCGAATCCGGCTCCCACGTAGCTAACCGCCAGTACAGATCCGGTGAGTTCAAATGCGAGCACCCCACGCGCCACCATCTGGACGTTAACCCCGCCCATAAGCAGCAAGAATCCGAAGAAGAAGTTGCGAAACGCGGGGTCAGAGAGAGAGTCGAATGTTCGGTGAATGAGGCCGTCGTTGACGGGCGCAGATCTTGTTGAGCGGCCTGTCAGCTCGCTCTCCGCAGGCTTCTCTGTGGACGCGGATTGATGTCCAAACCAGCGGAGGCCGATGAGTGTCCCCTCCCTGTGGCGACGCTACGTTTCGTTCAATTGACTCTGCAACTGAGCATACGCCCCCGGGTCAAACGATCACGTGCCAGGGCTTTACTTCAGGCGTCGGAGTGTTTTTGCGCCCACCAGGAACGCAAGTCCGGCCAGCACGACCAGCGCGCTCACCACCATGAGGGACGGACGTGCGCCAAACTCATCAACGGCGTACCCCAGCGGCAGGGCCCCCGCAGGCATCAGGCCATACGTCATCATGTAGATGGAGCTCACGCGGGCTCTGAATTGAGGATCAGTCTTCTCAATGGATAGAGACTGCCCCAGCGTCATCCTTGCGGACTCCGCAACTCCTATTAGCAGCATCACCCCCATCCCCACGAACAACGTATCGAAGAATGCCAGCAACAGCATTGCTGACCCGGTCAAGATCGAACCCAGAAGGATGATGAGGCCTCGACTGCTGCCCTCTCTCAGGTTCGCGATGCCGATGGTGCCGAGCACGCCGCCAATCCCGGCAAACATCAACAGAAAACCAATCATATTGGGGTCAAACTCATACAGCCCGGATGTTGTGTTCAGGTCGCCATACAGTCGTCTCGCGAACACAGGGAACTGCAATCTGAATGGCATGGCGAGAATCGCGACAACGAGTCCAGAGCTGAGTAATAGCAGGACCACGCGGTTGCTGCTGGCATATTTGAATCCGGCGCCAACTTCGCGCAGAACGCTCTTACCCTTCTCCGCCACCTCAGGTGGCACCTTCTGGATCCTCCCGATCATGATCATCGCGATGAGATACATCGCCGCGATTATGAAATAGACGTACTCGGCGCCAATGCCGTAGACATAGCCTGCGAACGCGGGTGCGGCAATCGACATCATGCTCATCCCGCCTGCGCTTAAAGCCATCGCATTGGTAAGTCTTGCCGAACCAACAAGCTTTGGGATGATGGCCTGACGTGCAGGCATCTGGAAGGCGAAGATCGCGCCCTGCAGCACCGATGCGACCAGCAGATACTGCCAGATGATCACGTCCGTGAGAATGAGGACTGCGACAACCAGTGCCATCACCGCTGAAGCTAGCTGAGTGATCTGGATAAGCGTCCGCTTCTCCATTCGATCGCCCGCGACTCCGCCAAACATGGACAGAATGAGCATCGAGGGAGCGAAACCCAGCCCCACAATCCCCGTCAGGAACGCTTTCCCCGTCAAATCGTCGACCAGAATTGTCCGGGAGATCATCTGCATCTGGATGGCGCCCATCCCCAGTAGTGTGCTGAACCACAGCATCCTGAATTCCCGGATTCCCAGAGATTCGAACGTGTGGCCCAGCGCTGACTGCTTTTTTGGGGGTGCAGACGGACCGGCCCCGCTTGCAAGCGGGGCGTCAGCAGATGATTGAGGTTCGGGCGGATCAGATGAGCTACCGACTGTTGCCATGGGTGTGGATGCGCCTGCGCAGCAAGGGTGATGCCGCCAGTACCGGCAATTGATGCGAGTATACGCCCGGCAATCGCAATTCCAACCGCTAACAACGCGCCGAGATTGCGCCTAAAATAGGCCGCCTACTGTCACCGTGAGGAGTTCTGCACATTGCCCGATCGCCCGACGATCACCGATATTTACGATGCCCGCAGGCGCATTCAAGATCACATCACCCGAACACCACTTCGAAACTATCCCTCGCTCGATGAGCTCCTTGGCACGGAGGTCTGGGTGAAGCATGAGAACTTCCAGACCCTGGGCGCGTTCAAGGTCCGTGGAGGTCTCAACCTGCTCTCTCGCATCGACCCAAAATTGATCGCCAACGGCGTGGTTGGCGCGTCGTCGGGGAATCACGGTCATTCCATCGCTTACGCAGCGATGACCCACAAGATATCGTGCGTAATCGTCGTCCCGGTTGGAGCTAACCCCGGTAAGGTCCGTTCGATACAGAATCTGGGTGCTGAGGTGATCTTCGAGGGCGACTACTACGATCAGAGTCGAGAAGCAGCGAAAGCCCTCGCCGAGGAGCGCGGGCTTTACTATATCGATGCCGCCAATGAGCCTGACTTGATCGCAGGGGTGGCAACATACTCGCTTGAGATATTCGAAGATCTTTCGGATATCGATACGATCTTTGCGCCGGTTGGCGCCGGAAGCGGCGCATCGGGAGCGTGCATCGTTGCTGAGGCGCTATCGCCATCGACCCGGATCATCGGCGTGCAGGCCGCGGCGGCCCCGGCTGCGCAGCTCTCCTGGAAGGCTGGTGAACTGGTCTCCGCAGAGATGAAGACCAGCGCCGAGGGTCTGGCAACTGCACACGCGTATGAGATGCCGCAGTCGATTCTCCGCGATCTTCTTGAAGACTTCATTCTGGTTGGTGAAGACGATATTGAAGATGCGATATCCGACTACCTGGACCACACCCACTCGCTGGTTGAGGGAGCAGGTGCGGTAGCTCTGGCTGGCGCGAAAGATCAGCGGGAGAAGATCAACGGCCAACGGATTGTGGTGATCGCCAGCGGAGCGAATCTCTCACGGACCCAGTTGAAGAAGATTGTGGCGGTGCGGAATGCCTAGGGCGGCTATTCACGGCATTAAGCGATTTTCACAATCCCGGTAGCCGCCGGGCTTGCCTGGCCTCTCGTCACT
>DBZV01000184.1:30126-44451 GCA_002311865.1 Dehalococcoidia bacterium UBA1151
AGCCGCGGGCATCGTGTATAGCGATGGTGGGGCAAGCCCCACAGCTACCAAGGCGACCTGGTCCATGCCGTACTGAGCGAACGATAGCGAAGCCGGTCCTACTCAACTATCCCGGTCGCCTCAATCTCATCGTCGATGGACTTCACATGCAGGTAGTCTTCACGTAGCAGGCTATAGGCGCGCTCCAGATACAACTGAGCCAGTTTCGCGCCGTCTGAAGAGGTCGACTGAGCGGCATCAAGCAACTGGTCAATGTGTCGGTTTGACGGCATGTGACGGCCCAGCGAGCGAATACGTCCAGAAGCATCCTCCGCGGTGGGTACGTCGCCGCCTTCGGTCGCAAATCTCAGTCGCCCAACCAGTTTGGTGAGTTCGCCAAGTTGGTCTGCTTCTGACATCAAGCCATAAACAACGTCGTCCACCCCTACATCGGCTGATTCCAGCGCATCTGGCGACTGCTCATCCAGAATCGGCGACCCCGCCTCATTGCACAGCGCCGCGTACTCCTCAACAATCTCGCCCACCACGGTCATCAGATGCATGACATCCGTCAGTGAAGCCGTGCCCGCGTTCAAGAGATCATCGTGCCGCCGATCTGCCATCTCCTGCAGGGCTGCAAGGTTCGCCATGGGCTCCGGTGCGGGGGGAAACGCGAACGCCGTGATTCCATCCTCGCCCATATCCGGCACCTGGCCAACGAGGAATGGCGGCATGTACTTGGAGAAGTCCACGCTCACCGGCAAGACAACCAGGTAGGTCGCGGCAATCGTTCCCGGATTTGCAGCATCGTTGAAATAGACAAACGCGTGCCCGCGGGGACTATCGGGTTTGCCTCGCTCAAAATTCAACGCCATCTGGTTGGTTACCTTCTGCCCAGTTCATTTCTGCAATTGGTGCGCTGCACCGGTAAAGTCATCGTAGTGTTGATTGGCGGCTACGACAACCGTGCCATCAGGAGTGCTATGGGTCTCTAGCACTGTGCATTTGGGGGATATTTGAGGTTCATCTACCGATTCCTGATCCGACCTGTTGTCTTCAGGCTGCTGCCTGAGGTTTCCCATCGGTTCGCCGTGGATTCGTTCCGGCTCAGGCCCGTCTGGCGACTATTCGGGCTGTTTGCTCGATCGAGCGATGGCGATCAGCGCACTGTTCTATCGGGGATCGAGGTCCGCAACCCGGTTGGCATCGCGGCGGGGTTCGATAAGAATTGCGAAGTGCTGGGCTCTCTGCTGGATATCGGCTTCGGGTACGTGGTCGGCGGAACTGTCACGCTGGATGCTCGCCAGGGAACCCCGAAGCCTCGGATGATTCGGAGGAGCAAGGAAGGAGCGCTGATCAATGCGCTTGGTTTCCCCGGCCGGGGGTTAGCACCGGCACGTAAGCAGCTCGCAAGGTTATCTCCCGTCGTATCAGCGCGGACCCTCATCAGCATCTCTGGAACAGAAGAAGATTCCATCAGGGAGTGCCTTGTCGCGCTGGAACCGCTTGTAGCCGGGGTAGAAGTGAACATCAGCAGCCCAAACACCGCGGGGCTGGCCGTTTTTCAGGAGCCCGTGCGGCTAAGGCAACTCATCGAGATGTTGTCCGCCGCCAAATCCAAACCTCTCTTTGTGAAGATGCCGAGATTAACCGATTCTGGCGCGTTTATTGAGCTAATCCAGGCGGCACATGAGGGCGGTGCCGATGGCTTTGTTACCGCAAATACACTGCCAATCGCGCACCAGGGACTGGCCGTTGGCAAAGGCGGCCTGAGCGGCAAACCGCTGTTGGAATCGACGCTAGAGTTGGTTGAGCAGGCCAGAAAACATCTTGGCAATGGGCCAACAGTTATCGGCTGCGGCGGCATCTCAAACGCTGAGGATGCCCGGGCAGTAATGGATGCCGGAGCGGACGCTGTCCAGCTCTATACGGCGCTGGTGTTCGAAGGCCCGGGAATTGCCAGTTCAATTTCCAGAGGTTTGCGGGCCACCCGTTAGTTCTAGAGGCGCTCCAGGAAGGCCTGAACCTCGTCTCTAGACGGCATGCTGTCCTGTGCGCCCTCTCTGGTAACGCTCAGCGCGCCCGCAGCGTTCGCCAGGCGCACCGCATCGGCAAGATCCATGCCTTCAACTATGCCCGTGGCCAGGCCACCAGCGAATGCGTCTCCTGCTGCCACTGTGGCCACCGCCTCAACCTTGTGGCCCGGGAAGTATTTTTCAACGCCATCACCAGCCACGTAGCATCCGTCCGCGCCCAGCTTGACGATAGCCACCGGAACCGATGTTTCCCTGATCGCATGCGCCGCGTCACGTGCGGACTGCGCGTCTGTTACGCGGATGCCTGTCAGCGCCTCGGCCTCAAGCTGATTGGGCACCAGTATGGAGACGTTGTCGAAGTAGCCATCTGGCAGTTCCCGCACTGGCGCAGGATCGTGAATGACGGTGGCACCCGCCTCATGTGCGAACTTCGCAATGGCGCCGGTGACCTCGGTAGAGATCTCCTGCTGCATCAACAGCACCGAGGTGCTCGAGATCAACCGGCGACCACGATCAACCTCAGCGTCGCCGCATGTGGCATTGGCCCCGTAGACCGGTAGTACATAGTTTTCGCGCTGACGATCGCTGAATATGAGCGCGATGCCCGATGCCTCACCTTCCACTGTCAGAATGGAATCCGTTCCAACGCCATAGCGATTCAGATTGGCCAGCAGATCGACGCCAAACGCGTCGTCTCCAACCCGGCCAACCATCTCAACGACACCTGGACCGGCGAGTTGGGCCGCGGCGATCGCCTGATTGGCCCCCTTACCACCACCGCCGGTGAAGAACGATTCACCTTCGAACGTCTCTCCGGGCAGGGGAAAACGCTCGGCCTGGATGAACAGGTCCATGTTGATCCCGCCGACCACAACGATCTTCCTGTCAGATGATTCGCTCACTCTATGTCTCCACAGCTATATAAACCCGGTTGGTACTCATAACCGGTGGCCTAACCAAGTTGGCGCAAATACTCCGCAACACCGATCCCTGGCAATCCGTCAATCACAACATCAGCGGCAGCCAGAGCATCCGGATGTCCATCGGCCACAGCCACGCCGGTCCCAGCCCACTTCAGCATCTCCGCGTCTCCCGGGCCATCACCAAAGGCAATCACATCTTTCCGATCTATGCCCATATCGTGAGCCAGCGCGGCCAACGCTACTTCTTTTCCCGCGCCAAACGGTCCAATCTCGCAAAATTGCGGCCGCGAGCGAGTGATCATCGCGCGCTTCTCAAATCGTTCCGCGAGCTCACTCGCCAACTCGTCCGTCGAATCTGGCTCATCGACGGCCAGAAGTAGATTGGGGAGGACTTTGTACAGGCCGGAGGCGTCGCTCACCAACTCTACCGGCGTCTCCATCCGCATACCGTAGCCAATCGACCACTCCGTGGAGGTTGTGCTGTAAATCCTGTCGTCCATGAACGACACAATCTGCGCGCTGCTGGTCTGAAGTACTTCAAGCGCCTCCACGATGACGCTCATTTCAACAGTCCGTTGTCGGACGATCTCCCCCGACGGCATGGCAGTCACTGCGCCCTGATAGCAGATAATCTCGTTATCAATGTCTAGCATTTCAGCGAACACCCGTGCCGAACGCAGAATCCGCCCCGTGGCCAGGGTGAACTTTGTGCCATGCGATCTTAGATCCGAGATCACTGACGTGAGGGCAGGCGGAACGTTCAGATCCGGTCCGACGATGGTCTCATCAATATCGAATGCTATAAGTCGATTGGATTCAAGCATATCTCGTTTGGCTACCGGGGTCGGGCCTTGAGAAAACCGCACCCGCGCTACGTGGCTCTTGTGGTGTTTATCGTCGTGGCAGTTTATGTCCTGACGATCAATCTTCTAGACGGTAGCTGAAGGACTACCTGCGAAAATGGGGGATTCAGGCGCCCCGGCCATCGGTGTCCCACATGCCTAGCTGACGGCTCCGAGCGTTCTTCTCGATTTCGCTGAACGAGCGGTTGTAGCGATCATTGCCATCGTTATCGACGTACTGACCAAGCCCTGAGGCGATCATCGCGGCGTTGACCATCGCTCCGCCAACCCAAACGTAGCGAAGCAATCGCCCTTCGGGATCGCTGTCTATCGAGTCCGCTTCCAGTTCCACCAGCCGGTCAGCAACCCAGCGCTGATTCACGGTTGTGGAGATATCGTGGAACTCATCGTTCGGACCGGTGATCCCAACTCCGATGTATCGCACAACAGCGATCTGATCATCAATTTCAACCCTGATCGTGTTGCCGTTTATTACCTCAACAACCCTGGCCTCAATTCTTGGTGGTGGCGGGGCCGGCCGCACGGTTGGCGCTGGCGAATCGAACAGCACCGCGAACAGCGGCACGATGAGAGCTAGCGCCGCAAGGATGATGAGAAGCTTACTGAGACCAGCCAGACGTGCCGCTCCGTAGTCCGAGCCCGATTCCCGGTGACGGTCATACTCGTCCGGCGGGTACGCCCCGCCACGCGGTTTTGAGGGCAGCTCATTAAACGCCTTATCCCAGGGTTCCACGGGTGCGTCCGGGTCAGGTTTAGATTGCGAATGATTTTCACGCCACCCAGAGGCGATATCTTCTGGTTTCCAGATATCGCGCAAGTCGCGTTCCCGTTGATCGCCATCGTCGGGCGATGTTCCAGGGTTATATTTATCGTCTTTCATTATCGGATTTAAACAGTGAGGTGATCACTGCCGCAGTTCAATTCTTCCAGTTCTCGCAACTGTGGTGACCAAGCGTAATAAAGCTACTACGCTGACGAATTTGAACTGGTCTCGTTGACGCTGCAATTTCACTCTTGCTAACATTTGATGCAGGTTCCTGCTGCATAAGCGCTCAGCCGCCCTGATGTACTACCCAGTGTAGTGCGCCGGAGACGAGCACCGCAGCCGGTGAATCAGCGAGCTTCAAAATGTTGCTGCTGCTGTCACTCCCGATTGAACCCCCGGGTAGCAGCGGCTTAGTTAATCAGGAGACCTGGGTTGGCGTTTGCCTCTGCACTGCACTGCCGTGAATGCGGTCGTGAGTACCCCATCGAGCCGAACTACGTCTGCGATTTCTGCTTTGGACCGTTGGAAGTCACTTACGATTACGACGCCATTCAGAAAGCCATAAGCCGCGAGAAGATTTCTGACGGCCCGATGGACATGTGGCGTTACGACGATTTCCTGCCCGTCTCACGAGAGAACGCGGTGAACCTCGGTACAGGTATGACGCCGCTGCTTAAGGCCGACAACCTGGGCAAGGAGTTGGGGCTCAACAACCTGTGGATCAAGAACGATGCCGTAAATCCCACTTACTCGTTCAAGGATCGGGTGGTTTCCGTTGCTTCAACAAAGGCTCTGGAGTTCGGTTTTGAGACGCTGGCTTGCGCGTCGACTGGCAATCTTGCCGGTTCAGTTGCAGCCCACGGAGCAAAGGCCGGAATGAAGACCCTTGTTTTCATCCCCGCTGACCTTGAGTACGGGAAGGTAATCGGCGCATCCGTGTACGGGCCAACGCTGGTGACGGTCAACGGCTCATACGATGATGTGAACAGGCTCTGCTCAGAGTTGGCCGACAATAACCCGTGGGCGGTCGTCAACATCAACATGCGGCCGTACTACTCAGAGGGTTCGAAGACGTTGGCGTATGAGGTGGCGGAGCAACTTGGATGGCGCGCGCCAGACCACGTGGTGGCCCCGCTTGCATCAGGCTCCCTGTTCACCAAGATCTGGAAGGGATTTAATGAATTCGCCAAGATGGGCCTGATCGACGAGGTGACTACCACCATGCACGGCGCACAGGCCGTGGGTTGCTCGCCGATCGCGAAGGCTTACGATGCCGGAGTATTGCACGCCAAGCCAGAGGTGCCTAACACTGTCGCGAAGTCTCTGGGCATCGGAAACCCGGCTGACGCCTACTACGTGCTGAAGATCCTGAAAGAGGGCGGTGGCGCGGCTGTGGCGGTTCCTGAGGATGAAGTGGGCGAAGGCATGATCCTACTGGCGCAGACCGAAGGAATATTCGGGGAGACCGCTGCTGGGGTGGTGGTGTCGGCCCTGAAACGCCAGGCAGAGGCAGGTGTGTTCGATCCGGATGAGACCGTGGTGGCCTACATCACCGGGAACGGTCTAAAGACTCAGGAAGTTGTGGCGTCAAGCGTGCAACCAATCAACATTGAACCCAACATGGAAGCGTTTGAGGCGAAGGTGAACATCACCTCCTGATCGGGAGAGTTCGTCCATCCGTCACCCGCGCACCCACTCAAGCATCTAAGTACAGCAGAACTGGAAAAACAAATGGCCAGCCGTCGAGTAAAGATCACATTCCCGGAAGTTCTGGTTGGGCGCCCACTGGTGTACAACCTGGGATCGAAGTTCGATATTGTTACGAGCATCCGTCGAGCCGATGTTGGCGCTGAGACCGGCTGGGTCATCCTGGAACTCCAGGGGGATGAAGAAGAAATCAACAAGGCTATTATCTGGGCGCTTGAACAGGGTGTTCGGGTTGATCCGATTGCCGGCGACGTAATTGAAGGTTAAAAAGCATTAGAATCTATCGTCTGTCGGCACCGGGACAGCGTTCCGGATGTGCGATCAGCGACTTATGAGGAAAATACATTGGCAGTAACAGTACGAATACCCACCCCGCTCCGCCGGATTACCGGGGGCGAGGCCAAGGTAGATGTGGATGGGACGGATCTTCAGGGAATTGTGGACGCTCTGGAAAGCGCTCACCCCGGCATTAAGGAACGCATCTGCGGAGAGGATGGAGAAATCCGTCATTTCGTCAACGTATATGTGAACGGTGAGGATGTCCGCTACATGGACGGCCTGAGCACTGCGACCAAGAGCGGTGATGAGGTCAGCATCGTCCCGGCAGTGGCTGGCGGCTGCTAGACGCCAACCAGCCCATCGACGGTTGTCCTGACAACTAGTTCCGGCACGTCTCGCCGAATTGTGGCGTGGCCGGGGCCATCAAGAAGCACCCACTGCACCGCCCCACCGCGACTCTTCTTGTCGCTCTTTGTGCGCTCAATCAACTCATCCGTGTCCAGCCCGGGCGCCCGTGTGGGTAGGCCGAATCGCTTCAGCGTCGCTTCTTGACGTTCCAGCAACTCTTCGCTGATCAGCCCCAACTCCACCGAAATCCTTCCGGCAACGCCCATGCCGATGGCGACTGCCTCGCCGTGCAAGAACGTCCCATACGCGGTTGACGCCTCAATCGCATGGCCGATGGTGTGACCGTAGTTGAGCAGAATACGAGAGTCGCCACGCTCAAACTCATCAGCTGAGACAACTTTTGCCTTGATGGCCACAGAGCGCCGAATTATCTCCGCCGTTGTGTCGCCTTCCAGCGCAATCAAGGAGTCTGAGTTGGCTTCCATATCTTCCAATAGCTTGTGATCCAGAATCAGGCCGTGTTTGATCGCCTCCGCCCAGCCGGAGCGCAACTCACGCTCTGGCAGGGTCTTCAGGAGGTCCAGATCAGACAGCACGAGCCTCGGCTGATGAAACGCGCCAACGAGGTTCTTGCCTGTTTTGAGATTGATTGCGGTCTTTCCGCCAAGCGATGCATCAACCATCGCGGCGAGGGTGGTCGGTATCTGGATGAACGCTACGCCGCGCAGCCATGTGGCGGCGGCGAACCCGACCATATCGCCCGTAACGCCACCACCAAGGCTGATGAGGGTGTCGCCGCGTTCGCCTCGAAGGCTCGCAAGCCAATCGTAGATATGGCTCATGGTCTCCAGAGTTTTTGCCTGCTCACCTGAAGGCAGGGTCATTACATGGGTCACTATGCCGGCGGCCTCCAGAGTTTCCTGGACGGTCCGCACGGCGACAGGAAACAGGGCCTCGTCAGCAATCAAGAATGCGCGTCCGCTGAGTCCAGCTGTTGAGAACTCATCCGGAAGCATTGTGAGGATATTCTGACCCACGACTACCCGGTAGGCTCCCTGGGTTGTCTCGACCACGGCGGCAAGATTCGGATCTGTACCTGGGCTCATGCGGTCTCCCTCGCGGCGGTCTCCCATGCCGTGAGTACCCCTTCCGCAACCTGTTCTGGATTCAGGCCGTCGGTTTCGATGGTCACGTCCGCGGCCTCCGAGTACGCCGGTTCTCGCAGATCCAGCAGCCCCTGGATCTTGTCGAGAGGTGCCTCATTATCATCCTGCAGCATCGGGCGGATCACGCCGCGATTATCGTCACTCTTACCGCGAAAGCTGCGGCGCAACCGCTTGTAGATCGTCTCTGGTGATGCGCTGAGTCGGGCAACGTATCCGCTGGATTTCAATACTGCGCGGTTCCGTGCGTTCACTGGCACGCCGCCGCCTGTAGAGATCACTCTATTGGAAAGACCAGCGATCTCTTGCAGTACATCCTGCTCTATCTGCCGAAAATAGCTCTCCCCCAACTCAAATATCTCGATGATTGGGACTCCAGCCTTCTGGGTGATCAACTCGTCCATATCGAGCAGTTCCCAGCCCAATTTTTTCGCAAGCAGCCGCCCGGTGTGCGACTTTCCAGTCCCTGAGAAGCCGATCAGGTAGATGAGATCGCGCCGGTCTTTGCTCAAATTGAGGTACCGAATTCTTGGTGTGATTCGATGTAACCGGCAACGTTACGCTGGACTTCGCGCAGATGATCGCCCCCGAACTTCTCCAGGATGGCATGTGCAAGTACGAGCGCCATCATCGCCTCGCCAATCACGCAGGCCGGTGGAACCTGGCAAACATCGCTGCGGTGGTACGGAGCTTCGATGATCTCACCAGTGTTAATATCGACGGATGGCAATGGGCGCGTCATGGTCGCAATAGGCTTGATCGCGACGTAGGCGACGATAGGTTCGCCGTTTGACATGCCGCCTTCAATGCCGCCAGCTTCGTTGGAGGTGTGGGAGAATCTGCGGAGATCGTCAGGGTCTGGCACTACGATGTCCTGGATATCATGACCGGGGCGGCGAGTGTTCTCGAAGCCGCGGCCAAGCTGGACGCCTTTCACGGCGTTGATGCTCATCATCGCCTGCGCAATCCGGCCATCCAGCTTCCTGTCCCACTGGATGTGGCTGCCAAGACCAACAGGAACGCCGATCGCCACGACCTGGAATACGCCGCCAATGGTCGTGCGATTGGCCTTCGCCTCATCGATTGCGTCTCTGAATTTTTGGGCCGTGTCGGGATCTGCGGTTCGGACGTCTGACTCTTCGATTGCGGCCCAATCTGAATCATCGGCCACATCTGCATCGATGGTCCCGATAGACGCAACCTGACTATGAATTTCGATTCCAAACGAGTCGAGGAATGCCATCGCCACAGCCCCGGCGGCAACTCGAGCGGCCGTCTCACGGGCGCTCGATCGCTCCAACACGTTGCGCATGTCGTGGGCCAGGTACTTAAGCGCTCCGGGGAAATCTGCGTGTCCGGGTACGACACGGGTATTCTCTTTGCGGTCGATTTCACCTTCTGGAGGAGCTGGCGACATCGCCTCGGTCCAGTTGGCGAAGTCCTTGTTCTCGATCCACATTGCAACGGGAGACCCAAGCGTCTCGCCCAGCCGCACGCCGCCCTTGAGCACCGCGTAGTCCGACTCGATCTTCATCCGGCCACCACGGCCGTAGCCGCGCTGGCGGCGACCCAGTTGCACCGCTATATACTCCTCGGTCAGCGTCACGCCAGCCGGGATTCCTTCAACGATTACGGTCAGTCCGGGGCCGTGAGACTCACCGGCGGTCAGGTATCTGAACATGGGGCGAATTCAACCATCCAAATCGATATTGTGTTGGCAATAATTGTATGTGAGAGTCCAACCGCGGGCTCACTGCTAACAGATCGAGATTCTGCGATGTGGAGCGCCGCCTCAGCGACTGGCCTTCCGAGCCATGTCCAGCATCATCTCGGCAGGCGCGGTCTCACCGGTGCATAGCTCGAAGCCTTCAACGCCCTGGTACACCAGCATTGAGAGGCCGGTGGCGGCCCGAGCTCCCGCGGCTTCCGCCTCCCTGAACAGCGGCGTTTCAGCAGGCGCGTAGACCACATCGTAGACGACTGCATCGGTTGAGATCAGGTCTGAGCTAACTGGTGAGTCGTGAGGGGCAGGGCCACCAGACATACCCACGGAACTCGTGTTCACGATCAGGTCTGAGAACGGGGCGACGTCACTGAGCGCGTCTTTGGTGAGTTCGATAGCCGACGCCCTGAACTTTCCGGAGCGCAGGTCCTCAGCAAGGTTTTGGGCGGTGGACAGCGTCCGATTGGCGATGGTGAGCCGCTGCACGCCGGCATTGCGCAGACCGAATGCGATCGCCCGCGCAGCACCACCGGCTCCGATAACGAGCGCCTCCGCGCCGTCCGGGTCGAACTCCAACTCGCCGCGCAGTGCGCGCAGGAAGCCCGACGCGTCCGTGTTGTGGCCCGTCAGTTTGCCACCATCGTTGACTATCCAGTTCACTGCGCCAATCTCAGTCGCGGCGTCCGAAACTTCATCGAGCAAGGGGATCACCGCCTGCTTGTGCGGCAATGTGATGCACGAGCCCAGGCAGTTGGCGTCTCGGAACGAGGCCACCTTCGCCTCAAGCTCCGCAGGCGGCGTTGGCCATGCCGAGAATTCAGCATCCACGCCGACATCGTCGAGTGCGGCCTGCTGGAAGAGTGGCGATAGCGTGTGTCCCAGAGGGTAGCCAATGATTCCCATGGTCTTAGTCATGTTGGATTTCGTATCTCCCTATCTGGATTGAATCACAGTCGCGCCGCGTCTAGATATCCCTGGAGTATGACCGCGGCTGCCGCTGAATCAAGCCTTGCTCTATCTCGACTGGGCTGAGCGCCGGATGCTCTTAGCCCACGTTCTGCCTCAGCTGTTGAAAATCTTTCATCCCACGTTTCGACCGTTAATCCCGCTTCCCGGAGTAATCTGACGAAGCCCTGCACCTTGCGCGCTTGCGGTCCCACGCTGCCATCGAGCGAGCGGGGAAGCCCGGCCAGGATCAGGTCCGCGTCGATCGAAATCGCAGCCATGGCGATTGCACTTACATCGGCGCCAGGGTCGGTGCGAGTAACTGCAGGCATAGGCGAGGCCAGCGTGGCCGTCTCATCGGAGCCAGCCAGCCCGATACGAGCGTCACCCACATCAAGCGCAAGAATTCGCCGCGGTCTGGGCGACGCGTCCTCTGGCACCGGCGTTTAATCTCGCCCCGCTGCGACGATCTCTTTGACCGATGCCAGCGCTTCGTCCAGCTTGGATGCATCACGCCCGCCTGCCTGCGCAATGTCCGGTCGACCACCACCTCCACCACCCATGATCTGCGCCACTTGCTTGGCGATGTTTCCGGCGTGGAATCCTTCGGTCACGAGGTCTTTTGTCACCATCGCGATCACCATCGGCCGATTGTCAATCTCGCTGCCCAACACGACGATTCCCGATGACATCTTGTCGCGCAGGAAATCGCCGGTCTTGCGAAGAACGTCAATGTTAGGCGCGTCCACCCGCTTCACTTGCAGATTGATGGTTGAGCCGTTGAGTTCCAGCGTGTCCGGTGCCTCGGTCTCCGTTCCACCGCCAACACTCGCCCTCAACAACGCGGCTTCCAGCTCACCAACTTTGCGGCGGCTGGCTTCACCTTCAGATCGCAACGAATCCATGCGGTCTTTGAGTTCAGCAACGGGCGTCTGGAAGGCAGACGACAGCTCATCGAGAGCGTGCAGTCTCTCGGAGACGAGATCCTCTGCGCCAACACCGGTGAATGCCTCAATACGACGGATTCCAGAACCGATGCCCTGCTCCGTCAGGATGAAGAATGAGCCAATATCGCCGGTTCGAGAGCAGTGCGTGCCGCCGCAGAGTTCGTAGCTCCAGGGCGCGTCGATCAGTATCGTCCTGACATCGCTTTCATCGTACTTATCGCCAAAGAACGCCAACGCGCCGTTGGCAACAGCTTCACGGTAGGTCGTCCACTCAACGTTGACGTCAATATTTCCGCGAATACGGTCGTTGACCACGCGCTGAACCTCAAGAATTTCGTCGCGTGTCATTGGTGCGATGTGTGTGAAGTCGAATCGGAGGCGATCAGGCGCCACCAGCGAACCGGCCTGGCGTACGTGGGTGCCGAGAACCTGCCGGAGTGCGGCGTGGATGAGGTGCGTGCCAGTGTGGTTTCGGCGCAGCTTCTCTCGCCGTTCTGCATCAACCTGCGCGGTAACGGCGTCGCCAACCGTAATCGCGCCGCCTTCAACCGTGCCGAAGTGGGTTGTGACGCGTGCGAACGGGTTCTGCGTATCGTTTATCGCAACGACCGCAGAACCGCATGAGATGTGCCCGGCGTCACCCATCTGTCCACCTTTTGCGGCGTAAAACGAAGTCTGCGCCAGGATGATCTCGATATCGTCGCCTGGTGAGGCTTGGTTGACGATGGCACCATCTTTGATGATGGCTACGACCTTGGATTCGGACCGCGTTGCCGTTTCTGGCTCATAGCCAACAAATGGCGTGTCTGTGATGCCGAGTTCCTCGTATATCTTGCGAGCGCTGGTATCGCCACCGAATCTGGCTGCTGAACGGCCGCGATCGCGCTGCAACTCCATTTCGCGCTCGAATCCATCGAGGTCGACCTCGTAGTTGTCCTCGCGAGCCATCTCCTGCGTGACTTCGATTGGGAACCCGAACGTATCGTACAGGTACGCCGCTTCGTAGCCGGTAATTGATCCTTCCCAGTCCGCGGCCAAGAAGTCATCCCAAGCCTCCCCAATCACCTCACCTCGGTCAGCATCTGCGGTTTCTGCGACGTTGCGCAGATGACGGAGCATCAGCTCCGCAAGAATGCCTCCCTCCCATCCCGTGTACTGTCCAGCATCGTGATCAATCTGATCCAATGCTTGCTTCAAACTTCCTGATCTGCCTGGCTGTGGCGATAAGCCCATAAGATTCCGCTGAATTGTTAGCATCGCCGGGCGATCTGAGATCAATTGTTCCAGCAGCCTGCTACCCGACTCAACGGCCTTCGCAAAACTCTCCTCTTCCGTTGCCAGCACCTGTTCTATGAACGGCAAATTGCTCTTGAGTTCCGGGTAGATGTCGCTGAGATGCTCCGACGCTATGCCCGCCATCTGGGGTAGGAACGGGCTCTCGATGCCCAGCGAGAGGCCGAATCGCATCGCCCGCCGGATGATGCGACGCAGTATGTAGCCGCGGCCGGTGTTCTCGGGCACTACGCCATCGGCGATCAGGAACGATGCTGACCTACCGTGCTCTGCGATGACGCGGATGGCGCGATCGAAGGCAGGATTGCTGCCGTACTCGACCCCCGCCATCGCCTCCACCTTCTCCACGTACGGCCGCATGATGTCCGTGTCGTATGTGTTCCGAACGCCCTGAGCCACCGCGACCGTGCGCTCAAGGCCCATGCCGGTGTCGATGTTCTTGCCGGGCAGCGTTGTGCGGGAGCCATCCAGGTGATCGTAGAACTGCGTGAAGACCAGATTGTACAGCTCCAGAAAGTCCTCATGAATATTCGGACCCCACGTGGTTCCGTATTCTGGCGAGTCGGGAGATGGAACGTCCGCAAGATCCCCGTGGAAGTAGCTCAGCTCACTGGACGGTCCGCATGGGCCTTCATCGCCCGCAGGTCCCCACCAGTTGTCCTCATCGCCAAACCGGAAGATACGCTCAGCCGGGATGCCCAGATCGAGCCAGATCTTCTCGGCCTCATCGTCGGCGGTGTGCACCGTGGCGTAGAGTCGCTCGACGGGGAACTCAAGTACGTCGACCCAGAACTCGAGCGCCCACGCGCACGCCTCATTTTTGAAGTAGTCAGCGAACGAGAAGTTACCCAGCATCTCGAAAAACGTCAGATGAGTATCGTCGCCAACCTCATCGATATCAGTCGTGCGGAAGCACTTCTGCGAGGTGGTTACGCGAGGACTCGGCGGCTCCGACTCGCCAGAAAAGTAGGCCTTGAACTGGGCCATGCCGGAGTTTGTCAATAGCAAAGTGGGATCAGCGGCCGGTATCAGAGACGAAGAAGGTAGCCGGAGATGCTCTTTCCCCTCGAAGAACGACAGGAACGCTTCTCTGATCTCAACACTCGTAACGGGCCTTGCCAACACCATGCTCCCACGGGATAAAAGGCGGAGTAGTCGTCAAAGGATAGCGGAGGACATGCGGATTAAGGGCGGCACGCCTATGCACCACTCCAGAATGAACAGAAAAAATCGAACTTCTCGGCTATCGGATAAAAAATTTTAGGTAGCCACTCGCCGGGGTGTCAGCGAAGCCAGTCGGCGTCCGCGAGAATGGGCGGAACTTCCATGATGGCCAGACAGGAAAATCAACTC
>DBZV01000184.1:44584-45941 GCA_002311865.1 Dehalococcoidia bacterium UBA1151
TGTTCGAGCCAGCCTTGGTCAACCCCGTGGTCGATTGTCTTGTGGAACTGGCCGGTGACGGTCGCGCTCTGGAACTCGGCATTGGCACAAGACGCATCGCACTGCCGCTTGCGCGGCGTGGAGTGCCGGTACATGGCATCGATATGTCGAATGCGATGGTAGCGCGCCTACGCGCCAAACCCGGCGGAGAAGAGATCGACGTAACAATCGGTGATTTCGCTACGATATCGGTGGATGGGTCCTTCTCCGTCGCATACCTTGTGTTCAACACGATCATGAACCTGACGACCCAGGAGGCGCAGATTGCCTGTTTCCGTAACGTTGCAGCCCACCTCCAGCGCGGCGGCTGCTTTGTAATCGAGGTCAGCATCCCCGATCTGCAGTGCCTACCGCATGGCGAGACGATACGCCCCTTCAGGGTCAGCAAAACACGGCTGGGTTTCGACGAATACGACATCGCCAGGCAAGGACTCACTTCCCACCACTACAGGCTTACCGACGATCAGTGGGAAAGCTTCTCAATCCCATTCCGCTATATTTGGCCCTCGGAACTCGATCTGATGGCGAAGCTTGCCGGGATGAGACTGCGCGAGCGATGGTCGGGCTGGCAGCAGGAGCCGTTCACTAGCGATAGCCGACGCCTGGTGGCCGTCTGGGAAAATGTTGCCGCCTGAACATAGTTCAGGCTGGGCTTCTACTGCGCTCGTCCGCCGCGGGACCGACTAACCGCGTCATTCTGAGCGGAGGGTCCGCGCAGTCGAAGAATCTCATCTTGGTCCAAGGTGGACGCATCATGGAGCTACCCACACCAACGACGCTGAGATACTTCGGCTACGGCCTGAAGCGGCCTACGCTCACGATGACGCGGACGGACCTTTTTCCACATTTCTATCATCCAAACGTTTACGGTACGTGCCGAGGTATCCCATATGCTGAAACTCTCATTGATCGAAAAATCGCTGGAACGCGTGATCGCGCCAATCCTGCCACTACCGTGGTGATGAGTGATTCCGGCGGTGCTGGGGACGCTTGGAACGGCGTCGGCCGGTGCCGCTATCTCACCCGCGTTGCGGGTGCTCAACATCCCACTACTGATCTTGACGGTTCTGATGCTAGGCCGGGCCTGGTATCTGGAGCTTGAGACGACAGATCACTGGCGCGGCTTCTGGGCGCAGCGCAGCCGCAAAATATTGATTGCCTCCACGATGGTATCGGTGGTCATCTGGGGACTACGGTTCGGCGGTCTTCTCGGCGCGCGACCGTTCTAGACGAGGGCCGTATTTACGCGATCCGCAAACTCGCGCCGATATAGCGCAACCCAAGCCGTTCCGCGAGACGCCGGGACGAGTCATTTGAC
>DBZV01000184.1:46072-47106 GCA_002311865.1 Dehalococcoidia bacterium UBA1151
CGCCCACGCAGTTCTGGCACGGTGTCCACACCGACCTCAACCCCCGCTTCTCCAGCCCGCACCGTGTCGGCGATTGAGGCGATCTTGCCATCGACCAGTGCGATGCACCATGGCTCCCAGATATCGGCAGGATCGCGGAATCCCAGATCTTTCAAACCTGACGGCATCACATCACCGAAAGATGTAGCCAATCCCATCTCGTCGCCAGCGGATGTTCCTGAGGTGCCAAGCGTCACCTGGTGGTCATACGTGAATTCGGGAGGAAATACGTAGTTCAAGCCTTGCCCGACCTGCTCTTCGGCCGGAGACAGCAACGCTACGTACTCATCCAGGTGATGAGGAGACCCGTGTGGGTGGAAAAGCGGAGGCTCATCGGCAGCCAGAGCTTCGAGTGCCCGCGCCATCGCGTCGTCGACCTTCCGATGTACGTGAAATATGTTGCCCGTTTCACAGCCAGCCAGAATGAGTCGCGGTCCCCCGCTCAGGTCTAGCTTGTTCTCGGACTCGATTCTGCCCGAGGCCGACAAAACAAAGGTCGTCTTAGCTTGGATCGCGATCAGGTCGGTATCGCCGAACGCCTCGTGAGTGTCGGTCACTCGGTGTCATCGTCCAGGCCGATCTTCTCAAGATCGCGTGCTTCGCGACGCTGCTCGTCGGTCATCCCGCCTGCCGACTTGCCGGCGCCATTCCCACTGGTTGACGGGAGCGGCTTGCGCAACGATGAGTCTGCAAGGCCGGCTGGCCGGTAGGCAGGTGCCGCGCCTTCGGGGTCTGGCTCCTCATCGGCCGCAGGCTCAATTTCACCGGGCTCAACCCACTCGGTGCCCTGATTGCCTTTCTGCGGATGCGCGCCGTAGCCCCAGTAGATGGTCTGGTGCGGGAAGGGAATCTCAATCCCCTCCTCGTCGAACCGCTCTTTGATCCGACGGTTCATCTCGCCCTTGATCTCCCACTGGGTCAGTGGCTTGCAGACGCCCAGTATCTTGATGGTGATGGCGGAATCGTCAAATGAGTTGAGACGAAGGACTTTGGGG
>DBZV01000184.1:47134-52723 GCA_002311865.1 Dehalococcoidia bacterium UBA1151
ATTCGAGAGGCTCTCGCCGATCTGGTTGAGAACATCGAAGACGTGCTGCATGTTCTCTTTGTAGGCGACGCCAATCTCCATATGGATGTTGGACCAGTGTTTCGTGTAGTTGGAGGCAACGGTGATCTCGCCGTTTGGAATCACGTGGACCCTGCCGTCCAGGTCTCGCAGTGTGGTGCGCCTGAGGTTGATGGACTCCACTTTGCCGGTGGTGCCAGCAATGGTGACGACATCGCCCTGCCGGTACTGGTTTTCAGCCAGGATGAATATTCCGTTAATCAAATCTCGGATGAGCCACTGGGCACCAAAACCAACCGCCAGACCGGCAATTCCAAATCCCCCAAGAATGGGTCCGATTGGAACCGAGAGTTCAGAGAGGATCATCATGGATGCAGTAATCGCGACGATCACCTTGGTGCCGCCCCTTGCAACATCGATCAGCGTTTCAGATCGCTTCCCGTACTCCGCTGCATCGACCTGAGATGACGATACTTTCTGCACGAAACGGCGCATGACGCCCGGAAGAGTGCGGTCTGCGACCTTATTGGCGATGATAGCGAGTACCAGGATAAGCGTGATCTGGAACCCGTTGTTGGCCCACCAGTCACGGAATCCAATGCCGATATCAGCGAGGGCGTTGAGCGCCGGCTCTACATCCACGCCTAACACCGATAGGCTCCCAAGCGCGGCCGCGGTACCAATAATTGCACCGCCAAGTATCAGGTCGGTTATTACGGTGTAGAAACGGCGGTGCTCTCTGGGCGAATAGTCGAAGTGAAGCCGATGCATATTATCGTCGGCCCACACGATGGCGATGTCGCGATATTTGCCTACAATTCTTCGAGCGATAATCCAGCCGATGAACGCGCCAACGATTATTATGATCGCCCAGAGGCCGCCTTCAGCCAGCCAGGCTGTGAAGGTGCCGTCTGCAGGGTTTCCGAACAGTTCTCTCATCGCATGATCCGTAGATCTCTACCGTACTCCCGGTTCACATCAGAGCAAACCGTAGATGATGCGGCTACTCCCAGTGGGAGCCCTCGCTGCTCTGCCAGATTGTGGCGTAGTGCTTATTTTCACCAGTAATCAAACTGGTCAACTCTCCACCGTTGCCCGCGTTGGTCTCTTCACGTTCCCTGGCAGCCAGAGCGCTCACCGTTTCGACGCACTCATCCAATCGAGTTCCGTCAAGCTGGGCAGAAAACATCTCATATAGCGACTCGCGCAACCCCGCATCATCAAGCGTCAGAAACGGCCCGGTAAGGACCAACAGCGCCACATTGGGCAGGTCGGCCGGGGAAGACAGAGGGATATCAGGATCAAGCTTCTTCAGCACCGCCCGGAGGCCGTGCAGCTTAATCAGCCCTTCCAATTCTTGTGGCAAGGAAAGAATCTTGAAAAACGGCCTCTCATCTCGCCGCAGCAATTCTCTGAAATCGTTCTGAACGTCATCGTAGAACGTTTCAGTAAACACCTCATCCATTCGCATCACTTCAAAAAGTGGGCGATCAGCAATATCCCTTCGGCCATCGACTACGACGATCTCGTTCAAATGAGGGAAGATGCAGAGGCTAATATCGGCATCTTGGCCCATTAAATTACCAGGGTCGGAAACCATTGGTTCTCCCGGTCTACGGTTGAGTCGGGTACTCCGCGCAATTGCGCAGACTACCGGAACAGTCTTTTTATGCGACTCAATATTCCGCCCGAATCGCCTCGTTTTGCCTTGTTCCATCTCACCTGTGCTGAGCCAGAGCGATTCAAATCAGAGACGCGTTGCTTCATTAGTTCAAGTATTCGCTTGTCTTCATCCTTATCCAACCAGTACCCGGCATCGTCCGGGCAGTGGTCAAGTTCAAGATTATTGGCGCGATATCGAAAACGGACCATGATCTTGCTGCAGTGTGGGCAGTTCAGGTCGGAGTCGTGGTCGCCATACTTCAGGGTGCCTTTGCGAAGCTCCTCTGGAAATACTCGATCTTCAATCTCCTCAAGGGCAGATGTTTCGATCCAGATTCCAGTGCATTGGGGACACTCCAGCGCCGGTACGCCGTGACGCTTGTCAGTTTCAAAATCAACGTTGTGTCTTGGACACTGCACAGTAGCTTTCCTTCCGGCCTGTGATCACCCCTAGATGCACTGGGGGTCTAAAGCCTTCGACATTTCTGTGTAATTCAAATACTACGCCCGAAACATTCGTGCTCTAGGCATTGCTCTGGCAGGTTGTACCGATTCTGGAGACTTTTGTCTCACGCTGCCGGATAGTGGCACAGTCTGCATTTCTCTATTTAGACGCCTTCCGGACGGGAAGGTCATATCGGAAGTCGCAGAATCCGTCACCGGCCATGATCGTGTGATCTCTTTGAAGATTTATCTTCGGGTTGAATCCTTCACTAAATCCGAAGTCTCGAGCACAGGAGAGGATTCCGCCAAGATCACCATAACCAATCTCGTTATACATCTCGGCATACCGACACCTGGTGACATCAAACTGGTACACGTCAGGCTTTTTCTCGATCTCGACGGTTTCAAGAGCGCCGTTCTTCCGCCACGCGCCTTTGCTATCAGCGAACTCCTGAAGATTCTCCCCTTTCACGCGTTCAGCTAGTTCACGCCCCTGCTCGGTAGCAATTCCGACCATCACCTTACGAACCAGTTCGTTGGTGCGTTCTTCGCCAAACTCTTCCTGAAATGCCCTGATCACAGGCCCCAGCACCAGAGCCTCAATTCGGCGTCGCTCAATCACTGGCATCTCATTGAGATCCATGCTCACGGCGTTCCTTTCATCTGATTACTACTTCATCGACCGATGCCGGGCGAATTATCCCGCGCTAGTTTGCATTCTCCACGCTCAATGCCACAGCTCCACCCCCTGCATGGCAGATCACCGCAAGTCCGTGCTTGCCGCCAATGCGCTTCAGGCCATACAGGAGCGTGGTGAGGATTCGGCCCCCACTTGCGCCGATTGGGTGGCCAAGCGCAATTGCTCCGCCCCACACGTTCACGCGCTCCCAGTCCCAGCTCAGCGCTGCGCCGTTCGCTAGAACCTGTGCGGCAAACGCCTCATTGGCCTCAATGAGATCAAAGTCGTCCAGCGATAGGCCCGTGCGCTCGAGTAGTTTTCCAACAGCCGCGGAGGGTGCGTCGAACAGCATGCCGGGGTTGTTGCCCTCGTGCGCGTAACCCACAATACGGGCGAGCGGTGTGATGCCCTTCTCGGCCGCGCGGTCTCCGCTCATCACCACGCACGCTGCAGCACCGTCGGCGATGCCAGAGCTGTTGCCTGCGGTAACGGTATCGCCCTGCTGGAATGCCGGATTCAGCGCGCTGAGTCGGTCCATCGATGCATTGGCACGAGGTCCTTCGTCTACCGTAACTCGTACCGGGTTGCCTCGCCGCTGCGGAACATCGACGGAGACGATCTCCTCGTCAAATATACCGCCGTCAACCGCGGCAGAGGCTCTGGTCTGGCTGCGTACGGCGAACTCGTCCTGCGCGTCGCGTGCCACCTCATATTTCGCAGCGATCGCCTCAGCAGAGTCGCCCATATGACGATTCTCAAACGGGCACCAGAGTCCATCCTTGACCATATGGTCCGTGAGTGCGGAATCGCCCATTCGGAGTCCCGTTCGACTGTTCAGGAGCATGTGTGGAGCGTTAGACATGCTCTCCATGCCGCCGGCAACCACAGCCTCAGCATCCCCTGCCTGGATCGTCTGCGCGGCGAGAACTACGGAGGCCAGTCCAGAAGCGCAGGCTTTGTTGATCGTCATCCCGGAGACACCATGAGGAACACCGGCGCCAATCATCGCCTGCCGCGCCGGCGTCTGACCCAGTCCTGCGGAAAGCATGTTGCCCATGTACCCGTATTCAAGTTCCCCCGGCTCAATACCAGATCGATCAATCGCGCCAGCGATCGCGGCCGAGCCGAGTGCAGTCGCGGATAGCTCCGAAAGCTGCCCACCGAGTTTACCCATGGGCGTCCTGGCTGCCGATGCGATGACCACATCCCGAATCATTGAACTTCCTTGTTGCTGACCTTTTGATAAAACCGGTAGCCGCCGGGCTCGGTTCTCCTGAGCCTGTCGAATGGCCCGGCCCCACCTCACATACAAAGGACTCGAAATCAATGTCTTGAAGTATACGAGCGATAGCGAAACTGAGTTCAGGATGCCGCCCTCAATCAGAAGCTTGCATCTCCGAATTCGAACTTGCATCATAGATACAGGAAACAGGCCGGTTGGCCGGTTTTATTCAGGAGAGAGTGGATCAGTGCCAAAAGTCAGCGACGAATATCTCGAAGAGCGGAGGCAGGAAATCATATGCGCCGCGGAGATCTGCTTTGCGAATCAGGGCATCCACGGGACCACTCTTGAGGACATCCGGAACGAGGCTGGCGTCTCCAAAGGCGCCGTGTACCACTACTTCAAGTCCAAAGAGGACATAGTGGACGGCTTGCGTGATCGATCTCGCGTGGAAGACACGATGACCATTGAGGATCTTGTGCAGGGTGAGAACGCGTTCGACGATATCTGCAATCTGTTTGCCTTCGCCGCAACCCGCAATCTTGGTGAGCGGCGCGATGTGGACTCCCGCGTCGCGCTGTTCCTGTGGGCTGAGGCATTGATCAATCAACGAATCATGGGCTCACAGATGCGGCTCATAGAAGAGCCACGAGACGTGATTCGCGAGCTGATCAAACAGGCGCAGGCCGATGGTGACATTGCGACGGGGCTTGACCCGGACGGCGTCATGGACGCGCTGATCTCATTTACGTTTGGAATGACAGTGCTGGGCGCCTGGAAACCGGACTGGGATCCAGCTGCCGCTTTGGAGACGATGAAGGTCCTGCTCAGCGGCCAATTTCGAACGTCGACACCGGCCTGAATCGATTTACAAACCCATGCATCCAACGTGATAGTTCATAAAAAAGGTCGGCTGGCCGGTTTAGAACATCGGACATAGTGTCGAAACCGAATCGAGCCGTTCGTCATAGATGAAACAGGGATAGCGCCGCAGGCGCACAGACAAAGGACACAATAGATATGCTTTCTTCAGTACCCACGGGGGTCGACGGCAAACCGGCCCTGCGAAAAAACGTAATCCTTGCGTTTTTGTCGCTATCAACATTCATGATCTTCCTGGATGGCACGGTCGTTAACACTGCACTGCCCGCCGTCGCACGGGATTTCAGTGCAAACAACTCAACGTTGCAGTGGGTTGTAAATATGTACAGCCTGATCCTTGCCGGATTCTTGCTGGTGGCGGGAACCACTGGCGACCGGTTTGGTCGGCGCAAGGCGCTGGCTGTGGGGATGCTGATCTTCGGAGCGGGGCCATTGGCGCCGCGCTTGCGGAGAACTCAACCACGCTAATCATGATGCGCTGAGTGCAGGGTCTGGGTGCAGCGTTCGCTCTCCCATCCACGCTTTCTATCATCACCGATGTGTTTCCAAGGGCCGAACGAGCGAATGACCTGCCCCCTAAAAACCGATCCAACTCTAGAGTTAGAGTTCTGGATACGGAGAAAGGGGAGATATGGCACGCAGGAAGTACACGCCTGGGCAGATCATCAGCAGGTTGCGGGAG
>DBZV01000036.1:0-1321 GCA_002311865.1 Dehalococcoidia bacterium UBA1151
GTCGATGAACTAGTCGCCCAAAACTCGGTTGATGACGAGCGGTGACGCCTCATGACTGATCGCATACTTTTTGAACTTGCAGACGGCTGGGCGCTTGGCTTCGACACCAACCAATGGATGATTATGAGAGCCAGAAATCGGCGTGGAGAGCGCGACTGGCAACCTGTTTCGTTCATTGCCTCGGAAAAACGGATACTGGAACGCTGCATACGTGAGAACGGCGTCCATCCGACATTAGTGGCGCAGTCTAAACTTGATGCCCTCCCCGACCAGTTTCGTGACTGGGTAGAGGAGGAAGCGGAATGACTGGCAAAAGCGAAGCACAGAACGCCGCCGAGGAATTCCCTGATCCCCTAGATGGCTTGATTGGGCGTGTATTGGACGATCCAGGTGCACCATTCGTGCCTGAAGTGCTGGAAGGTCTATCTGCGCTCAAGGGGGAAGATCGGGCCGCGTTTGAGGTCCTGAGGGTGGGGTTGAAGAAGGCGGGGTGTCGCGTGACCGCCCTCGATGACGCTATGGCCGAGGAGAAAGGCGGTACCGGTGGACGTGACCCGAGCCAAGCTGACATCCTGATCGATCTGGCAGCCGGTGCCTATCTTTTCCATGCGTCGGACGGCACTGGCTATGCCGACCTAGAGATCAATGGTCATCGTGAAACATGGCCCATTCGTAGCACAGGATTTAAGGATTGGTTGGTCCACCAATACTATTGTGAGACTGGTGGTGCGCCGAATAATGAGGCGTTTAATTCCGCCCGTGGCGCAATTCAAGCCAGGGCTCGGTTTGATGGCCCACAGATGGACGTGAACATCAGGGTAGCAGGGCATGACGGCAAACTTTACCTCGATCTAACCGATGACGACTGGCGCGCGGTAGAGATTGATGGGGACGGTTGGCGCATCATCGACGAGCTCCCCGTTCGCTTCCGACGCGCCGCCGGCATGCAGCCACTGCCAGTGCCCATCCCGGGTGGGTCCATTGAATCTTTACGGCCATTTCTCAACGTAGGTAAAGACTACGACTTCGTACTTGTCGTTGCCTGGGCGCTGGCGGTGTTGCGCGACAGGGGGCCCTATCCGGTTATTGTGCTGGCGGGCGAACAGGGTACTGCTAAGTCCACATTCTCAGCCATCCTGCGGGCGCTTCTCGACCCGAACACCGCTCCCCTTCGCGCTCTGTCACGTGAAGACAGGGAGTTGTTCATCGCAGCAACTAACGGGCATGTGCTTACCTTTGACAATGTGTCCGGTTTGCCGGGGTGGATCTCCGATACTCTCGCCCGCCTTGCGACAGGCGGAGGCTTCGCGGTCCGCCAACT
>DBZV01000036.1:1568-3462 GCA_002311865.1 Dehalococcoidia bacterium UBA1151
TGCCGCGAATGGCCGATTTTGCGCTGTGGGCGACGGCCTGTGAAGGAGCACTGTGGGGCGAAGGAACATTTTTGCGGGCATATACAGGCAACCGAGACGAGGCAGTCGATAGCATCATTGAAGGCGACCCTGTGGGCTCCGCCGTTCGCTCGTTGATGAAGTCTCGGACGGAGTGGACGGGTACCGCCACAGATCTTCTGGAAGCCCTTTCCGAGGAGGTGAGCGAGACGGTGCGCAGGGGCAAGGCCTGGCCAGCGACGCCGCGAGGGCTTTCGGGCAAGGTGCGGCGTGCCGCCACCTTCCTGCGCAAACTTGGAATCGACATCTCATTCGGGAAGGAAGGCCGAGCAAAAACCCGAGTCATCCGTATTTTATGCATGCCGGAAGATGCGGTAACGGAACCGTCCGCACCGTCCGCACCGTCCGTAAAACAGGAAAAACTCCCACTGGGCAACGGTGCCGACGGCGTACCCCTGCGACCGGCGGACGCAAACGGCGAGCCTGAGGACCACCCAACCGTCCGCGAAACCGCCCATGTATCCGAGGCCACAGACGGTGCGGACGGTGCGGACGCAAACACTCCATTCCAATCTGACGGCTGGAGGAAGCGGATATGAATGCAGCCGAAGCCCTTTGCATGGCACGGGAGAATGGCGTTCATGTCGGCATCGCAGGCACGGACCTGATCCTCGACGCGAACCAGGAACCAGCGCCCCCTGTACTGGAGGCCCTGCAGCGACACAAGGCAGGCATCGTCGCCCTGCTCACTGTGGCTGAAAGCGACTGGACGGCTGAGGACTGGCAGGTGTTCTACGACGAACGTGCCGGCATCGCCGAGTTCGATGGCGGTTTGCCTCACCCAGAGGCCGAGGTTCGTGCATTCGAGTGCTGCATCGTCGAGTGGCTCAACCGCCATATGGAGCGTTCAGACCCTGGTTACTGCGCCTGGTGCGGTCAGTTAGAAGAGGAAAGTGATTGCGTAATTGTCCCCTTCGGAACTGAGAGCCACGGGCATACGTGGCTTCATCATCATTGCTGGCAGCCGTGGAGCCAAAAGTGGAAGGAAGAGGCGATTTCAGCATTGGCAAACACAGGAATTATAGTCCACGCGAAAACGGCCAATTACCCCCAAACTGTAAAAAAGGAGAGGCAAAATGACCGAACAAGAAAACGAACGCAAACTGGACGAACTTGATTGGAAAGAGCGCCACGGGGTTGAGTTTCTACAAGCGGTGCTGTGGGAACTCGGCCTTGATGAGGAACCGGAGGAATCGCTTATCGAAGTCTTAAAAACAGTCCATGAAATAACGAAGCTCTATGTCTTTGACACCGAGTCTGCACAAAGGTACGCCTACGATTGTAATGCCATAGACATTTCATATGACCGAGTGTATGCATCCGCTCGTCAGAAGCGAATCAATGCGCGGCGCAAAAGGAAGCTTGAGGCGGCGGATGATTCTTTGCCGTGGGAGTGACTGATACACATGGCAACCCCAGCACAGGCACTTCGGCGAGGCGGAGAAGGCGCTGACAGCTATGGCCATAAGATTGGAAGGATAGCCTATGCCAGCTTCTCAAAAGCCGCCTTTAACTTTGTTTCCAGTTCACCTTGCAATTCTTCCGGGGTCATGGTTTCGGTTACGTCCGCTGTTCGTTCGACGAAAATGCCACACTTCTCTGTTTTTCCCAGCAACTCCAATGCCCTCAGCCGGGCCTGATCGGTGTCGGCCTTGGTACTGAGGGCGTACAGTTCCCGCTCGACGTGATGACGGAGGCTGAGGCCGGTATGCACCGCCGCCTCCTCCTGACGCCGCTGGCCGGCCTTAATCCTTGCGGACACCTTTGGGTTGGCGAAAAGGACGCTGGCTTCCCGCCAGACGCTATTGTCCGCCAT
>DBZV01000212.1:0-9745 GCA_002311865.1 Dehalococcoidia bacterium UBA1151
CCCGCCCCAATCCCATTGGGGTCAACTCAACCAGACAAAACCCACCGGCATCGCCAAACTCCTGGAGCTCAGGCAGGCTGTCGTTGAGAGTCATGACGAGTTCGGCTTGGTCAGTGCTATCAAACGGTGGTTTGGTCGTATCGGCCTTAACGACCAAGTGAGCATGGGCATTTGTGATCCCCCAGGGCTCAGCGGGGACATCACCTAGGACGGTGCGAATCATTCCCTTCGACGACATCTTGTCTGATCCTCCTGTCTTGTCAACGATCGGTTCTAGCAAGTTGCGATTGGAGTTGCCGTGTCATCTTGGTGTCGAGGGGGCTAGCGGTTTTCCGATTTAGTGCCAGCCGCGAGGATGTCATTGACATCCCAATGGCCGGACGCCAGCACGCGTGGTGTCGGTGTGACGGGCAACTCGAGTACCCAGGTGGCGGGGTTGTTGAGCGCTGTTGCGAGTAACTCGGGAAACTCCTCCGGGTCGGTTATCCGTTCGGCTTGAGCGCCTACTGAGCGGGCTAGCGAGACATAGTCCGGTTCGTACGCACTTCCGTCGACACTTCGGAAGTAGGTTCCGGCGTGACGGCCAAAGTGTTTAGCCTGGTAGACGGCGATAGAGGCGTAACCCGTGTTGTTAACGACAAGCCACACGATGTGGAGTCCAGCCGCAACAGCGGTTGGCAGGGCTGCTAAGCAGGCCATAACAGCGCCATCACCGACCAGGCCCACGACCGGTGTGTCCGGTCGGGCAAGCCGGACTCCAATTGGCGCGGCCACTTCCTGTCCCATCGTCCCGAATCCGCTGCCAACGATTTGTGTCCGTTCCTTCAGGAAGGGGAAATGTTGGCCGACGGCGTGACGAATTCCGATACCTGTAATCAGAACAGTGTCCTCAGGCAGGAGTTCCCGTAGCAAGGTGGCCAGATAGGCGGGTTCATACGGGAAACTGGGGTTGGTTCGGACCTCGTGGAGGTCAGCGTCCCAACTTTCTACCTCTTGTTTGAGGTCGTCGCGCCATTGGTGCCATGTCGTGTCGCCGTCAAGGCGACTACTCAAACAGGCCGAGAGTTCTTCGAGGCAGCGACGAGCGTCACCGATCAGAGCAGCATCTGTTGGATAAATCTTGTCGATCTGGTGCGGATCTATATCGATATGGATCAGGCGACTTGGTGGGATAGAGGTGAAGTGGATGGGGCTCCATGAACTGCAATCCATTTCTGGAAATCGGGTACCAACAGCGATAAGCAGGTCAGCGTGTCTTGCTGCATGATTTGCCGGTCTCGTTCCGACTACTCCGGTAAACCCGACAGCAAGTTGGTGATCTTCAGCGATCGCTCCCTGGCCGCTCATCGTTGTTGCTACCGGTATGCCAAAGTTATTGGCGAGGCCTGTAAGAGCACTCGAGGCTCCAGAGATCACAGAGCCGCCACCAGCGAATAACAGGGGACGTTTGGATTGGGCTATGAGCTCTACAGCCTTGGCTACTTCTCTTGGGTCGGGGCCCGAGCGGCGGACTCTTACAGGCCGAAAGTCCTTATTAGCAGGTGGTACTTGGGCCGAGAAGAAGTCAAGCGGTACCTGGAGGACAACCGGACCAGGGCATCCGGAGAGTGCATAGTTCACGGCGCGGTGAAGTTGGGACGAGAGTTCAGAGGGTACGGTGGCGGAAATAACGCGCTTACAAAGTGGGCGAAGGATGTCGAGTTGGGCGTTGTCGATCGAATACGACAGTTCTTGTATGGGCTCCTTGCCGACGTAGGCACTTGGCATTCCACCACCGATAACCACCATCGCTGACGAGTCGAGAAGCGCGTCGCCAAGGCCTGTTGCCAAGTTGGTGAATCCCGGGCCGACCGTGGTCGTCACGGCGGCAATCCGCCCACTGGCTCGGAAATACGCGTCCGCCGCATGAGCCGCAACCTGTTCGTGGAAGACGGACACGTACCTAATTGTGTCGCTGTCTTGAAGGGCATCAACAAAGGCGAGGTTCCCGTGACCCACCAGCCCAAAGACGGTGTCGATACCCTCCAACTCAAGGGCCTGAACAAGTGAAGCCGCCCCGGTGATCTCCTCCGATTCGTTCATCGTCCCTCTCTTCCCTCTCTTCCTTGGCAGACTGATTTACTTGGCAGACTGATTGTACACATGTAGAATTTTTGGTGATATGGATCTTGCTCAACGTCTTGTCTAGCTTGGAACCCCTTGTGAGTAATGAACTTCATGAAGACGGCCGGTTCCAAGGGAGGTCTTTGGCCTCTAGTTATCCGTCTCCAGCCCTGGTCCGGTATCTCAACGGTGAGACGAATTATGAGGAGTGTTTTCAGGCGGCACCTGAAGAGGAACGCCTGGTTCTTCGGTCCCCAGTAAAAGTAGCGGTGGTCGGTTGCGGTCGACACTCGCGCTCAGCCTTGCAGCCAAATCTGGCTCGACTTCCCTCTTTTGACTTAGTGGGGGTGTGTGATACGGACCAGAGCCTTGTGTCGGATTGTGCCCGTCGCTTTGGTGCCAGAGCCGAGTATCTCGATGTGGGACGGATGCTTGATGAGTGCAGACCCGAAGCGGTTGTCGTGGTTGGGACGCCTCAGATGCACTATGACATCGGTCTCGAGGTCGCAGCCAGCGGGGCGAATGTATTTGTAGAGAAGCCACCCGCGCCTGATTCGGTTAGAGCGAGACAACTCGCCGAATGTGCATTGGCATTGGGATCCGCCGGGATGGTCGGCACGATGCTTAGGCACACGACCGCAGTCAGACTTGTGCGAGACCTGATCGACGGTGGAGATTTTGGGGACCGTTTGTTCTTCAGTGGCCGTCTATTTGCCCCTGGACCCACAAGCGACGACTACTACCGTCTCGGGTCTGTGCCCCAGGCGTATTTGGGGGCCCAAGCGATACACCTTCTTGATTGCATGCGTTTCCTGATGGGTGATACCCGTGAAGTTTCCGCAAGGCTTGGTGTAGCGGGAGACGCGTTTAGTTTTGCAGTGAATTTCGATTTTCTGAATGGTGCCGTAGGCACTCTGAGTCTTGCAACCCACACGAGGGCACTAGAGATGGAAGTTGTGGTGGGAGGGAGCGGAGGCCAGGTGGCCATCGCTACCAATGTGAACCATCTGCGCGTTCTTGGCTCTCCGGTATTCCGTAATTCCCTTGGAGGGTATGTTGACGTACCCTCCAAGGGCTGGGACCAGGGGTACACGTATGCTGGGACCCTCCGTCACGGTTATCTCGAGGAACTCCATTCCTTTGCCGTGAGCACGCGTTCGATGATCCCGATTGGGCCCACCCTTTCGGATGGGGTTGTGGCCCTACAGATGTGCGAAGCGATATGGGACAGCTGTAACTCACGTAAGCCCGTTTACCTTGCCAATCCTCAGAGCCTAAAGGTCGCTAACGAGACGTCCCTAGGTCGAGAGGTTTGACAGTGGGCGGCCCGTTCTCTGGACATCGAGTTCTTGTCACGGGTGGCACTAGGGGGATAGGTCGAGCGGTGAGCTTGCGACTAGCAGCCGAGGGCGCGGATGTGGCGATGAACTACCTATCGCGTGATGATTCTGCCCGGGCTGTTCGTGGCGAGGTGCGGGCCTTCGGTGTCGAAGGAGAAATCTTTCGAGCTGACATCTCAGACCCGGACGAGACAAGGGCAATGGTTGAAGCTGTTCGAAGCGCGATCGGCCCACCCGACATGCTGGTCAATTGTGCCGGTCTCGCCAAGGTAGAACAAGCAGAGGAAGTTTCTTGGGAGTCTTGGAGAAGAATTCTGTCGATCAATCTAGACGGTTCGTTTAATGTCCTCTACGCGACTAAGGACGACATGATCCTCCAGGGCTTTGGGCGGGTTGTAATGCTTTCGTCCATCTCTGCGCTGCGGCCGAGACCACAGCTTGTCCACTATTCAGCCGCGAAAGCTGGGGTATTGGCATTGGTTCGCTCATGTGCAGGGGCGTGGGCGGCACACAATGTGCGTATCAACGCGGTGTGCCCGGGCATGATTGAGACTGAGCCTGCCTTCGACTTGCCAGCTGAGTTCATCGAGTCTGCTCTTGGCGATGTTCCACTCGGCCGGATTGGCCAGCCTGAGGAGATTGCATCAGTCGTGCGGTTTCTTCTGAGCGACGAGTCGAGCTACATCACCGGGCAGACCGTTGTCGCCAGTGGTGGTCGAGTGATGCTTACTTAGCGCCTAGTGGCTCATAAAGGTAGCCACGGCTCACAGAGCTGCGCTTGCTCGAGCTACCTCCGGGTCAAACACATCTCGAACCGCGTCGCCGAGATTGTTGAAGGCCAGGATCAGGAGGGTGATCACGATTGCTGGGAAGATGGCTAACCAGGAGGCGATGGTCAAAAATGGCACTGCGTTAGCCAGCATCCGCCCGAGATCTGGGGTCGGAGGACGGAATCCAAATCCAAGAAAACTGAGGGCCGTTTGTGCCAGCAGGGCGGTTGAAAGGCTGAGTACGCCCATGACCAAGACAGCTGAGCTAATCCCGGGCACGATGTGTCGGATCACAAGCGGAAGTGGCTTTGTACCTGACAATCGGGCTGCATCGACGTAGGGGAGTCCGCGAACCTCGAGGGTCGATCCCCGGGTGATACGGGCAAATCGAGGGATGTAGATGATCCCGATAGCCAGAATCATATTCTGCTTACCCCCCCCAAATATTCCAACAATGAGGATCGCAGTCAGTAGAGCGGGCATTGCCAACAGAACATCGGTTCCGGCCATCAGGATCCGTTCAAGCCACCCTCTGCGGTATCCGGCCAGAATGCCGGCAGCACCCCCGACGACAACTGCGAGAGTAACTGCTCCGATCGGCACCAAAAAGACGTCCGGGATTGCGGTGATAATTCGTACCGCAAAATCTCGTCCAAGTTGATCGGTCCCGAACCAATGACGGGTTGACGGCCCCTGAAGTCTATCGGCGGGGTTAATTTCGAGTGGTCCCCATTGGATCAAGAATCGACCGAAAACTGCTAGGAACACAACTGGTGCAATTAGTAGCAATCCGAATCTGCCTGACGGATGTCGGACCAGGGAGCGGAGCTGGTACCCGATGCGTAACTGCTTGGTCTGTGAGTGCGGCTCTGAGTCGTCGTGACCGTCTGGGTGGGATCCGGGCGTTCTAGAAGTCATTATTGATCTCGTTGTCTTGGGTCGAGAATTGGATAGAGCAAATCAACGACAAGGTTTGCCGCGATGTAAACGCTGGCGATGGCGAGGGAAGCGGCGACCACATAGGGGAAGTCGCGCTCGCGAATTGCTACCAACACCCCACGCCCAAGTCCAGGGATGTTGAAGATTTGCTCTACGATTATCAACCCTCCGACGAGTGCCCCAAACATCAAGCCAATAAGAGTTACTACGGGGCCAAGCGCGTCACGCAAGGCGTGCAGGTAACGGACCCTGGTTTCCCGAACACCTTTGACTCGAGCGGTGTCAATGAACGGCTCCTGCAAGCTTGAGATCATCGTGGTTCTGGTCATTTGAATAATCGAAGCCGAAGCAGGCAGAGCTATCGCCAGACAGGGAAGAGAAATCGCTCGTAGGTTGGCAAGGGGATCTTCAGTAAAGGGTATGTAGAAGGAGGTGTAGAGCGGTTTGAGGAACATGGATCCAAACCAAACAAACAGAACTCCCGATACGAACGTCGGGACTGAGAAGAAGATGAGGGACAGTCCTCTCAGGAGTCGATCAAGAATGCTGCCAGTGTGGACAGCGCCGTAGACCCCGAGAGGGATACCAATAATGATGGCCAGCATCAGGCTCACGACGGCTATCTCTAATGAGATTGGGAACTGGGCCCGGATGTCAGCCCCGATATCGCGGCCGCTAAAGAGTGAGACACCAAAGTCCCCGCGTACCGCATCGCCAAGCCAGTCGGCGTATCGGACCAGCAGGGGCCGGTCTAGGCCTAACCGTTCACGGAACTCGGCCATCCGTTCCGGGGTGGCACCTTCAATACCGGTCATCTGTTGGGCAATATCGCCTGGCACAAGCGTTCCGATGGTGTAAATCAGAAACGACAGGACGAAGAGGACTCCGACTGCCTCTAGGAGCCTTCGACCGATTAGAAGAATCATGGTTGGGTCTTCGAGTTTGAAGATCGCCTATAAAGATGCTCGAACTCGCCAGCGAAGTGACAGGCAACCGATGTGTCGAGTTGGTGTTCCGTTAGCACCGGTTCTTCTTCTGAGCAGACGGGTTGCGCTATCGGACATCGCGTGTGAAACCGGCATCCCGATGGAAGGTCGCTTGCGCTTGCCACCGGACCTGTCAGCACGATTCGTGATCGACCCCTTTCAACAACGGGATCAGGTACCGGAACTGCTGACCTCAGGGTGATCGAATAGGGATGGAGAAGAGGGGCGGTGCCTTTAGCGGAGTTCTGGAGCTCGACGATCTTTCCTAGGTACATGACTGCAACTCTGTCGCTCATGAAGTCGACGGCCGCAATGTCGTGGGAAATAAAGACGTAGTTGACCGGATGCTGGTCAGCAAGATCCTTTAGGAGGTTCAGGACCTGAGCCTGTGTCGACATGTCGAGGGAACTAACTGCCTCATCGAGCACAATCAATCGTGGTTTACTGGCGAGAGCTCGGGCTATAGCGGCTCGCTGCTGTTGCCCACCTGAAAGTTCGCCCGGATAACGATCGATCATCTGGCCTGGTAGCCCGACCTGATCGAGTAGTTCCGTCACGCGTCGACGACGCTCAGTTTTTCCCAGACCCTCATTCTGTAGGGGCTCCCCGATGCTCCATCCGATTCGCTTCCAGGGGTTCAGCGAGCCGGCAGCGTCCTGGTAAACCATCTGAAAACCGTCGTTGCGGGCATTTGCACCGGGCCTTTGGTTGCGAGAGCGTTTGACACCTCTGACGACCACTTCGCCGCTCGTAGGCCTTTCCAGACCAACAATGACCCGACCGAGGGTGGTTTTCCCACAGCCTGACTCACCAACGATTCCGAGGACTTCTCCCGGGTTGATCGTTAGGGTGACATCGTCGAGTGCGTGAACTGTGTCGCTTCGTGTCCTCCGCTGGCCCCGCGAGAAGTGCACGGACACCCGGTCGAGTTCAACGAGACTCATTTTCCCGATAACCCGGTGCTCTCAGCCCTGTCCCGGTGATCTGAATCTGCCAGCCGGGTAGGTAGAAGTCCGTGGCGTTGACTGATCCAGCAGCGTACTTTCTGGCCGTGAGAGAGATCAGCGAGCGCCGGGGGTTCAGTGCACTTCTCTTCGACGTAGTCGCACCGGTTCTGGAATCGACATCCGCTCGGAAGCTCAGTCATCTGAGGTGAAGCTCCGCGAAGCTCTGTAAGACGCTTGCCAGTGGAGCGGTCGGGCTGTGAGTCAAGAAGTCCTCGCGTATAAGGGTGAGCTGGAGTGTGAAAAACCGTTTCGACTGGAGCTTCTTCAACGATTTGGCCGGCGTACATCACGATTACCCGATCACAAAGACTGGCCACCATGCCTAGATTGTGGGTGACGAGGACTACCCCCATGCCCCGATCTACCGCGAGGCGTTCGATCAACTCGAGGATCTGGGCCTGGATCGTGACATCCAATGCTGTTGTTGGCTCGTCAGCGATGAGCACAGCAGGCTCGTTTAGGAGACTCATTGCGATCATGACTCGTTGGAGCATCCCTCCGGAGAACTGGTGCGGGTAGTCGTTGATTCGCTCAGCGGGTTCTGGCATGCCGACCCATGTGAGAGCTTCAACAACTTTTTCAGTTGCTTCCCGGCGCGAGATATTGGCATGTTGAGTTGCGGCTTCAACTAACTGCCATCCGATGGTGAAGCCTGGGTGGAATGACCGAATCGGGTTCTGGAAGATCATTCCAATCTCCCTGCCACGAACCTTCCGCATCTCTTTGTGGCTTAGCTTCAAGAGGTCTCGACCGTGTAGTTTGATCTCACCGCCGATGATTCTTCCGGGCGTTGAGACTAAACCCAGGAGGGAGCGTGCGAGCGTCGTCTTCCCGCTACCCGAGTCCCCGACGATGCCGAGCACCTCGCCAGGGGACAACTCGAAAGATACATCGTCAACTGCGACGACCTCCCCATCTCGGCCCGGATAGACGGTGACCAGGTTTCTGACAGATAAGACACCAGGGCCGGAGGGTGGGGCTAATACCGCCATTGATTTGAAACCAGGGGCACCGCGACGAGCCCGGTGGGCGCACAGGCCGTCTGTGCGCCCACCGGGGTCATCAGTGGTGTCTTAGTCAGCCGGGGTGAGGGAGAGGTAGAGAACCCTCTTATCGCCGGTCAAGTACCAACTGTGGTCCGCATTACTGAGGAGGTCATTTCGGTATATGTGGCCGGTATTGGTATAGACCGTTCCGGAGTACGGGTAAGCATTCTCGGCTTCCAGCATCTGGACTGCTCGGAATGCTTCGGGACGCTCTTCTGGCGTCGCCGCAGCCAAGGCTGCCAGAGCTGGTATCAACTCGGGAAGAATCTCATCAGGCATGGCCTGCCATCCGGTTCTCGGTAGCACATACCTGTAGGGGTTCGAGTACCAGCCCTGATCGGTAGAGGACAGGTCGTAGTCGGCGTTTATGAGTTTTGGAATCCATACAGCTTGCTCGACTGGACTCAACTGGACCTCGATACCGCATTCGGCCCAAGAGGCCTGAAGAACCTCAAAGAAGATGTCCTCGTACGGCGCCCGAGTCGGATAAACGAAGTCAAGTTGAGTGCCTTCCAATCCGTTGTCGGCAATAAGTTTCTTGCCTGCCGCAACATCTCTGGTGTAGTTAGGCAGTTCTTCGGGCTTGAGTGCGTATTCGACAAGGGGGTGTGCAGTCGACCACGGCACCGCCTCGCCCATGTAGACGACGTCTGCAATCGCCTGCCGATCCATACACAGCCACAACGCCTTGACCAGATTGTCGTCGCGCGTCTTCCCGACCTTACTGGCATGAATCCAGAAGGTTCGCGTAGGAATGTCGTCAATCGTCAGACTGTCGTCACCGCGCAGGCCAGCCGTCGTCGCTGCAGACGTCGGGTGGATTAGGGCAACTTCCCCTGCACGGAGGGCCGCGACCATCGACGCGTCCTCCGTGATGATTCTCACGTGTAGGCGGTCAAAGTCCGGCAAGGCTGACGGATTCCAGTAGTCGTTGTTGACGTCTAGAACCAACTCGGAGCCTGGGACGTAAGACACAAACGTAAAGGGACCTGTGCCCACCGGCGAAGTTCCCTGGGCAGAGTTGGTCGAGGTGAGGATGGAGGAGAACCCCAAACCCGTCGAATCGCCAATGACGTAGACGAACGTCGTATCCGGCTCGACCATGTGGTACACGGCCGTGTAGTCGTCGGTGCAGGTGATCTCAGCAAGATTCTCTGCGCGCTGCTGCACCATCGGGATTCCGTCTGAGACGGCGCGCTCAACGCTGTATTTTACGTCGGCACATGTAAGCGCCGCACCGTTGTGGAACTTGACTCCCTTGCGCAGATTGAACGTGTAACTCATCTTGTCGTCTGCCATTGACCACGATTCGGCGAGGAGAGGTTCCACCAGGCCCGATGGCGTTGTTCTCACAAGTGTTTCGAAGACTGATGTGAAAAGCGGAGCATCAAACTCTCCGCCGCCAGAGTTCTTTGGATCAAAGTTGTAGACCTCGGCCTTTTCCGAGACGACTACTGTGATTAGGTCGACGTCGGAGGCAGCGGCCTCTTCCTTAGCTGCGGCAGCCTCGTCTTTAGCTGCGGCGGCTTCTCCCTTAGCTGCGGCAGCCTCTTC
>DBZV01000212.1:9867-14606 GCA_002311865.1 Dehalococcoidia bacterium UBA1151
GCGGCGGCTTCTCCCTGAGCTGCGATCAACTCACTATCGCTTCCGCAGGCTCCCGCAACAAGAGCGAGACTTAGGAGACTTGCGGACAAAATCAACAATGGTCTTGGCATTGAGATTCCTCCCCCTTCTTGGAAATATCACTGGTAGAGCGACTATTAGTAGAGCGACTATTAGTCGCGCCGACCGTGACTCTAGTTTGTTTACCATGACACTTCCATCGCGGGCTTTTCCGGGTGGTGCGGCCTTCCCGCATCGTGGGAAGGCACAGCATGCAAGGTCGGCATGGTGATATTCCGACTCTGCCCATACCTGCGCTTGCCGGCGAAGAGAGAAGAGGGAGGAGGCTTGGCGGAGGGAGATCAGGTAATGAGCAGACCTGCCCTCCTGTTTAAGGATGGATCTACTGAGGTCTTTAGTAGCCGGTGATCCGAATGATCTTCCCAACGATCGCCGTGCGCCCGTTGGGTCCGGGGATGGGCCGGCCTGGAGTGCCCTGCCCAGTTGAGACATACAACGCCCCGTCGGGTCCGATCGTGATATTGGTTGGCTCATCAAGGCCTGCTGCAAGGACCCTTTCGGGTCCTCCATCGGACGGATACATGGCTACTCGCCCGCTGTACCTGAGATACCCGCCGTGGAGGGCCTGGATGTCGGATGAGAAGAGGTCGACGCCCTGGTGGAATAGCTGAGCATGATCGGCAGCCATCTCTACAGTGAAAACGTTTCCCCTACTATCAACGGCTACGTCCACAGCGGCGGTCAGACCGGTGATCTCATCGCTGGACTCTCCCGTGCGGGGGTCCACCCTGACAATCTTGGAATCTGTCGGGATAAGGGGTAGATACCGCCCATCACACATGACCGCTGAAACAAATCGGCAAGCCAAGCCTTCAGCACGAGCTACTCCTGAGAAGAGGGCAACCAGAATGTCTCCGGTTCTTGGGTCCACCCCTAGCCCAGCGGGAACTGCCTGCTGGCCACTAGTTAGCCTGTCGAACGTCGCTATCTCTCTGGAAGGGTGACCAAAAAGGGAGATCTCGATGAGTTGGTTGAAGGTGCTTTGGGTCGCGTAGATACTCAGCTGATCGGGAGCGAAGCCAATTCCGGTCATATTCGAATCCTGTTGAATTTCTCGAACAAGTGAGCCGTTTTCGGCGAGCTCTATCAAAGTGAAGTTTCCACCCGTGTCGCCGATGCCTCCGTCGAGGGAAAAAAATATACGGCCGTCCGTGTGGACCAGAACGTCCGAGGCTCCGCTCACTTCGTCCCGACCGGTCTCGTATTTGTTGACTGAATTGAAGCTGATCAGATGGTCCAGTCTTCTCTCGGCCTCGCCATCGTCCGAGAAGTCACCGTCGCTGTTTCGATCGAAGAACCGAGTCACACGGCCTGTCCGCAGAATGTGCTCTTCGGCATCTTCTCCTAGCCCTGCCTCAGCCACCACGAGGGCGCCGTCCTTGTCGATGCCAACCCCCCGGGGGTTCCAGAGATCGCTTAACACCTCTTCGACCTTGAACTCACGTTCCGACCCAACGCTAGAATCGGTTTCGGATCCCGGCTGGGGTGTTGCCGAGCTGCAGGAAATAGCCACTAAGCAGGTTGCAACGAGAATCACCAGGGTTCGTGGCCGTTGGTCTTCGTTGTGTCTTGCTAGAGCGATGTTTTGAGCAACTATTCCCCCCATCCGATTGTCACCTCTTACCTCTAGGGCTTAACTTGGGACACCCGATAGTACTTGGGACACCCGATAGTTCTTCCTTAGGCCGAGATCGCAGCCGTTTAACCGCGCTCGGGCCAAAATCAGGATTGATGGGGCCGACCGGAAATTGTTGGCATGTGCAGTTCCCAGGTTCAACCTACGCATAGTACGGTCGTCTACCGCGCGAGCTTTGGGTCGGTGGGACCATGGTTGGCCTGTAATCGGCACTTGACTTAGGAGGGAGAAGTTATGGAACTAGCGATCAACGCAGATTCTTCTTGGAATCGCTGGCACTCAAGCTACGAGGCACTGGGAGAGCGGTGCCGTGGACTTGGCGTCGGTGCGTTGGAACTCGTCTACTACCCCGACAACGCAGGTTTCGCGACTGCTCCCGAGGTACTAGCTGACTATGGGGTCCGCATCATTTGTGTCAACTCGACGGCCAAATGGAGAGTAATGATCACCAACGACCTGGCTGAGGCGCAAGACCAGATCATGACTGTTATCAATCTTGCGGCCAACCTTGGTGCCGAGTTCGTCATTACATATCCGGGGCATAACTCGGATTGGGATTTCGAGAAGACCGTCGACGAGTACAGAACTCGGATGGAACCCTGCCATGACCTTGCTGCGGAAAAGGGCATTACGATGCTTCTCGAAAACCACTTTGATCTGCGCAACGAAGACCCAGAACAACGCGATGTGGTGCGGAGACCGGAACTAACAGCACGCTTTCTGGACGCTTTGGATGTGCCATGCGTCAAGGTGAACTTTGATGCCGGGAACGTTTATGCAGCTGGCATCGAGCCGTGGCCATACGGGTACAGAGTTCTTCGGGATTACGTCGTTTACGCGCACCTTAAGGGGATGGCCAGGTACTCCGAGGACCTCTACGGCTCCTCTGACGATTTTGAGAGCCTCTCCGATGCTCATGCGGGAGTCTTCGTGCCGGTCGCAGTAGGTGACTGCGGAATTAATTACTGGGGCCTGCTCAAGGAGATGACTCAAGACGGCAACGTAAAGTTCGCGACTTTCGAGGATCATGCAAGAGCGGAACATGCTGACACGATTTACGAACGCGGGATCGCCCTTGCTCGTGCAGCAATCGAAGCAGGTCGTGTTGACTCGAGTCGGTCGTTCTTAGTTGAGGCGTAGGGAGCAAGAGAAGGCTAAAAGGGGGTCCCAGCCTGCTGGGACGGACTGAGTTATCTGCCCGGGATAGCAACGAGGGTGAAGAGTCTTGCAGTGAGGTTTAGGGCCAGCACCCCGTCACCATGTGACCGAGGGTTTCTTGTTAACGACCGAAGTTCTCTCAACCGGGCCCTCCGCCTCGCCACATTTGGTGAAGCTGCGGCTGATGAGCGCTTGATCTAACACCCCGAGGCAGTAGTTCCACAACTCAACTAGTTCGCGTTGTATAGCTAGATAAGTACTTGCCAAAAGGTAGAAGAGATGTCGTTGGTCTTTGACGCACATGCCCACTGTTTCCCGGCCCTGACGTCGAGGCAACCCGATGAAGACGATCAAGACATGGCACTTCGCCTACGGGCCCACCAATATCACCAGCACACGAGGGGTCTTCCTGCATCTTCCTCGGGGGTAGGAACCGGCGTTCTTTCCAAAGCTAAGGAATGGGGGGTCTTTCGGATCCGAGACAACTCACAGGTGCACGACACGTTGATGCTCGGGGAGGCTGACGGTCAAAGTTGGATGCCGGAAGTCAATTTTCGGATCGCACCTTTTGGTCGGACTGAGTTCACAGTTGACGGGGAGGATTACCGAATCCAGTGGCTTCCACCGAACCTGAGTGATTCTTCGTTCCCGCCAGAACTACTTGTGGCCCACATGGACTACGTAGGGGTAGACCGGGCCTTGCTTCAACACGACCGGCTTTACGGTCGGTTAGACGGGTACCTAGCTAAGTGTATGGAAAGGTATCCGGACCGTCTGGTAGCCCTCGCCCAAGTTGAGGAGTGGCGTGGTGGCGAGCCAGACCAACTTGAACGGGTTCGTCACCAGGTCCAGGACCTTGGATTCCGTGGACTCTATTTTGCGACGGAAGGCTTCTTTGTCAATAATTTTTCATTAGGGATTAACAGCCCACCTCTTGAGCCGCTATGGGACCTGGTTGCTGATCTGGGAGTCCCCATCTTCTGGCTTGCCTCCAATCAGGTCCGGCCCCAAGCTGAGAGTTACATCACGGAAATTGGAGATCTGACGGAGTGGACTGAAAATCATCCTCATATACGTAGTGTCCTGACTCACGGTTTCCCCGACCCAAAGCACGTCCATCGTGATCTGATGTTGCTCCTCCAAAGTCCCAACACCTATGTGGAACTATTTCTCTTGGCCTTCACATTGGTTGAGGGAGGGGAAGTCAGCCGATCGAACGTCTCGGCGACAACACGCAAACTGGTCGACGAGCTTGGCCCCGAAAAACTTTTGTGGGGCTCGGACATGCCCAGCGCTGAACGTCATTTGCCCTATATGCGATGGTTTGACCTGATCCGGCATGCAGATGACCTGAGTACAAGTGAGCAGGACGCCATACTCGGTGGCAACCTCGAACTGCTTCTCACACACGATCCGTAACCGGTCGATATTGTGTCTACGGAGATGCGATAATAGTCGCTTGGGCGGACGTGGAGATGAGGTGAGTGTGGTGAAGAAGGTGATGACCGTGCGGGGTGCTATCTCGCCCGACGAGTTGGGTCACACGCAGATGCACGACCACCTCTTTTCCGACATCTCCTGGGCGAGGCACCGGTGGTTAGCGATGCCCATTACGGACGAGGTGCAGCTCACCGAAGAGATCCGACTCTACGGGCAGGCCGGTGGCGGAACGTTGGTCGATCCAGTGTTGGAGCACATCGGCAGGCTCCCGGAGGCGATGCGCAGGGTCTCCGAGGCAACGGGTGTCCACGTGGTCATGGGTACTGGCTTCTATCGGGAGCCCTACTACCCGGAGTTTGTGAACAAGTTGCCGACTCAGGATATAGCTGACTACATCATTGACGAGATTGAGAACGGGGTGGGGGAC
>DBZV01000212.1:14904-15638 GCA_002311865.1 Dehalococcoidia bacterium UBA1151
CTCAGGACATGCCGGCGCGACCGCGGTTCAAGACGAACGGTGGACACGGCTATCAGCATTTGATTGACAACTTCTTGCCGATGCTTCGCGAGGAAGGCGTTGACGAGGAGGCCATTCACGCAATGACCCACCTCAACCCAGCCCGAGTTCTCGCCGTCTAGGAGATCTGGAAATGACCCGTCCGGGACCATCAACTACGGGAGTCCAGGGCGTTACTGCTCGTGAAGCAGGAACTGGAACCCCAAAGGCTTCGGGAGCGAAAATTCGGTTGCCTATGAGACAAGAAGCTCCGGATGGAGTGAGTTCCGACGTGGAGGTGTGGTGAGTGTGGTGAAGAAGGTGATGACCGTGCGGGGTGCTATCTCGCCCGACGAGTTGGGTCACACGCAGATGCACGACCACCTCTTTATTGATCTGTCCTGGGCGAGGCACCGGTGGTTAGCGATGCCCATTACGGACGAGGTGCAGATCACCGAAGAGATCCGACTCTACGGGCAAGCCGGTGGCGGAACGTTGGTCGATCCAACGTTGGAGCACTTCGGCAGGCTCCCGGAGGCGATGCGCAGGGTCTCCGAGGCAACGGGTGTCCACGTGGTCATGGGTTCTGGCTTCTATCGGGAGCCCTACTACCCGGAGTTTGTGAACAAGTTGCCGACTCAGGATTTAGCTGACTACATCGTTGATGAGATTGAGAATGGGGTGGGGGACACTGGGATCAAGCCGGGGATCATTGG
>DBZV01000214.1:0-1023 GCA_002311865.1 Dehalococcoidia bacterium UBA1151
GTACAACTATTTGGGGCAGGTCATATTCTGAGACGGAAAGACGGTATCCAACGCCGCGTTCGTTGGAGATCACATCGGCAGCTGCGTTAACCGATCCGAACTTGGAACGAATGCGTTGAACGTGGACTTTCAGGTAGCCCATCTCATCAATGTACTCTCGGCCCCACACCTTGGCGAGGAGCGTGCGATGCTCCACAACGTTAGGGTAGTTCTTGACCAGGTGATACATCAGGTTCCACTCAAGAGGGGTCAGCGGAACCTGTTCGCCGCCGTATTCCACCCTGTGCGCAGCAAAGTTGAAGTGGAGAGGGCCTTTGTCGAACGGCTGCTCGTCGCTTCCAACCGCGCCCAACTGGTAGCGGCGGAGCACCGCGCGGACGCGTGCCAGCAGCTCCAGATGGCTGAACGGCTTGGTGATGTAGTCGTCGGCGCCCATCTCAAGGCCTTTGACTTTGTCCACTTCGCCGCCGCGGGCGGTGAGCATGATGACGGGCACATCAGACGTCTGGCGAATAGTGCTGCAGACCTGGAACCCGTCTATATCCGGGAGATTCAGGTCAAGGATCACCACGTCTGGATTGGTCTCGCGAAAACGTTGAATCGCGGTAGTTCCATCCGGCGCTTCAATGAGTTCAGCATCTTCCCAACGAAGAGCGAAACAGATATTCACGGCTTCCAGAATGTCTGGATCGTCGTCAACGACCAGAACTCGCATTGGCCTCCCCAATCGGCAGTGATAGCCGGAAAGTATTTCCGCCGTTTACCGGACTCTCCAGCCACACTCGTCCACCGTGCAACTGTACCAGTGACCGGGCGATCGCGAGACCCAGTCCACTGTCCTGGACCTGGCCCCCTTCGCCTCGAAGTCGGAAAAATGGCTCAAACAGGCGCTCTCGTTCATCGAATGAAACCTGCCGCCCGCCGCCCTGTATGGCGAGATGTAATTCGCCTGACCCGGTTTCAGCGATTGCGGTGAGAGTTTCACCAACCGGAGTCACTCTCATCAGGTACGAAAGGAGATAT
>DBZV01000214.1:1163-1507 GCA_002311865.1 Dehalococcoidia bacterium UBA1151
GCGGAGGCGATCAACTCAATGGGTGAGACCGCGGTCATCTTAAGTGTCAGATTGTTGGCCTGCAGGTAGCCGATGTCCAGTAGGTCCGTGACCTGCTGCTCCAGGCGCTCAATGCTCCGGCCCATGTTTGTCATGAGCCGGTCTCTCTGTTTTGGCTTGGCGGCAAGCGCGGCGATTGCAGTTGGGTCGGTCAAAAACTCGTATGCCACGCGCAACGATGCCAGTGGCGTACGTAGTTCATGCGCAATCTGACCGATCAGGCGCGCATCAATGGGAGGGGTTGGCGCTGGGCCAACCTCGCCGGAGTCGAGCGCGCGTTCCATGTCTATCATTTGCGGCTCGGC
>DBZV01000214.1:1597-23117 GCA_002311865.1 Dehalococcoidia bacterium UBA1151
ATTTGCGGCTCGGCAGGGAGGAATATCGATCAGACGCGAGTATGAGTATAGTTGTAACGGGCACTGTCGCCAATTCTGGCCGATTACCGGCAATCCTGAATTTAGCGCGAATAAGGGCCTCAGCGTCGATGAACTCGCCAGATCCAGAGGCCGCGCACGCACTGTTTCAGGGCCGTCGTGTTGGGTCGATCTACTTGCAGGCGGACGGGCAACATGCGNNATGCGCTCGGTCAGTTTTGCCACTTCGGGGCACCGTTTCAAGAAGGAGTTGAGGACCTGACGATCACCACCCAGCGCCAGGTAGTCGACCTCTCTAGAGCGCTGACCAATCCGATCTTTGAAGTCGCGGCAGGCCTTGTCGAAGAGTTCCCGTACCCACTTCTCACGGTTGCGTTCGAAGCGGCGTTGCGATTGGCCGCCCTTTTTGTGCTGCCCCTTGACATAGCGAGTATCAGACTTGGTGATGAGAACTTCGCCGTCCTTGGCGAGTCCTATTGAGTATGCCCCAAGCCTGAGCAGCACAATGGCAACCAGCCGGGGCGTATTGATGAACTCGATCAGTGGATCCAGCCCATCGAAGTCTTCAAGAACGATTGGTGTTGGGAATGAGCCTGCGATCGCAAGTTGCGTCTCTCCTGATTGAATCCAGATGTATCCGGCTGAACCGTTCCTCACAGTATCTGGAGGCCATGAGTCATCTTCGGGGCGGTTATCTGTCCGCTCCTCGCCAATGAACCGGAGCGTGATCGGCTCTCGAGTGGACTCAATCTCGTGGACCAGTCTTATGAGTTGGGGCGAATTAAGTCCGCGGCTTTGTCCGGATTCGGGTAGCAGGCTTTGCGTGGTCATGGGAATGCATCGGGCGCGACGGTCAGCTAAGTCGCTGACCATCGGCGGCCGTTGCTGGACATCAGTTCTTCATTCAGGGTAGCGCCAATTCCGTAGCCATCGGGGATGAAGAGTTGACCATCGTGGATATGCTCAGCCGGTTCGAGGACCGTCGCTCGCCAATCGACCTCCCACACGGCATGCTCAAGCGGGCGTGAGCCGTTGAATGCCGCGGTGGCGTGTGCGCTGGCGAGCATGGAGACCGGACCGGCCGGGCTGTGCATGGAGACTGAGCCGGGAGAGATCGCCTCAAGGGCGTTGCCGATGAGCACTGCCTCGCCAGCGCCGCCACAGTACTTCACATCTGGCATCACAACGTCCGTGACGTTGGCAGCGATAAGCGATTGGAACACATTGACTCCGTACGCGTCCTCTGCGCCAGCCACATCCATCGTCGCGGCTGCGTTGATTGCGGCGAGATCGTCCCGATGCGTCCGGTAGCTCACGGGCTCTTCGTACCAGGCCACGCCTCGGGCGGCCAGTTCTGGCTCCAGTGCAAGTGCTGACTCGAGGTCAAATCGGCTGTGGCAGTCCACGAACAGGTTTACTTTGTCTCCAATGGCTTCCTTCACGGCTGCGATACGGTCCAGACCTGCTTTTGCCTCATCGGGGAGACCAGAGCCGTCAAATGGCGCCTTGCACTCGTCAAATGGAGCGCACTTGATGTTGCCGAAGCCCTCTTCCGCGGCCCGTTCTGCAACCGCCGCGAACGATGCGGGTGAACGGTTGGAGTCGCCAGAGTCACTCTTGAGCATCGATCGGTTGATGTTGCCGTAAAGCTCAACCGATTCGATAACGCTGCCTCCGAGTAGGCGATAAAGCGGTACTTCGGCGATCTGGGCCTGTGCATCGAGTATTGCGTTTCTGATGGCGGTGATCGCGGTCGCTAGAACGCGGTCGCTTTGAAGAAATGCGGGTGAGAGTCCAACCATGTCCGGGATTTTCGTCTCATCCGTGATTTCCTCGTCCCGCAGTTCTTCAACCATCTGGGCGATGGCGCGCGCGACCGCGATGGAGTTGACTCCATAGGAGAACTCGGCGAGTCCCGTTACTCCGTCGGCGTTGCTGAGTTCCAGGAAGTACCAGTGGGATCCGCCGCGCACTGGAAGCTCCGTAAACACGGCCTGCGTGATTCTGAACGGTTCGGAAGTCATGACGTGTCTGGCATGCAGGAATCGGGCAATGGCACCTAGAGACCTTCGGGCCGCTGCCGGTATTCGGCGAACTTATCGGAGTTCTCGAACTCGTCGATGTCGATACGAATCCCGCCGAGAGAGTCTGATACGTTCGCTGCCAGGACTGCCGCAAGCGAGTTCATGCTTGACCGGAATGAGTTGCGCCGCAGCGACGGATCGGACTCAGAGATTGATCGCGCGAACTGGCGACTGATCTCCATTGTGCTATTCGGCCCCATCGGGTTTGTCTCTGGTCCTTCGGCGAGTACCGTGCGCAACTGCTCGCGGGTGGGCCGAGATGCCGGTGGGTAGTCACTGCCGCCGTAGCTGTAGACCGCGAGGTCATCTTCGAAGGCGATGTGGGCCTCAGGAGTGTGAATGTACTCGATCTTCTCGTTGTAGTAGGAGCGCGCCGGCTTGGTGAAGATGATGTTGGCAATGCCGCCGCGCTTGAAGCCGTAGACTACGGTGTACGCGGTGGGATTGTCGCCCTGCGTCTCCTGGAGGTCTTCAGGACGATCAACATAAGCGGCCTGGACCCACTCCACGTCATCGCTGACCCAGTAGCGGATCTGGTCTGTCTGGTGGATGCCGGCCTCGACCATGCTTGTGCCTGACCACGCCCGGTTCGCAGTCCACACTCGGTTCTTGGGGCCGCCCTGGCGCTCGGTTGGCGAGTGCTTCGCGCTGTGGCCTTCAACGGAGCCAAGTGAGACCGCCATTGCTGAGGCAAGTTGCTTATCAGCCATATAGTCGTGGATGGCCGTATACCAGGGATCGTAGCGCTTCTGGAACCCAACGACGCTTGCCACGCCTGCCTTATCGATGGCGTCTGCCTGGCTCTTGATCTCATCGTAGAAGAGGCTCTGCGGCTTCTCGGCAAATATGTGGACGCCTTTTGCGACCGTTCGTTCGATCTCACCTCGGTGCTGGTTGGGCGGCATTACGAACCAGACGGCATCGGGTTTGGCTGTGTCGACCATCTCATCGACGTCTGTGAAGAGCTGCGTGCTGCCCCGTTTGTAGTCGGGAACGTAGCCCTGGATCTTGGTCTCGGCGAGGTTCTCCTCGAACGGGTCTGCGAGGGCGACCAGTTGGACTTCTTCATCCACCTGGAGGCTCACGATGGATTTGAGGTGTTGAAGTCCTCGCTGTCCAATTCCAACTACTGCGACCTTGAGGGCTCCTGCCATCTCTTACTTACTCCAATGCGATCAGGTGAAATTTAGTTGCGTCATCGTGAAAAAATGGTCCTGACGCGCTGCCATTTTGGCGCAGAACCGGGTGGCCGAGTCTACCATGCAGGCTGATGAATTATGGCCGTGTTGACTCATGTTTGGAATAGGCGTTAGATGGTGCCTGACGACCTGGCCTGTCGAACGGGATGTGAAAGGACCTTGCTATGAAAGTCACGGAAGTGCAGACGCACCTGGCGGCTGGCTGGACGTTTGTCAAAGTCCTGACGGATGAAGGTATTTACGGCGTTGGTGAAGTTCATCCGGCGAGTGGCACGGGCGGGACGCCATTTGCTTCGAGGGCCGCGATTGAGTACCACGCTGAGTATCTGATCGGAAAAGACCCGCGGGAGATTGAGCGCAACTGGCAGCACATGTTCCGACGCTGTCTCTTCCGGGGCGGCTCAGACGCGATGGCCGCGCTGGGCGGCATTGATATGGCGGTGTGGGACATTGCTGGCAAGGCCGCTGGCCTCCCGGTACACAAGTTGATTGGCGGGCCGACGCGTGATCAGATTCGCGTTTACGCGCATCTGGGCGGCGAGACGCCGGAGATCATGGCGGAGAACGCTATTGCATTGAAGGAAGAGGGCTACACAGCGCTTCGGTACTACCCGATTGGCTCATTTAACGCCTCCACCATGCCTGGTTACCAGGAGTTGGTGCATATTGCCGTTTCTTACACTGCGGCGGTGCGGGAGGCCGTTGGCCCGGACCTCGATCTGATGATCGATGTGGTGAATCGGCTGACGCCACCAGAAGCGATCGCGATCGGGCGGGCGCTGGAGCCGTATGGACTTTACTTCTTCGAGGACCCCATTGAGCCGGACAGTATTGATGCGATGGCGCATGTTGCAGCCAACGTGCCGATGCCGGTGGCGTCCGGCGAGCGGCTGTACACGATCTACCAGTTCCAGGAGTTAGTTAATAAGAACGCATCTGCGTATGCGCGACCGGACATGAGCCTGGTGGGCGGCATTACGAACATGAGAAAGATCGCGGCGATCTGTGAAGCCGCGTATGTAGGCGTCGCGCCGCACAACCCGCTCAGCCCAATCATGACGGCGGCCAACGTACAGTTCGATGCTGCCACGCACAACATCGCGATTCAGGAGTACCGGCCGACGGAGGCGACTGAAGCCACGGCAGAGCTTGTCGATCAGCCAGTCGAAATCAAAGACGGCCACCTGCAGATTCCAGATCGGCCTGGCCTGGGCATTGATCTCAACCTTGAGGCGTTCAAGCACCATCCTCCTGAACGTCGAGCGCGACCCCTGCTAACGACGAGCGATGGCGCATTGCGGGACTACTGATCCTCGGGGGATATGGGCCATAATGACTACCCTTCAACGTCACGAATGACTTCAGACCGGTTCAGGCTAACTGGGAGCACCGATGTCACCGCAAACTTCATTGACCTATGAGTTGATTCTCAAGGGAGGACGAGTCCTCGACCCCGGCTCCGGTCTCGACCAGGTGGGCGACGTTGGAATTTCGGGTGGGAAGATTGCCCAGATTGGTGGCGATATCGATGCCGGGTCAGCGGAACAGACTGTTGATGTGAGCGGCAAGATCGTCTCGCCGGGGCTGATCGATCTGCATACGCATGTGGCAGGCGGACTGGGGAGGATCACCGACGAGGCGGCGTTCGCCAGCGCAGATCAGGTTGGCGTGCATGGGGGCGTAACCACGCTGGTGGATTGCGGGTCGGTTGGCTCGTACAACGTTGGCGGCATGATCAATCACGTAATCCCGAACTCGAAGAGCCGTGTGCTCATATTCATCAACACCGGCACGCTGGGCATTCATCGGATTCCGGAGATTCGCGACGAGTCGGACATTGATGTTGAGCACGCGATTGCGACCATTCTGGCGAGCGAACACATTCGTGGTGTGAAGGTGAGGATGGTCAGCCCGTCAGTGCAGTCGATGGGCGCGGAGCTTGCGAGGAAGGCGAAGCAGATATCGGCCGGGGCTGGCGTGCCGATGATGGTCCACATTGGCGACATTCCGGATGATCATCCAAAGGCCGCAGCAGCGGCGCCTGCGTTGCTGTCGGAGATACTCACTGCGGGCGATATCGTCACGCACATATGCAGTCACCACGTTGGCGCGCTGCTGGACAACGGCAAATTGCGGCCCGAAGCGCTGGAGGCGAAGGCGCGCGGGGTTCGATTTGACGTCGGCGTTGGTCGAGCGAACTTCTCGTTCGATAGCGCAAAGGCGGTCATGGATCAGGGCATCACTCCGCACACGATCAGTTCCGACGTGACGGCGGCTGGGCGGTATTCGCTGGCGTTCGGGCTGATCGAGTCGATGAACAAGTTCCTCGCACTCGGTCTGAGCCTCGAAGACGTCATCAAAATGGCGACGGCCAACCCGGCGAAAACGCTTGGCATGAGTGATTCCCTGGGAGCCATCGAAGAGGGCCGTGAAGCCGATCTTTCCGTGCTGAACATCGCAACCGGAAAGTGGATTTACCGGGACTCGGTGAGCGGCACAGGGACGGGGGATCAGGCGCTCGTCCCCGTGTTCGCCGTGCGGGCGGGAGAGATTCAGCCGCTCGACTACGGCCCGCGCCCATGGGGGNNCGATGAACAAGTTCCTTACGCTGGGATTCAGCGTTGAGGATGTGATCATGATGACGACCACCAATTCGGCCGTTTCGCTGGGCGAATCCGGCAATCTTGGGTCTCTGGCGGTGGGTCGTGAGGCAGATATTTCAGTGCTGGAGACGGTGACCGGGAGCTTTATTCACCATGATGCGGCTGGCGGCAGCAACACCGGGAGCATCGCGGTTGTTCCGGTGTTCACGGTGCGCGCCGGAGAAGTGCAGCCGCTCGATCCCGGACCGCATCCATGGGGCTGGGCCCCGGAAAGTGCGTAAACATATTTGACAGGCCGGAGTTTTGGAAGAAAAGTTTCCTGAGGCTACTCGAAGGGCACTTTTCTTCCAAAACTCTTGATATAGGAGGAGATGGATGACCACCATACAAGGGACAATTACGCGAGAAGAGTTGCGGGCGCGCGTTGATGCGCTGCCTCGGGTGCACTTTGCGCATCTGCCGACGCCGCTGGAAGATATGCCGCGGCTGACGGAGAAGCTTGGCGGGCCACGCATCCTTGTGAAGCGCGAGGACGCTACGGGGCTGGCGTTTGGCGGTAACAAGGCTCGTCACTACGAGTTCGAGATGGCGCATCTCAAAGAGCACGGATTCAACGCCATCGTCAACATCATGGACTATCACTCCAATAATGCCCGGGTGACGGGCGCGGCCGCCAACAAGATGGGATTCAAGTACGTTTTGATCCTGAAGAACGCAAAGGACCGCGTGATCCAGGGCAACCTGCTGGTCGACACGATTCTGGGGGCGGAGCTGCATCTGCTATCGGAGGAGGAGTCGGACCGAGCGGAAGATCTGGCTGACGAGCTTGGCAAGCGGCTGGAAGAAGAAGGCTACAAGCCGTACGTGCGGCAGCAGCACGCCTTCCCGAAGTACGTTGGGTCGCTGGCGTATGTGGACTGTGCACTTGAGCTGGCGGAGCAGTTGGAAGAGCGTGGAATCACGGAAAAGGTGCGCTTCTTCGGCGTATCCGGCCGTTCGTTAGCTGGACTCATTCTGACGGCCAAGAACCTTGGGCTGGACTGGAAGGCCACGGGTGTTGCGGTCAACTATGACGTGGTGATGAAGGACTATCTGTACGACGTGATTGGTGGCGCCCAGGAAGTGCTGGGGCTGACGACGGCGTTTGAGCCGGACGACATGGTCGTGCTCAACCAGTACATCGGCGAAGGCTACGGCATCCCAACGGAAGCAGTTATCGAGGCCGTGCACATGCTGGGCCGGCTGGAAGGCCTGATGGTCGATCCCAACTACACGGGAACCGCCATGTCAGGCCTGATCGACCAGATCCGACAGGGCAACGTTGATAAGGACGAGACAGTCGTGTTCCTGCACACGGGCGGACTGCCAGCGATCTTCACGTTCGCGGAGGAGTTGGCCGCGTATGAGGGGTAGTGGGCGCGGCAGCCTTCAGGATATTGAAGCCGATGCCTAGCTCATCGAGCGTACCGGGCTGCTCGGACTCAAGCACGACGTCGGCTGTTTTGACCCATTCCAGCAGTTCGGCGCGCTGCGAAGTGTCATGTACGTCAAGTGCGAGCGACTCTTTGTTGGGGCTGAGGAGGGCGTGGATGCCGCTGTTGTTAGGACTGGATAGCGCCGGATCAAACGGGTGGAGGGCACGCGTTGGGAGATCAGTCACAGGGTGTTCGACGTTGATTACATGAGCGCCGAAGTCCGCAAAAACCCTGCCGCATGCGGCGGTGGCGACCGACTCGGACAGGTCCAGAACGGTGTAATCAGAGAGCGGAAAAGTGAGCCGAATTTCATGGGGGCGAAGCCTACTCGGCGCGGGCCACTTTATAAAGTCAATTTTCCGGAATCTAACGGTCTAATTAGCAGGTTTCCTTGCCCTGATGGAGAACATGAACGGGACTTTTGGGCAGTCCGGGGGGAGGTGCCAGCGGTTCTGGTCGTCAACGATCATGCCTTCGTGGGAGCGGTAGGCGCACCAGTCACGTTCTTTGAATAGCTCGATGACGAGTCCGGCGTCGATGAGCGGCATGATGATGTCTTCCATGGAGTGGAACCACTCAAACGTATCGATGCCGGTCTTGTGGTCTGAGGCGTAGTCAGCGCCCTCCTCACCGGGCAGACTCTGCGCGCCACCGGGATCGAAGTATGGCATGCCAATGGACGTATCTTCTTTTGTCGCGATTGGCCGATCGTGCTGAAGCATCTCCCCACCGGGATGGAACTCCGCAATGTAAAAAACCCCTCCGGGTTTGACGGCCCGGCCGACGATTCTGCCCCACTCCGGGAGGTCATGGAGCCAGGCCAGCACACCGTAGGACGTGAACACCACGTCGAACTGCTTGTCAAAACGATCACCAATGTCGTAGATGTTTGAGTGAATGAAGGTGGCGTCGACGCCCTCCTCATCGGCCAGCGTGCGTGCGAGTTTGACCGCTTCGCCACCGAAGTCGACTCCTGTTACCGTTGCACCCAGACGCGCCCACGAGATGGTGTCCTGGCCGAAGTGGCACTGAAGGTGGAGCAGCGATTTGCCATCGACGTCACCAACTTCGTCTAGGATGTACTGGTGCATGAAGCGGTTTCGGCCCGCTTTGAACGCCGCCATGTCGTACATGCCAGAGGCGCTGTGCGGCTCCGTGATCTCGTTCCACCACGCCTGATTTGCGGCGTAGGCGGTGGTGGTCTCAGCGGACTGATCGGACTCGGGCACTCGAAATCTCCTCATGGGCGATGTGTGGTCAGCATGACCGACAACCGATGATACGCTGCCGCCGCGCGTGAATACGGAGCGGAGATGTGTCCGCAACCCCCGGCATTGGAGATCGACCATGAGTGACTCGCCAGCGACCATCAGCAACCCGGCCAAGAGCCGCCTCAAAGCGGGGGAGCCAGTGCTGGTCTTCAACGTATTTGAGTCGTTGCGGCCCTCCGTCATCAAGATCGTGAAGGAGACCGGTTACAACATGCTCATGATCGAGACGGAGCATGTGCTGCACGATGAGTACAATCTGACGAACTTCATCATTGGCGCCCGTGACAACGCGCTGAGTCCGATTATTACGGTGCCGACCACCGATCGCATCCTCGTGTCGCGGTTGCTTGATGCAGGAGCGCTGGGCATCAACCTGTGCCACGCGGAGACGGACGAGCAGGTCGACGACATGGTGCGCTGGATGAAGTACCCGCCGTACGGAGAGCGTGCGCTGTTCATGGGAGCGAACACCGACTACCGGGATGTGGATGCGGAGCAGTACTGCCGCGAGGCCAACGAGGCGACGATGTTGGTGCTAAAGATTGAGTCCGCACTGGGAGTTGAGAACGCCGAGCAGTTGATGGCGAATGAGTGGGTGGACGGTATTGTGTTCGGCCCCGGCGATTTGGCGGCAAGCATGGGACTTCACGGCGGCTGGCAGCATCCGGAGGTCCTGGCGGCCATGGAGAGCGTGATTGAGCTGGCGCTGGCACGCGGGATTTCCGTTGAGCCGGCGGAGTTTCCGGCGGATGGTGGTGAGTATGCGCGGCAGCGTGAGCGAGGCATCCAGATTTTTGGGCCTACGCGTACTACGGAGTATCAGCTGTTGAAGGGCGCAGCGGAGCGGGAGATTGCTGTTTATAGGTAGGGGTGTGACAGCCTTCGCTACGAGGAGAAGCCTTTCATATGTCATCCTGAGCGGAGGTCGCTTCGGGCCATAGCCGAAGGATCTGAGAGCGGCGTTTATACCTATGCCTCGAATCAAACAGTATTGCGTCTACATCCTCACTATATGTTGGAGTCACCTCAGATTTGACCCGAAGGATGCATCAACATCAAGTGGGACTTGCTCCAGGGTTTAGCAGTCGCTACAACCTTCAGTACTTGTTCATTTCGAGGAAACAAGTGATGTGCACAGTGCATTAGCGCGTGAGAAGCAACTCAAGGGTTGGCAGTGGAGCAAGAAGAAGCGGCTCATTGATCTGCACAACCCTGAGTGGGTTGACTTGAGCCTCGACATGATTGATGTTTTAAATCCTTAGAGCACGGCGTGTTGCCGCCCCCCATTTGGTACTTGGCACGCTGCGGCCGTGCGTGATCAACAGTCAGGAGCGCCCACTAAATCGGCCCTAGATCGGGTGTTTGATCGCGTCACGCAAACGTCAGTACCCGCCGCGGGTTCTCAATCAGCATTGTGTTTATTTGTGCCTGAGTGATGCCCTGAATTTTCATCCAGTTGGTTACATTGGCGGGGATGTAGTCGAGCCCGTGGCCGCCGTACGTGCGCTGGCGGTGTTTTGTGCAGATATCGTGGGCGAGGACTATGCGCTCCAGATGGCCGTCTTCGATTAGCCACTTCACTTTAGTGATGCGCTGTGAGTCGGACGGCATGAAGAGTTCGAGGGCGTGGGGCTGGAATGGTGTGTTTAGCCCGAATGTGTCGAACTCAATGTAGATGCCTGTTGTTGCGAGTTCACGCAGTATCTCTCGTTCGTGGATGCGGATGTCCACGTGGGACATGATCGTGCGGCTGAGGTCGCCGCCCTCGCGGTCGATGAGGTTGACGATCTCGGCGGGGGCTTTCTGGTCGCGGCCGGGGGGAATCAGGAGCGGCGCGCCGGTTGCGCGCTGGCCTGCTACGGCCGCGGTTACAGACTTTTTCTCATCGTCTGTCCAGGGCCATGAGCAGCCGATTTCGCCGATAATTCCGCAGCGAATTCCGGTGTCGCCAACCCCGACCTGCACATCACGGATAATCTCTTCCGTAACGCTGTCCACGCTGCGGTCGGAGAAGTCTTTGGGGTGGGAAGGTCCGACGTAGAAACCGGCGCCCATGATTATGTTGACGTCTGACGCTCGGCTGATCTCGGCCAGCGCCTCTGGATCGCGTTCGATGCCTACGGTGGTGGCATCGACCAACGACTGGCCGCCAGCGTTCTTGTAGTGGGCGACCTCACGTTTGGCGGTTTCAACGTCTTGGTAGACGAGGTTGTCTTTGCTGGATGCCCAGTTGACGCTGACCCAGCCGAGGTTGTCGAGTGCGAGTGGCTCTTCCGCCTGCCGCTCACCTTCTTCGTTCACAGGCGGGACGTAGGCGGCGCCGAGTTCGATGAGCAGGTGCTCATGGGTGATCGTCATCCCCAGATCGTTGGGGTCGATTGGGCCGAGTACGGTAAGCGCTTTGCCGGTTGCGTCATGAGTGGTCATAGATGTGTCCGATCAGGAGCTGATCAGGATTTCCGTATGGTGGGTGGTCTCAAGGAGCGGGTAGATCTCATCGAAGATCGACGTGATCGCCTCGGTGTTGCGTACGGCGTCTCGTGAGGCCTCGTAGGTCTCGATGGAGTCCCACTCCTGATCGACGATCAGGGTTCCGTGGTAGCCGGAGTAGGTTCGAAACATGCGGGGCTTCGGGAAGCCTGCAGCTTCCATAGCGTCGCCAGCTGCGCGGACGTGGGCTGCCAGTTTGCCGCCCGTGCCGGCTCTGGGGACGTAGGTTCTTCGGACGAGGATCATTTTTGCATCCGTGTGTGCGTGTTGAGTCAGGGCAGTGAGTTTACATTTCTATTGGGGCGAGGGTCTTCAAGATGGTAGGCCGTAAACTATTGGCGTTTGATGCAGACCGCAACAATGTCACTCTGAAGGCCGCTGAAGAATCTCATTTGTGAATGAGGGTGAGTGTGATATTTAAGCACACCTAGAGCACGACGCTGAGATTCTCCGGGGGCCTCAGAATGACAACGCAATCGATCGACGATGTTAGAAGCATTAGGGGAATAGTCGTTTGACGACCCTGTACACAGACGGATCATGCCTTGAGAACCCGAACGGGCCCGGAGGGTGGGGGCTTGTGGTGGTCGAGGATGGCGCGATCGTCAGCGAAATGTCTGGCCATGATCCATCGACAACGAACAACCGCATGGAGATGACGGCTGCGATACGCGGTTTGGAGCAGACGCAGCCATCGGACGTGGTTGAGATCAATTCTGACAGCCAGTACGTAATCAACACGATGACAAAGGGTTGGAAGCGCAAGGCGAATCAGGATCTCTGGGCGGAGCTCGATCGACTGGTGGACGCACGCAAGGTGACCTGGAAGTGGGTCAGAGCGCACGTAGGCCATGAGCTCAACGAGAAGGCGGACAAACTGGCCAATGACGCTGCTCATGGGGTAGTGGTCGATGGCAATTCGTCTGAACCAGGACAGGAAGTGGCACCACGTCAACTGACGCATATCTCGACCACTGGTGAGGCTTCGATGGTGGATGTGGGCGAGAAGGCGGAGACTGAGCGCGTGGCAGTGGCCCGCGGGACGGTGGTGATGGAGCCGGAGACGCTGCGGCTTATTCGGGATAACGCGCTTGATAAGGGCGATGTTCTGTCCACTGCCCGGCTGGCGGGGATCATGGCGGCGAAGAAGACGGATCAACTCATACCACTGTGCCACCAGATTCCGCTCAGCCAGGTGACCGTCGATTTCGACACATCGGGGGATGACCGCATTGAGATCGAGGCGTCAGCCAAAACTACGTACAAGACCGGAGTTGAAATGGAAGCTCTCACCGCGGTCACAATCGCAGCGCTGACGATTTACGATATGGCGAAGGCGATTGACCGGGGGATGCGGATTGAGGCGGTTCGCATGGTCCGCAAGTCCGGCGGTAAGAGCGGCGACTGGGAGTTCGACTAAGCGTGGAGCGATTGAACGCGTTATCTCGTTGACACCCATTTACGGCCGAACGTAAAATTTTCTTTGCGACAACTGACGCGACGCGTTGGGATTTTGTCCAAGGGCGGCAACGTAGCTCAGGGGTTAGAGCGGGCGCTTCATAAGCGCTAGGCCGTAGGTTCAAATCCTACCGTTGCCACCATTTCATTCCACATCGACGGCATTACGCCGCGTAACTCGATGATTCCGGTGCTTTATTCCTGATGTAGAGTCACGTTCCGCATTGGCGGGGCGAGCTGTTGCGACGTGAGGTGGATCACTTCCTTCTGGTAGACCTGCACACGGTATGAGCCCGTATCTGTGATGAAAAGCCGACCCTCTTCGTCAATTACCACGCCTTTAGGCTGCCGTAGCAGCTTTTGTGGCTCCAGTACCGCCATATCACGCAGCCGGTTTGGGCTGGCGTTGGTCATCATGTAGTCGCGGCCGACGGATGACAGTGTTGCTTCGCCAAGAAACTTCTGTACGTAGCGCGGCTCCGAGTTGAACATCTGCACGCGGTTATTGCCGCGATCTGTCACATAGATGTCGCCGTCGAGGTCCACTGCTACGTCTGTTGGGCGATTGAACTCGCCGTCGCCGTCGCCTGATCTGCCAAACTCGAAGACGAATTCGCCGTTGGTGTCGAACTTCTGGACGCGGTCGTTGCGCCAGTCGACAACGTAGATTTCGCCAAGTTCGTCGACGGTGATGCCCCAGGGCATGTTGAACTCACCGGGGCCACTGCCGAAGCTGCCGAATGTGCTGATGAACTCGCCATCGCGGGTGAACTTCTGGACGCGGTGGTTCATCGTGTCGACCACCAGGATATTGCCATCAAGATCAAAGGTGATCCCGGAGGGTCCATCGAGCTGGCCCTCGCCAGATCCCTGCTCGCCCCAGCATGAGATGAACTCGCCATCCGGATCGAACGAACTAATGCGGTGGAGTCGCTCATCCGAGATAAAGATGATCTCTTCAGCGTCCGCGATGATCGCCACGGGCCACTGAAGCTTGCCCTCCTCCTCGCCCATTTCGCCCCAATTGCCCTGGTCCTCATCATCAACGTGATACTTCCGGACCAGGGCTGCGCCATCCTGTCGGCAGAGGATGTACATCCGGCCCTCGGGGCCAAGCGCGATATCGATTGGGAAGTTGGTCAGTCGCCGCATTCCCAGCGTTTTTGCGAATGGGAAGCCTGCCCTGAGCAGGCCATATGGTCTTGTCATTGGGTTTACCTTTTTCGCTTCCTGCCTAAGCTGCTCGGAACGGCTGAATCTGCTCGTAGACGCCTCGTACGATCTCTTTTGATTCCACGCCCAGCCACTGTTCGAGCAGCGTTGCGTAGATGCTTCGGAAATCGATGGTGTGGGCCAGGTCTTCGCCGTTTGCGAAGGTTGTTGGGTCCAGCGACGGGTACTCGGCGTAGAGACCGCCTTCGACCCGATCGCCGATGATGAATGCGCCACCGCCTGAGCCGTGGTCTGTGCCGCTGCCGTTATCCTGGACGCGGCGACCGAACTCCGTGAAGACGTAGATGATCACTTCCTCTGAGGCGTGGTGCTCACGCAGGTCCGCCATAAAGTCACGGAGGGCGCCGGTTAGCTCTGTGAGCAGGCGCTCGTGGTTCACGAGTTCAACGGCGTGGTGATCGTATCCGCCGTGCTGCGTGTAGAAGATCTTGGTGCCCAGGCCCGAGATGTGCGTTCGCGCCACGTCGCGAAGGCTCTTGGCGATGGGGTTGTCTGCGTATTCAACGGTTGAGGTGTAATTGCCAGGCACGGTCTGAAGCTGGTCGATGCCAGCGAGGACATCGTCGCCCGTCTGCTGCAGGTAGCTCAGTGCTGGCGTTGTGTCCATCATGGGTGTGTACATACGGCGGAAGACATCAAGCTCGTCGGCACGCTGCTCCTGGGCCTCTACCGATGTCATGAGGCCGTAGCCGTCGAGATCGCCAACTGAAGTGACGCGTACACCGGCTGCGACCATCGCTCGCGGAAGGCCGCGGCCGAAGCTGACGCCGGTGAGGACGTTCTTCCCGGCCGGGTCGAGTTCACGGATGGCGAGCGCCAGCCAGCCCTCAGTGACGATGGTCAGGGGCTCAGCGGTGTGCATGATGTCCATTGCACGGAAGTGCGAGCGGTTTGAGTTCTCATAGCCGATACCCTGAATAATGGCCACATCACCTTCGTCGAACATCTCCTTGAGAGGCCCGGCGTCGGGGTGGAAGCCTAGTTCGCCGTTCATCTTGAGGACGCGATCCTCACTGATACCCACGGTTGGGCGGGAATCGTGATAGAGGCCCGACGTGTACGGGATCAACGTGTTCATGAAGTCGTTGCCGCCGGTTAGCTGGACGACTACAAGGACCGGATCTTTCTTGGTTGCTGTGACCATCTGGCGTCTCCTGAACTGGTACTACTGGAATCGATTCTGGCTTGTTATGTGGGCTATGCGAACTGGAATTCCGGCGCGGCGGCGATTAGTCGGAGGATTCGCACGGCTCTTGAGGGCTCGGGATCACCTTCCGAATCGCCGGCGAATTTGACTAGGGCGTCTCGAGTGGAATCGTCCACTTCAAGCTGGCCCATGACGTCGAGGCCGCTATCGACCAGAGCCTCCGGGCTGGACATTGCGCCGCCATCGATCATGCGTGTGATGAGCGCCGAGATTCCCGGGCTATCGCCATCGCCGATCTGTTCTGCAGCGAAGTTCACTCGTTCCGTGAGGTTTCCTCCATCGATCCACTCCTTGCCTGTGTGCCAGCCTTCAACGGTTGGCGGGTCGAGGATCCTCTGGCCCATGGCATCGGACGCGGTTGCGTAGTCCTCCAGACCGGGTCGCAGTTCTGTGAACTCGCCCACCATCTTGAGGACGCCAACGACGAACTCAAGGGGGCTCTTCACCTTCTTGAACCGCGCTGCTTTGAACGAGTCGGAGAGGAACATGACTCGCAGTGCGGCCTTCATTTCGCCGCCAGAGTCCAGCAGTGCGGATGACATCTCATCGATCAGCTGAGGATCAAGCGGCTCAAGATCGTTCCAGGTTGGCACCTGCGGTTCGTCTGCAACGAAGAAGTTGTAGAGATGGCGCGTGATGAACTTCGCCGAGGCAGGCTGTTTCACGATGATGTCGACAATGTCGCTGCCATCGAGGTTGCCAGTCTGCCCAAGGAACGTCTTCTCTCCGAAGTCGTGATCATCGGCGTCAAATTTGAACTGGGCGGGATAGTACCCGTGTGGGTAGAGAGGCGGTGGCTGGCCAAAGGTCCAACCCGTGAAGGCACGGGAGGCCTCCTTTATATCGAGTTCGGAGTAGTTGCCTACGCCCATTGAGAACAGTTCAAGCAACTCGCGCCCGTAGTTCTCGTTTGGCTCGCCGTTATGGTTCTCGTTGTTATCCAGCCAGAAGAGCATTGCCGGATCACGTGACAGTTCCAGCAGGATGTCTTTCAGGTTTGACATGCCGTTTCGCCGGAACATATCGATCTGATTTGACGATGAGAGCACGTGTTCGTTCTTGATGAGGCCGGTGGCGAACACATGGTGCCAGAAGAGCGCCATCTTCTCTTGCAACTGACACCGGCTGTTCAGCATCCGGTATATCCAGATGGATACGTATGAGTTAGGCGATTCGCCGCCGAAGTAGCGCGCGAGCACATCAGGCGGGAGATCAACTTCCGGCGTGGGATTCAGGAGAAACTCAACCGTGTCGTCATAGCTCTGATGAGACAGTTCTTCCAACTGCTCACGGGTTGCGCCAAAACCGGCGCGTCGGTACAGGTGAGCGAGTAAGCCGATATCGGTGGTTGCTCCAGCGTCTGTCGTGGTCATGGCCCGCCCTCTCTGGTGTTACTTCCAGTGTTACGGGCATCTTAATCACGTTTAGCTCTGTGTTCAATGGGTGCGGCAAGCCAAATGAATCACGACGATTGCTCAGATGCTCGCGAATCGAGAGTTCAATATTGGGGGCTCCACCCTAGCGAGAAATCGCCTCGCCACTCACGAATCGAGCGTGACTCAGATGGCTGTTCTGTCTCCGGCGCGCGGCCTGGTAGCTTCGAGGTCATCAGCAGGACGGCGGTTATTGGTATTGCCAGGAACAGGAAGCCATCGCTGAAACTAAGAAAGAGAGGCATGTCTGGCCATCCAATGTGAGGATCAGTTCTGGCAACTTAGGGTCGATTCTACCGGCAATCTCAAATGCCTGACACTCATCGGCTATTTGATGTTCGGAATGACCTCATTCTGTAGCGCCGTCATTGAGTCGAGCCATGCATCATAGGGCTCCCACTCATGGCCCATTGCGAGCAGCGTGCCGAACCCGCCGAGGTCGCCGTTGATATCGTTGAGCTTCTGGGTGACCTCTTCGACGCTACCCACGACGAACACGTTGTCAATCAGGTAGTCGACGGTGACATCTGAGTCAGGCATATCAGGGTCGGTCTTCATGACTCTCAGCATGCCGGCCTTGGTGAGGGCTCTGATGAAGTATTGGTTGAAGTCACGGCCAATCACACCATCGCGAACCATCTTCCTGGCTTCGGCAGTTGAGTCTGCGATAAAGACCTCACGGGCCACCCGCCAGAGCGAGCGGTCCGCCGTCTTGCCGGCGTCGCGTGCGCCCTCTTCCACCGCGTCCCAGTGCGTGTGCAGTAGTTCTGGTGGCGTGAGGTTGATGCTCATCGGTATCCACCCAAACTTTCCGGCCAGTTTGAGGGTTGGTGAGTTGGGCGACACGCCCGCAACGCCGATGGGGGGGTGGGGCTTTTGGTAGGGCATCACGTGGTGGCGCAGGCCAATGTCATCCTGCGGCTCCGGGATTACGAACTTCCACCAGTCGTTCTCGTACAGGCCCGGTTTGGGGTCCGCCCAGATACCCAGGATTGTGTCCAGCGCCTCCGCTGTGAAGGCTCGGCTGTCCAGCCATCCACCTTCGTTGTAGCCAAAGACCTCGGTATCGCCAGCAAAGCTGCCGGTGCCGATGCCCCAGTTGAACCGGCCTTCCGCCATGTGGTCCAGCTGGGCGATGCGGTGCGCCAGGACGTATGGATTGTGGTTGGGCATGCACGTGACGCCCGTCCCCAGCCGGATGTTTTTGGTCAGTGCCAGTGCCTGGGCAATGAAGAGCTCCGGGGAGGGGATATTCTCCCACTGCGCGGTGAAGTGCTCACCAATCCACGCCTCAACGTAGCCCAGTTCGTCCAGCTTGATGATCTGGTGAAGGTCTGACTTGAGCGTCTCAGTCAAATTGGCGCCTGGCGGGTGCAGCGGCATCGTAAAGAAGCCAAGTTTCATCGGGAGCCTCGCAGTTGGAATGTCGTTCTTGCGCGTGGTGAAGGGATCAAGTTGGTAGAGAGTATCGCTGGCCAGGCGATTCGACAAGAGGATGGCGCATATGGCTGCCCGTAATCGAACATATCAAGTGTCTCTGGAGCGACGAATCGTTGACCCAAAGATGCCCCTTTTGGTATTTGACACGGATTACCGAAATGCTCCTTTGTCACGTGGGTGCAGGCCCCTATGCCGGTAAGTGCTAGCGCACATAAGGGGGAACACGAACGTCTCAATGCTGGACTAATTCAACAAAGTTGTAGTGGATTCTTGATAGTTCGCCATCTCTAGGATTCACTTGAATGTCAGACTTAACCCATAGGTGGGTAGCACTACACCTAGCGTGGTGTCTGCCTTCCTACACATCGCCGTGTAGGAAGGCTCCTGATTACGGATGAAGAATGACTTTCGTGTAGCCGTCTTCACGCCGATCGAATTTCACGTACGCGTCCGGGCCTTCGTCAAGAGAGACCTCATGTGACACCACAAAGTCAGGTTTGGCTTTGCCGGAGATGATGAGGTCGCGCAGGTGAGCGTTGTACTGCTTCACGTTGCATTGGCCAGTCCCCAGCCGGAGCCCCTTCTCGAACAGTCGACCGAAGTTGAGGGTGAGGGCGCCACGGGTAGCATTCTCGTCCACACCGCCCGGGTCAGAAGGCACGTAGAGACCTGGTATGCCGAGCGCTCCAGTTGGGTCTACAACGTCAATCAACTGATTCAGAACGATGTTCGGGACTTCGTCCTGCTCTCCACCGACTGCCGATGAGCCTGCCGCGGTGGCCTGGTAACCAACGGCGTCGATGCCTTTGTCGACACCGTTGCCGCCGCGCAGCTCTTTGATCTGATCGACCGGGTTCGCCGTGTCGTAGTTGATAGGGATTCCGCCGATCGACTCGGCCATGTCCAACCGCTCTTTCACGTGATCGACCACGTAGACCTCTGCGGCGCCGCGAAGGAGGCTACTATAGGCCGCCATTAGGCCAACTGGCCCTGCGCCGAAGACGGCAACGCTCTCACCCGGCTTCACCCCGGCAAGCTCTGCTCCGTGGTAGCCGGTTGGGAAGATGTCAGCAAGCAGGGCGAAGGACGCCTCATGCTCCGTACCGGCGGGAAGTGGCAGGCAGTTGAAGTCGGCGAACGGCACCTGCAGGAGTTCCGCCTGACCACCCACCCAGGGTCCCATCGACACATAGCCGTATGCTCCGCCGGCAAATCCGGGGTTCACCGTGGTGCAGAAACCGGTGAAGCCGCCAAGGCAGTTCTTGCAGAAGCCACACGCAACGTTGAACGGCATGACCACGCGATCGCCAACCTTGCGGTCTTTTACGGCCGGTCCTACCTCTTCGATGACGCCCATATTCTCGTGACCAAACACGATTCCAGGTTCTGCTGCGGTGCGACCCTCATACATGTGGAGATCAGAGCCGCAGATGCACGATGATGTGATCCGAACGATGGCATCGTTGGGGTGCAGGATCTTGGGATCTACAACATTTTCTACTGCGACCTTGAACGGCTCTTTATATACGACTGCTTTCATCGAATTCCTGCTCCCATCGTGTGTATTGGTTCCGTACTAGGCGTGAACCGGGGCAGGTTTCAAACCTTCCCCTACCGATGATTGACTGATCAACCCACGTCGAATACCTGTAATCGATGACGGTTGCTATCCACGACCAGCAGGTGACCATCGTTGTCCAGGGCGAGGTGCGTCGGTCCCCAGAAGTACTTCTCAATGTGCGCGGACTGCTCGTGCAGATCATCGGTATTGAACTCAATGTCCGGCTCCAGGTTTGCTCCCGCTCTGGCCGCCCGTTCCTCAACGTTGGTGTCCAGGAACTCCTCTGCCCATTTGGAGTTCGTTGACTCGCCCCGAGTGAGCTGGACAAATTCGCCGTCTGAGTCCAACACCTGCACCCGTTGATTGGCCCAGTCGGCAACGTAGACGTAGCCGTCATCATCCACCGCCACGCTTGATGGTGCGTTGAACTCGCCTTCGCCACTGCCCGATGAGCCGTAGTTGGTGATAAATTCGCCATCGCCTGAAAACTTCGCAACGCGATCGTTGCCCCAGTCGGCAACGTAGATGTCACCGGCCGGACCGACGCAGATGCCCCAGGGTAGGTTTAGCTGTCCATCTCCTGAGCCGGGTGCGCCGAATGATGAGACGTACTTGCCGTTGCCGGTGAACTTCTGGATGCGGCCGTTTTGGTGATCCACAACCAGCAGTTCATCTTCCGCGGTGACCGCGATGCCCGTAGGCCCGTTGAGCTGACCCTCATCTGAGCCGTACTCACCCCATGTGTCCAGCAAGTCGCCATCAAGGTTCCGAACGATGATCCTGTGCAGGCTTTCATCACTCTGATACAGCTGCTGGGCACTGTCAATGGCGGTGCAGTTGTTCCAGAGAGACTGGCCTTCGCCTTTGCCAAAAGCACCAAATGTGCCGTAGTACTGCTCATCGAAATCCATCACCGTATAGCGAGTCCCGCGCGGATCACTATCAGAGCCGCGCCCAAGCACGAAATATCGCCCATCGGCGGCCACGGAGACGGCCCAGGGGTAGTAGAAGCCACGCCCCTGCATCGCCGCGACGCCAATAGTGCGGTTGTAAGTAAGCCGCTTTGTTCTAGTTTCTGCTGCCGTAGTCATGAGAAGAGCCCCGATCACGCTCGCTGAAACTCAGGAGTTGCCCCCGCGAGTTTCAGGATGTTTACCACGCGCTCACGAGGTGTCTGATCTGCTGTTGCGATCTCGGATTGCTTCGTCGCGAACTCGATCAGAGCGTCCCGTGAATTGTCTGAAATTTCTGTAATTGCCAGCTCAACTAGCGCGTTATCAACCACCGTCTCCGGGGCAATGTCATCGCCTGCATCAAGAATCCGGTTTACCAGTGATTGGACGCCTGGGTTGTCTAAATTGCCGAAGTGCTCAGAAGCGAAGTTGACTCGTTCAACCAGAGCGCCGGAGTCGATCCACTCGGTGCCCCAGTGCCAACCTTCCACGGATGGTGGAGACAACAGGTGCTGGCCCATGAACTGAGCCTGCTGGCTCATTGGGTTCATTGAGATGTCTGGCTTGCCAAACTCTTCGGTTAGCCGCATCACACTGGCGATCAATTCTGCCGGGCCTTTGATTCGCTGGAACCGTGCCTCATCGGATTTGAAGAAGTCTGACTTGAACAGGAATCTGAGCATTGCTTTGATGCTGTAGTTGCTCTCAAAGTAGACGTTCGCAAGCGCGGCGATAGCTTTGGGGTCGCGTGGCGGCTTGTACGGCCACTCAGGAACCGGTGGCTCATCGGCCACGAAGAAGCTGTAGATGTGCCGGGAAAGGAACTCTGCTGTTGCGGGCTGCTCGCAGATGATGTCGACGATGTCCTCGCCGTTGAAATTGCCTTTCCGGCCCAGGAACTCCTTTTCGCCGTTATCGTGATCGTCTGCTTTGTACTCGAAATGGTACGATAGTCGACCGTAGGGCCAAACTGAATCGCGCGCCGCCTTCAGCGTCATGTACTCGGTGTTGCCGATCGTCCAGCCGGTAAAGGCCCGCGAGCACTCCCTCACATCGTCCTCGGTGTAGTTACCCACGCCCATGCTGAACAGCTCC
>DBZV01000214.1:23128-23387 GCA_002311865.1 Dehalococcoidia bacterium UBA1151
CGCGACCGTAGTTCTCGTTGATGGAGCCCTTATGGTTCTGAACATTATCCAGCCAGACAATCATCGCCGGGTCTTTGGATATCTCGATCAGAAGATTCTTGAAACTGCCCATGCCGTGGCGCTCAAACATCCGAATCTGATCGTGGAGGACCTTGCCGTTTGGCACTTTGGAGTAGCCGGTTGCGTACATGCCGTGCCACATCAGGTTCAGCTTTTCTCTAAGCGGGGCGTCCGTTGAGATCATTCGGTACATCCAGTT
>DBZV01000154.1:0-1354 GCA_002311865.1 Dehalococcoidia bacterium UBA1151
TACCTGGCAGGCTACATCCCGATGCCTGGCTCAGGCCACAAATCTTGTGTCCGGCACTAACATAGCAACTGGTACAACTATTTGGGGCAGGTCAACTAAGCGATATCGAGATCGCGATCGTATTACTGGCTGAAATCCGGTTGGAAGAGTCAGCCGATCTAACCGCGCTTAATCCTCGCAAGCAGACAAAGGTCGATCGTGAGAACTTGAAGGCCGCAAAAGAGTTCGTAGATGCGGCCGACCACGTCGCCACCGGTAAGCTAGATAAGGGAATCCGGGAGTACGCTAAAGCCTGGCGCCACACCGTCCATGCAGAAAAGGAAGCCCTCAAGTTGCCGAAATAGCGTCGCCATGATGACTAGGTCAACGGGCCAGTAACCGGACAACGCTCAGCCCTGGATCATCAAAGCGAACGTTATTTCACCATCAACTCAACACTTATTTCAAATGTTCTTCATTTCGTCCCGCTAGGCCCACCAAATCCACCGCCATCGTGTGCCCCCTCGCTACTACCGCGGATGTAACCTTGTCCACCGCTAGCCAAGTTGACTACGGAGAGTCCGCGTGTCTGACCGACCCAACATCCTTTACATCATGTCCGACGACCACGGGTCGAACGCGATCTCGTCATATGGCAGCGTCATCAACAACACGCCGAATATCGATCGCCTGGCCGCGGAGGGCATCCGTCTTACCAACACAATGTGCACCAACGCCCTGTGCACGCCCAGCCGAGCTTCCATACTTACTAGCCAGTACGCCCATGTAACGGGAGTCAAGACGCTCGCCGATGAGATCGACAGCTCGCGACCCATGCAGGTCCAGAAGCTGTTGAAGTCGGCCGGCTACCAGACCGCTATGATCGGCAAATGGCACCTCGGCAACAGCGAGTCGAGCAGACCACAGGGATACGACTACTGGAACGTGCTGCCCGGACAGGGCAAGTACTACGACCCCGAGATGATCGAGATGGGCGTCGAAAAAGTCATCCCCGGCCACGTGAGGGACATCATCACCGACCTCGCCACCGACTGGCTGGACGGGATCAGCCGTGATGAGCCCTTCTACCTGTCGGTTCACCACAAGGCTCCACATTCGCCATGGGATCCGGCCCCGCGGCATCTGGATCTCGGAGTCGAAGGGGAGTTTGCGGAGCCTGACAACCTGCTGGACGACTATTCGAATCGCGCCACTGCAGCAAAGATCGCCGGGATTCGCCTTGAGTGGCTCCCCGATCGTTATGTGAAAGGCCCCCCCCCGCGGGCGCGACCGCGGACGAAATGAGGCGCTGGGCGTATCAGCGTTACATCACCGACTACACCCGAACCGTCCAGTCGCTGGACGACAGCATCGG
>DBZV01000154.1:1424-1731 GCA_002311865.1 Dehalococcoidia bacterium UBA1151
GTCGCTGGACGACAGCATCGGAACGCTTCTGGACTACCTGGACGAGCACGGGCTGGCCGAAAACACCCTTGTCATCTACACCTCGGATCAGGGAATGTTCCTGGGCGAGCACGGCTACAATGACAAGCGGCTCATGTACGAGGAATCGTTGAAGATGCCGTTTCTGGCTCGCTTTCCAGGCGAGATTGCCGCCGGTTCGGTCTCGGATGACATTCTGCTGAACGTCGACTTCGCCCCGACTCTGCTCGAATACGCGGGGGTCGATGTGCCGCCGGAAATGCAGGGAACCAGTGGCCGCGCCGTCCTC
>DBZV01000154.1:1805-19625 GCA_002311865.1 Dehalococcoidia bacterium UBA1151
TACTGGATGCACATGCCGCCCCGCCACAAAATCGTCGCTCACTACGGCGTCCGAAATGAACGCTACAAATTGATCTACTACTACGGTGAAGCGCTGGGATCAACCGGCTCGCGTGACATCAGCGTCCTGCCAGAGTGGGAGCTATTCGATCTTGAAAACGATCCAAACGAAATGGTAAGTGTCTACGCGGACCCCGCATACGCGGACGTCGTTTCCAGCTTGACAGCCGACATAGAACGTACCGGAGCGAGCGTCGCACGGGACGGACGCCACAAGTTGATCTATTCAGGCGGGATCCTCAGCGAGATGGGCACTGGGGACGCCGATTTCACAAAAGAGTGGGAGTTATTTGATCTCCAAAACGACCCGAGCGAGATGAACAACGTCTACTCGGACCCCGCATACGCCCAAGTGGTCGCCGAGATGACGGCTGAACTCGACCGCCTGCAAAGTGCCGTCGGCGACGTCGGTCGACACTAGTCGACCAACTATCGACCGCGGAGCACGCGACCGTGTTGATTGATCGTCGGACCGGCCACTGATCCGGGCTTGATGAGCCACGTTTCAAGCCGCTTGATTTGCAGGTCAAGGGTTGGAGATTCTCAGTGCCCATCACCGGCAAATATGGGAGTGCAGAACCACTGCCGCACGCTATATCAAATCAGTCGCCCATAGCGCGATCATGAACAGGGGCCACACCGTCATCCCCACTAGGACGTAGCGGAGTTCACGCCTGAAGGACCGCATCACGGGGATGCCCTTGTACTCGGCTATAGTGAGACCCGCGAAGATTAGCCACAACGCCACCTTTGCCGGGTTCGGAATGTCCGCCACGCTCGACCAGAACAGAACCGCAATCAGTGTGCCAGCGAAGGTGCCGACCCAGTAACGCACGCATCAGCCCCCTTGGACGCTTGTGTGATCCAACCGGCGAGAGCCTAACACGCCCGCAGACGTTTCCCGTATTCAGTGCTAGGAAAAAATCCTGGGCACAGCCGACCAGAATTCACCTGAGCGTCAATGCGGCCTGCGGACGCGGGCCAGGTCTAATCTGGAACTCCGGTAGCGCCACGTCTGCCACCCACAAAGCTCCCGTAGTATGTTGGGCCTCACGCCACCAGCAAAGGGATCGACATGGCGAGCTTCCCAACCATCACAAAAATTGAGATTCAGCAGGTGTCCACGGTGATGAAAGACATCGGCAACCCGCCGGGTCAGGTGTCAGCGACCTACATCCCCGGTGCTGAACGCAACATCCGGTTCTACATGACCAGGATGTTCACTGACGCCGGTATCGTCGGCGAGTACGCAGTGAACTCCGATATATCAAACGTTGCCGAGTTCCTGATAGGTCGGAACGCGCTGGAGCGGGAGTTCTTTTACAACGAGATGACTCGCTATCCCGGCAACGTTTTTGGCTCAGTCGACCTTCTCCTCTGGGACATCGCAGGAAAATATTCAGGTCAGTCCGTTTCACAACTGCTCGGCGGGTACCGGAAGAGGCTCCCCACCTACGCAAGCTCCATGAATGGTGGCGTTAGCGGCGGACTCTCCACCCCGGAGTCGTTTGCTGACTTTGCCCAGCAGTGCCAGGAGATTGGCTACAACGCGTTCAAGATCCACCCGTACCCAAGGCCAAAACTCCAGGATCACATTGACGCGATTCTGGCGATTCGGGACCGCGTCGGAGACGATATGGATCTTATGCTCGACTCATTCTGTTTCTATCGGACTTTTGCAGATGCCTTGAAGGTGGGCAGGGCTTGCGATGAGGCGAATTATTACTGGTACGAGGACCCGTATTTTGAAGGCGGCTCTGCCGAGCTGGGACATCGCAAACTGCGGGAGTTCATCGATACCCCTCTGCTCCAGGGCGAGAAGGTGTTCAGCGTCCAGCAAAAGGTGAACCTCATCGTCTCCGGCGCAACGGATTTCGTTCGAGGAACCATTCCAATGAACGGAATCACCGGCACGATGAAGCTGGCCGCTGCCGCTGAGGCGCTTGGCATCGACATCGAGATTCACGGCTGCGGACCGGCTCAGCGACACACCATGTCGGCCATTGGCAACAGCAACTACTATGAGATGGTCTGGGTCCATCCCGACGTAGAGTGCCTGCAGATGACCAATCACATCTACGCCAACTACGCTGACGGCCTGGAAGAGATCGACGCAAACGGAGAAGTCGACGTACCAGAAGGCCCCGGCTTCGGCATCGAATACGACTGGAAGTGGATTGACAGCGCCACCACCGGCAAAAAGGTGATCCAGTAGGCCGGCATCTCGGCGCTGAGGAGACTTGAACATGACCAAAGTGGACTTCGTAGACACCCACATCCACCTGTACGACATGCAGCACCCGGAGCTGTACTACGGACACTGGCAGCCCGGCGTCCCGCACCCATCCCTCGGCGATCAGATCCAAAAACTTGCAGAGCGAAACTACCTCGCCGAGGACTACATCGCTGAAACGCGCAACGCGAACGTCACCAAAGCCGTCCACGTCCAGGCGGCCATCGGCACTAAGGACCCGGTTAAGGAGACCGAGTGGCTCCAGGAGGCGGCCGACCGAACCGGCTTCCCGCACGGCATAGTCGCCTACTCAGATCTGAGCGAACCTGACGCAGAAGCCGAGCTTGAGCGCCACTGCCAGTATCCCAACATGCGCGGCATTCGCGACTTCTCACACGGCGACTACCTGGTGCGGTCCGATTTCCAGCGCGGCTTCGCCCTGCTCGACAAGTTCGATCTGCGACCCAGCATGAGCGTCCAGTGGCAGGACATGGAAAAACTGCTAGCCCTGGCCACCAAGTTCCCAAACATCACCATCGTCGTCGACCACACCGGATCGCCTACCGAACGGACCCCGGAGTACTTCGAGAAGTGGAAGCAAGGGATGGTGACCGTGGCCCAGGCAGATAACATTCGCTGCAAGATCTCCGGCCTCGGCATGGCCGAGCCCAACTGGACCGCAGACAGCATCCGCCCCTACGTCCTGCACTGCATAGAAACATTCGGCATCAACCGTAGCTTCTTCGGCTCCAACTGGCCCGTCGACTGGCTCTTCAGCTCCTACGACACCCTGGTAGACGCCTACCACGAAATCACTGTGGACTTCACGGAAAACGAACAGGCAGCGCTCTTCTCAAAGAACGCCGAGGCGATCTATAACATATGAACGGGGCAGCCCCAAGGCCGCTTCCTTGTCTGCCAGCGTAGCCGCTAATTGCAGATGCGTAGCCAACCGGATAGCCACTCCACGCGACTGGAGTGAGGTTACCCAGAGGTATCGCGAGACGATCACCGTTCACCGCGCTGGGGCACCCAGACCAATCAGGCAGCCAATCCCAGGATTCTGGACTCCCACTCCCGGTAGTAGAACTGCCAGAGCGCGTCGGAAATAGCGCACTCCACGTTCGCGGCAATGATCGCGGTTGCTGTCCGGGCATTGTCGAACACCGAATCCAGGCCGGGTGGCGTTGTCGCCAGAGAAGTATCGTTGACCGCCAGCCTCAACAGCTCGACCGTATAGATCGGCGTTGTAGCGTCAGAAATTTGACTGACGCGGAAAGCAAATTGCGCTTTGTTCGAAGACGGAGATATTGCCTCCTGCTCAACAAGGAGCTGGAGGGCAGCGCTGATCAGAGTATCAATCGTCATATTGCTCAGGCGTGCGCGACTTTCCATCCCAAAGGTGGTCCACACAACCACATATCAATAATTCCATGTTCCAATGATCAGATCATCTGACATTCCCAGCGAATCGGTGATTCGGTATCCAACCATTGGAGAAACGGTACTTCCACTTCTCAGAAATTCGCCAGTGAGCGGGGGGCTATCTCCCCGGATCACCCGGTAGCTGCACTCTCCAGACGATTCAAGGCGCAAATAGCAGCAAGAGGGTTTCCAGGATCACGCGCCTCTGCCGCGAAGGGATGGAATTGGCCCATTATCGCCCCAGGTTTGGATTGCAGTTGCCCGCAAGTATTGCGAACGTCAGTGTGCGTGAGCGGAAACCTGCACCTCTCAGTTCCCGACACCTATTTATCGAAGAAACTCGCGTCCTCTTCGCTCAGGTACTTCTTCGCCTCATCCTCAATGAACGTGACACCCAGTCCGGGACGATCCCACACCTCGATGTGGCTGTCCTTGACGATGTCGGCTGAGATGCCCTCGGTGATGTCGTACCACCACTCCGGATTGCCACGAGGCAACTCAAACGCGATGTAGTTATCCGGTAACGTCGCCGCCAACTGCACGTGCGCAGCCAGACCAATCACGCCGTCGAACGTGCCGTGCGGCGCAAACAGAAGGCCGTGCAGATCGGCGTACTCAGCAATGAACTTCATCTCAGCCAGCCCACCAACATCTGCCGGGTCAGGGCCAAGAACGTTCACCGCGCTGGTCTCGATCAACTCAACGAAATTCTGCCGCAGGTAGATCTGCTCACCCGTGTGAATCGGAGTCGTGGTGTAGGGCGTGATCTGTTTGTACAGATCGGCCAGCACGTACGGCGTGTAATCGCCGGTCACCATGTCCTCAAGCCACATGATGTTCATTCCTTCAACGGCCTTCGCCAGCTTCAACGCATCCGGCACCGTCATACCGGGACCGCAATCCAGCGCCAGCCCGACCTTATCGCCCATCACATCCGTCATCGCCTCAATGCACGCGATCAGGCGGTTGAAACCCTTGCGGGTGATAGTCCCACGGTTCGGATGGCGCTGTGTCGTCACCGGATTACCGTAGAAGAAATCGTCCATACTTCTCACCCAGCCGCCGTGAAAGCCAATTGCCTGCTTGATGATGGTGAAGCCCTGTGGCGCGTCCATCATCTTCTGCATATTCTCGGCGAAGTGCTCCGGCTCATTTCCGTTCATCTTGAAGCGAACATTGCCGTTGTACACCTGCACCCGGTCTCTGACCTTGCCGCCAAGCAGCTTGTACACCGGCGCGCCAAGAGCCTTGCCCGCGATGTCCCACAGTGCCATCTCAATCATGCTCACCGCCGTGCCCCAGGGCTTGAACGCACCCATGCGCCGAATGCCCAGCATCACCCGCTCAACATCCGTCGGATCCTTCCCAATAATCATGTCCCGGTAGAACATCACCATGGGCTTCAGATACGGCTTTGCAGTCTCACCCTGACCCAGCCCGTCGATACCCTCATCAGTGGTGATCCGAACCACCGGAGATCCCCCGATGATGGCGCACTTCATGTCCGTGATTTTCATATAAGTCCCTCCGAGAGATGGATTTAAGGAGTAGGCGTCTCTAGTGCCAGTTGGCGACATGCCGGCGGTTCGAAGTCGTGGAGATGATTTTGCCCTATTGAGCGACAGATGTGTAGACCAACGCGAATATACTTTCGCACCATGAAGAACATGACCGGCAAACAAGCCCTGCTTGAGATGCTGCGCCTTGAGGGCGTCCAACACATATTCGGAAATCCAGGCACGAGCGAATCGCCATTTATCGACGCTCTCAGCGACTTTCCAGACCTCAATTACATCCTCGCTCTGCAGGAGGGCGTCGCCGTTGGCATGGCGGACGGCTACGCCCGCGCAACCGGCAAGGCAGCGTTCGTCCAACTCCATATCGATAGCGGGCTGGCCAACGGCATCAGCCTGATGATCGATGCGCTCACGGATGGCACCCCAATGGTCGTGGTATCCGGCAACTACGACACCATGAAGCTTGCAGAGTACCGCTCCGATCTCCCAAACCTCGTGCGGCCAGTCACCAAATGGTCGGCTGAAATAACGCAGGCAGCACAGATCCCCGGCGTGATCCGCCGCGCTTTCAACGAGGCGAACAGCGACCCCAAAGGCCCGGTCTACATCGCGCTCGCAACCAACGCCCTCGATGGTGAAGCGGAGATGGACCTGATTCCCTCCAGCCCAATGTTCACCACCGGCGCACCCGACCCCGAAGCGCTCGCAAGCATCGCTGAGGCGCTACTCGGCTCCGAGCGAGCGATCATGCTGCTCGGCAATCGCGTCGCCAAATCCGGCGGCGTGGATGAGGCCGTTCGGGTGGCGGAGCTACTCGGACTTGCTGTCTACACAGCACGAGGCTCCGAAGCGAGCTTCCCGACGAACCACGCGCAGTACCTCGGTGCGCTAACAACCCGTAGTTCTGCAGCCCGGCAACTCCTGGGCAGGGCAGACGCTATTCTGGCGGTCGGTTCCGATCTCTTCTCTGACCTTTTCTACTTTGGCGACCGCCTCATGCCAGAATCCGCCACCGTAATGCATATCGACTCCAAACCTGGCTCAATCGGCAAGTCGGAGCCAACCGATATCGGCCTCCTCGCGAATCCTCGCCTGGCTCTGGGCGCGCTGGCTGACCTGATCGAACGCACGCAACCTCAAGAGAGCAGAGATGCCGCTGCAACAAGGAAAACGCAGCTCGCCCGCGAGAAAGAAGAGAGCAGGGCGAAATACGCGGAATCTGCTAGAAAAGTCTGGGACAGCCGTCCCATGTCGCCCGAGCGGGTGATGTCCGAGTTGGCCGAAGCAATCCCTGAACGCACCATCGTCATCGACGATGTGAGCAGCTACCGCGCTCCTTTCAGCCACTACATGCAGGGACTCGCTCCCGAAGAGCTGGTATCGAAGCGCAGCGGCTCAATCGGCTGGGGCATCGGCGCCACCCTGGGAACCAAGCTCGCGCACCCGGAACGGCCTGTCATGGGCGTGCTTGGCGATGGCGGAGTGATGATGACCGTGCAGGCGCTGTGGACCGCCGCCAACGAGAATATTGCCGCCGTAATGGTGGTTCTGGACAACAGAATGTACAGGGTCCTCAAAACCAACATGGATATCTACAAACGTGACGTCCTCAAGGAGCCGGAACCCGACACCCAGTACCTCTATATGGACTTCCCAACGCCCATCGATATTGCCATGATCGCGCAAGGCATGGGCGTCCACGGAGAGCGCATCACAGAGCCAGAAGAAATCGGCCCCGCACTCAAACGCGCATTCGCATCCGGCAAGCCAGCACTCCTCGATATCGTGATCGACGGCTCGGTTTAGTCCCGCATCTGCACGAGTTCAATCACCACGTCATCCGGCCCCTCGATGTAGGAGATCCGCCCGCCGCCTGGTGTCTCACGAATTGGCATCACAACGCGCGTGCCCGCCGCCTTGAAATGCGCCATATCCGCGTCGATGTCCTCCGTGTGAAATCCGAAATGCTCCAGACCAAGCTGGTTGATCTCAGCCACCGCACGCTTGTCGGATGAGCCCGGAGGTGGAGACGAGATATTGAGCCGCACCGGACCACCCGGGTCCATCGATATTGTGACGGTACCCGGCATCACCTCGCGGGAGCCAAGCCGCTTAACGCCAAAGTGCTCCGTATACCAGGCCGCGGATGCTTCCGGGTCCGTTGATCGGATATGTACGTGATTGATCGCGTGGTGCAAGGGACGTCTCCTGTCGTTAGATTTCCGGCATTGTAGACGGCTCAAGGCAGCGAAATGCGGAGGGATGGTCTATGAGATGTCCGCAGCTTCACATCACAGCGTTGATCGTGAGGTAATATGCCAGCCGCGAGCAGGCACATCAGAGCGAAGCCGCCTTCCGTGAATCCCGCGAATTGTCCCAATCAATATTTAAGGGCTGAAAAATCGATGCTCAAGCATTTCCTGGTACCAGAAAAAGACCAGATCTTGGTTTCAGAAGAGAAGGCTCGCGCTGGAACAACCGCGGTCTTCGAGAAGATGGGGCTTCCGGCTGATGAGGCGGCATCATGCGCCGATGTACTCATGACCAGTGATCTCAGAGGCTGCGAAAGTCATGGCATTTCAAACATGCTGCGCGCCTACATCAGAAGCTATGGTGATGGTACTTACAATCCTCGCCCTGATGTAAAAACCGTGAGAGAGTCATCGGTCACCGCCACATGGGATGGCGACCGTGGACTGGGGCTCCACCTCGGCCCCCGCGCCATGGATCTCGCGATCGAGAAAGCCAGAGAGCACGGGATCGGCGCGGTGTCAGTGAAGAACACCAAGCACCTTGGCATGCTTGCTTACTATCCCCTGCAGGCCGTTGAGCAAGACATGATCGGCGTGGCCATGGTGTCCGCGGGCGGGAGCATCCAGCTGCCAATATTCGGCGCAGAGCCAGTCTTCGGCACCCAGCCAATCGCATGGGGCGCACCCGCCGACAAGATGCCCCCATTCGTGTTCGATGTAGCCACCACACAGGTCGCGGCAAACAAACTGGGATTGGCTCGTCGCATCGGCTCGAAATTAGAGCCTGGATGGATTGCCAATCTGGACGGAACCCCCATCATGGAAGCCGTTGATGCACCGGAATTCGGGACGTTCAAGATGCTCCCATTTGGCGGGACTCGAGAGAACGGCGGTCACAAGGGATTCGGCTTCGCAACAATCGCTGACATCATGTCAGGCATCCTCTCCGGCAACGGCCCGGGATTCATCGCCGACCGTAGCTACTCATTCTTCGTAATGGCCTTCAACATCGATGCATTCCTCGATGTTGGAGATTTCAAGGCTGACATGGATCGACTGCTCGAGAAAATCGCCAACACGCCCCCGGCGCCAGGACACGACCGCGTGATGTACGCCGGCCTCCCTGAGCATGAAGAGACCGTGCTCCGGAAGGAAAAGGGAATCCCATACCACCGCGAAGTTGTCGAGTGGTTCAACAACATGAGCCCAGAGCTAGAACTCGGCATCTCGTTCCCGTAGGCGTAGCTCGGCTGACATGCGGTGATCGCACCGCGCTTACCCGCGCGTCACGCCTTCCTACGACCGCCATCCCGGAATCGGAGGCTCCGCGGAGATATCCGGGATCCAGAGATGCGCGGGCTGTATTGGTACACGCAAACTGAATGCTCACCCCAGAAACTCGTGGCGTGAGCAGGGCGTCTTTCCACCCGCGGCCTTGCCGCCAGTACCAGCTCTGCTGCGTCATCCGCGATCGTCGCCACCGGCCGTCCACCACTGTCATCCCACGATCATCGGCACCGACTTGCCTAGGACCGTCATCCCGGAATCGGAGGCTGCGCGGAGATATCCGGGATCCAGGGTTACGCGGACGACGTTGATACGCGCGCACCACTTCGGAAATCGCGGACGAGGGCGTATACCTGCGTCCAGCCATCGTGCAGGTGTGCATGACTAGGATCCCGGCTCGTCTGTTGGCGTCTGGGATGACAGAATGCAGATTCGGAAAAGGACAAAACATATGAAGTATAGAAACTTTGGCGCCACAGGCCTGAAAATCTCAGAGATCATCTTCGGCGGCGGTGCGGTCGGAGGAATCCTCATAGATGCCGACGACGACACCCGACGACAGGCCATCCGCATGGCGCTGGACGGCGGTATAAACTGGATCGACTCGGCCGCCAGCTACGGCAACGGCCGCTCAGAGGAAGCCCTCGCCTGGCTCATGAAAGAGTTGCCCGAAGACGAGCGCCCTTACATCTCCACCAAGACGGCCTTCGATCGCGACGCCGGTGACTACGCCGGGCAGGCTGAACGCGCGCTGACAGCCAGCCTAGAGCGCCTACAGATGGACAGCGTCGATCTCTACACCGTGCATAACCGCATCGCATCTTCCCCAGATGCCGTCCCAGGGTCCCTCACCCCGGACGATATGCTCCGGAAAGACGGCGTAGCTGACGCGATGCAAAGTCTTGTCGATAAGGGCCTGATCCGACATTTCGGCTTCACATCCACCGGCGAAGCGGACTCACTCCACGAGATCATTCGCAGCCAGCGATTCACCACCGCCCAGATCTACTACAACCTCCTCAACCCGTCTGCAGGCCGCGACATGCCCGCAAACTGGTCGGCATACGATCACAAGAACATCATCGGCGCGGCAGAGAAAAACGGCGTGGGCGTGATGGTGATCCGCGTGCTCGCAGCCGGCGTAATCGCAACCGATACCAGAACCGGCCGTGAAGGCGGGGTAGCGCTCAACAACGAGGTCGCGCCCGACGAAGAGCGCATGGCCAGAGTACTTCCGCTGTTGAAACCCGAACACGGCGCGCGCTCACAGGTCGCCATCCGCTACGCGATGCGGAACTTCGGCGTCTCAGGCATCGAAGTGGGAATGGCAGAACTCAAGCATCTAGAGCTGGCTCTCGAAGCGGCCGAAATGGGACCGCTGCCAGACGACCTTCTCGCCCAACTCGATGAACTGGCAGACACCAACTTCGGCATGAACTGATATTAGTAGGAGTGATCGCTTCTACTGCGTGTAATTAATCGTCAACCGCGGCCGCGAACCAGCCGTCGCATGCTCCCGGCTCGCGAATCGCTTTGCCGAGCGTCCCTGCCCCTCTTCACCCACGATGATCCATCCGAAGTCTTGCGATTGATTGTCCAGCCAGAACTGCACGTCAGCCACCATCTGAGACGTCGATCCCCACATATACAAGACCTCGTCGTCGTTGTTGATTGACGTAACCGCACTCTGCGTACCCGAAAAGTCTCCGCCTGGAGTCGCCCAAAACTGGCTGTTGAAATTGGAGTGGAGCCATGTAGGATCGCCACTCTGCGCCGCCGATCCTTGCCCGCCTCCCGGCCCACCGCCGACTGACGCTCCCTCACCCCAGTCTGAAATGACGCGATGTAACGCCATATCCCGCGCTCCACCGTTTGCCCTCGTGATAGTCATGCCCAGACTTACGGAAGTGATGGAAGCGCCAGATGGAACGCTGCCCGCGACATCAAACTGAACAAGCGCCCGCCGTCTGCCACTGGAGCCCGTCTGCCCCGCAAACAATCCGGTTCCCTGACCGTTGGCCTTCGACCCAGCGCCATCGTCAATGAGCGTTGCATCCAACGTCGCAGTCAGAGTGACAGATTGCGGCTCAGGGGTCGGCAACGCAGGCCACGCCTGAGGACTCGTCGCGCCAAAGTTTGAAGCAGTTGCCGATGCCATCGCCGTTCATATCCACAATTCGCCCCTGCGAATCGGTTCGGCCGCCCACACTATCGCCAAACGAGGCCGCGATTGCGCTGATATCGAGTGTGTCCACGACATCATCGCCATTGACCAGCCCCGCCCTCAGCGGAACGGTCCCCAGGTCCGTACTACCCTCCGCAAGGTCAATCGAAGCAATTCGCCTCGATACAAACCCCGGAGCGACCGCCAGAACCTCGTACTCACCTGGCTCCAGGTCATCAATTTCAAACGACCCATCCGAGCCCACCGAATGCGTGGAAGTCGCCCCCGTAGAGCTGGCAGTCAATCGAATACTCGGCCCAATGGCCAAAAACCCCGAACCTGAACTGACAGCTTGGAGCGTAAGTACTCCCACGACCGTCGACGAAGCCGATAGATGAGACCCTGCCGTGGCAGCCGTCGCACGGTCTGTACCAATAAATGAAATCACCACGAGTGATGCAAGAGCCATCGTCACGAGAACAATCGTGACTCTTCTGGTTGCCGACGCTCGAACGGACATGGCGATAGGATACCGCGACCCAACTATCGCCGGAACTAATAATCGCTTCCCGCACTACCTAAACAAAACTGCGCCAAGACTCCGTGTTTTCGCCGCAAATCAGTTTCTTGTCGCTGTTTACGACATATGGGGCATCCGCCACAAATACACAACCTACGCAGACCGAGTGGTGAGTGATGCCCCACCCCGAGTCAGCCTCATCATCCTTGTCTCCGCCCGGAAGATCCAAGGGTTCCACGAGGAGCACGGTCTCAGACGTTGATCTAGGATGCAGGCAGTACATACTCACCCCTGATTTCGAACGTCCTCCAGGAGGATCCTGTGATTGACACGCTTCTCATCGGCGGTAAAGGCAACATCGGCGCCGGTCTGCGGACCTACCTACCGCAGATCAATGACGTCTACCAGATCACCTCCGTAGACCTGCCCGGCTCCGAAGATAAAGCGACCGACCCCAATGCCCAGCGCACATTCGTAGATATGGACATTTCCGCCGATGACGATGGACTGCGTGAACTCCTGAAGGGCCGCGACCTTGTCGTCTACCTGGCGCGCAAAGACCCGCTCGGCGACATGAACGCCATGACGGACCAGGTCTTTCGAGCCATCATGGATGTCTGCCCCACGGCCTTGATCGTCGGTTCAAGTTCAGTGCACGCCATGAGCGCCGCATATTTCCCGTTCGACAAGCCGCCATACTCCACGATTGCAGCGCGGCGATTCGATGAAATCGACCCGTGGCCCGACCCTCTGCCAGCATCCCACGGCCCCTGGCCCAGGAACGACTACGGCATCGAGAAGTGCCACGTTGAGACATGGTGCGCCCGGTTGGCCGTCGAGGGTCAGGACGCCATCGCAGCTCGATGGGGCGGAATCAACCACCTCAATGGCAAGAAGGATGAGGTGGCGTACTTCTCCGTCTGGTGCCACCAGGAGGACGCAGCCCGATTCGTGAACGCCTGCTACGAGTCATCGATCACCGGCAAGCTCCGGTCCGGCGCCCACTACTATGTGATCTCCAACAACACCTACAACATCTTCGATATCGAAACCTCCCGCCGAGAGATCGGCTACCAGCCGACTCATGACGCGGAGTCGTTTTACGGGTAACGGAAGCAACCAACGGGTGGTAGCATCGCCGAACTCTCGACCTGGAGAACTGATTCAGAGGGATGCGAGGAACACCACGTGACCGAGTCACTATTTCCTGACGGCGCAACCACCCACGGACGATCTGCCCGCGCCCCTGCCACCGGCACCCGCGGCATGGTCGCATCGGCCCACCCGTTCGCCACGCGCGCCGGAATCGAGACTCTCCAGGATGGTGGCAACGCTATCGATGCAGCCGTGGCCGTGGCGTCTACGCTGAACGTTGTTGAGCCGTACATGTCAGGCATGGCCGGCATCGGCGTGGCGCTGGTCTACATCGCCGCCGAAAATCGCACCCGAGTGCTCAACTTTTCCGGCAATGCCCCGCAAGCGGCCACGCCAGAACTATACGACGACGCCAACATCGAACTCGGCCCGCTTGCTCCACTCGTCCCCGGCAACATCGGAGGCTGGCTCACCATGCACGGTGAATACGGCCGACTCGACCGCAAGCAGTTGTTCCGTCGTGCCATCGGCTACGCTGCTGACGGCGCTGCGCTGACTCCGTTCAACGCCTTCACACTCCAAGCGCAGATTGGGCTTATCGACCAGTTCCCATCAACCGCTGCGGGCCTTGATATCGACCGTTCCAAAATCTCAACCGGTGCCATTCTGCGCCAACCATTCCTCGCCGAATCGCTCGCCACCGTCGCTGAAGGCGGCATGGAGGAGTTCTACGAAGGCAAGCTTGGCGACCGCTTGAACGAAGGTCATCGCGCTATGGGCGGCATCATGACCCGCGAAGAACTGGCAGAGTACCGCCCATTCTGGCAGGAGCCGCTGACCACCAGCTACCGAGGCCTGGAAGTCCGCGTCCCACCGCCCAACTCATCCGGCTTCCAGATCGCCGAAACTCTCAGCATCCTCGATCATTTCGACCTCGATGAGTACGGCTCAGTGGACACACTCCATACCCTGATCGAAGCCGCGTATCGGGCCTCCGACGATCGTGCTCACTACGCCGGCGACCCCACAAGAGTAAACGTGCCGCTCGACCGTCTGCTATCACCCGAATACGCGAAGGAAGTGGCAGCTGCGATCAACCCCGCGCGCACTGCTGGAGTCCCCGCCGAGAGATGGCGCCGCTCACGCATTGATCACCCGCTGGTGGGCGTCACAAAGCCCTACGTATCCGGCCTCACCACCCACTTCGCCACCGCCGACGCCGACGGCAACGTCGTCACCGTCACCCAGACCCTCGGCGAGGCATTCGGCTCCAAAGTGGCGCCGGAAGGCACCGGTCTGTTCCTCAACAACATGTGTAAGTGGTTCGACATCGACGCCGACTCAGGGAGCCCAAACCTCATCAGCGGCGGACGGCAGGTTGACTTCTGCGTCTCGCCGGTCCAACTCTTCAACACCTCAGGCGCCCAGCCGTCGATACGCCTCTCCATCGGCACGCCCGGCAGTTACGGCATCCTCCACACATCGGCGCAGATGATCCACCACGCAGTCGACGTCGGCATGAACATCCAGGAAGCCATCGAAGCGCCCCGCTTCAGGTTCTACGACTCCGGCACACTCCTCCTCGAAGACCGCTTCCCGATGGCTATCCTGTCCGGCCTCGCGTCGCGCGGCCACAGGTTCGAAATGCTGCCGCAAATCCACAACGCCGTCGGCGGTGGCCACGGCATCGAATTCACCGACCACGGAACCATGCTGGGCGGCGCAGATCCACGCCGCGACGGAGTTGCAATGGGCTATTAGCCGACCGCACGGTTCGATCGTTTTCGACTCCGCGCGGCTTTGCCGCCAGTACCAGCTTCGCTGCGTCGTTCCGGAATCTGCGGCCCCGCGCCGATGTCCGGAAACCAGGCACGCACTCCTCACAACCTGCGCCACTTCCCATACTCGCACCGCAACGCTTCCGCACCCGTGCCCCGCGCGCTGTTGAGAACTCGCACCCACCACCCCGGATAATCAAACCCACCGCACCCTCCCCCCAAGCACTGGAGCAATCGTGACCCTGGTCCCCCGTTCCGAATTCCTCAGCGCCGTCACCAACCTCGCAGCGGAGGTCTACGACTTCCACGAGCGATGGGGCGTCGAAGAGCGCCTCCCCGACTCCGCCATCGAGCGCATCAAAATCCGCCAACCATTGCTGCGTGAAGAGATGGGGGAACTCGACAATGAGATCGTCACAAAGGATGAGACCGCGCTCGCAGAAGAGGCCACAGATGTGGCGTTCGTAGCCATCGGACACCTCGCCGCGCTCCAGGAGTTGAGCCTGGTTGCAGTCGAAACGGTCGTCGCCAAAAACGCCGCGAAGACTGACGCCACGCACTACATCAACAGAGAAACCGGCAAGATCACCCGCCGCGACAAGGCGTTGTGAGAACGTAAGCATGAGTCGCATCAAGCTCGTAGCATTCGATCTAGATGGCACACTTCTTCGAGGCGACACGGTGTGCCTTGGAATAGCAAAAGAGTTAGGCCATTATGGCCGTATGCTCGAGATGGAAGGGGCCAGCGATTCTGGATTGATTGAGTCGCATCGCAAAGAGATGGCCTCCTGGTACCTGCAGTCTGGCAGAGCGCGCGTCGACCTCGGTCTAAAAAACGTAACACTGCGCCCGGAGCTGAGCAGGGTTATCGACTACTGACAGATCACAAAGTGACCATCGCCATCGTCTCGGTTACCTGGCAGTTCGCTGTCGAATCTTATGCGAAACGGCTAGGAGCTGAATACAATATCGCAACTGCTCTCAACTGGAACACTGGTGCAATTGAAAACTTCTACGGGCACGATAAGGGGCCGTGGCTGGAGCAGTTCATCGGCGACCATGGACTGACCAGAGATCAGGTCGTGTCCGTCGGCGACACCATGAGCGACGAGAGTCTTTTGCTCGCTGCTGGAGTAGGATTCTGCGTTGGCGAACGTTGCATGTCCATTAACGGAATCCAGCAACGACCTGACGCAAACATCCTCGAACTTGCCGAGGAAATCCTCGAACTCTAGCTCGCGTTTCGCTCCCAACCTCTGAGCAGGTCCTGGGTCAGCCTATCCATGGCCTTGCTCATGTTGGCAAAGCTAACAATGCCAATCAACTCACCATTCTCGACGACCGGCAAGCGTGACACGCCACGCTCCGCCATGGTGTGAGCGGCCTCCAGAATGTCAGTATCAGGATGGCCGGTGTGCACCGGCGTGCTCATGTGGCTAAATACCACGCACTCGTGCGGATCGTGCCCTGCGCCCAGGCAGCGGGCCGTCAGATCCCACGTCGTAATGATCCCCTCAACCTCACCATCCCGGTCCACCACCAGTGACCCAACATCCATCTCCCGCATCCGCGCGGCAGCGGCAACTATCGTGTGTTCAGAACCGATAGTCGCAACCTTAGGAGTCATAACGTCGCGAATCTTCAAGGTATCCACTTGCCTGTGACAGTGAGAACGGAGCCAACTTTCATTGTAGCCCCGCACTTATAGTTCAACGAACTTCGCATCCGGTTAGATTGGCCGCTCGATGTTTCCTAGCCGCTCCGTCAGCAGCGGATTCTCCCGGTAATCGATCGGCACCTCAATTAGACACGGTCCCCGGTGCGCCAGCGCCTCATCCAGTGATGGCCTGACGATGTCTCAGCCTTCACGTAGTGCCAGCCAAACGCCCGCGCGAGGTCGCTAAATACAGGATTCCCCAACGCCAGATCGATGTGCCGCCCAAATTGCGTCTGCTGCTTCCACTCGATCAGCCCGTAGCCACCGTCCACCCACACCATCACATTTATGTCTGCGCCAATCCGAACCGCCATCGCCAGTAATCGCCAGCACCTTCCGATCAGGATGCACGATGCTGGCCGAAATCGCCCCCGGCAACGCGAAACCCATTGCCGCGAACCCATTCGGAATCAGGCAGGTATTCGGCTCGTCGCACTGGTAGTAGCGGGCAATCCACATCTTGTGTGCGCCCACATCCGACAGCAATATATCTTCCGACCCCAGCGCCTCACGCACCTCCCACAGGACCTTCTGCGGCCGAATCGGACTCTCGTCAGCATCACCTGAATGCTCGGCAAAATCCTTCAGCATAGTCTCTCGAAGCGCCATCTGACCCGCATGCTCCTTGTGGAACGGATTCGCCTGCGCCAGCGAGTTGAGCCGAGATAGAGCGTTCGCCAGATCACCAACCACCTCAACTTCGGTGCGATAAAACTCGTCTACCTCGGCAGGCAGCGAGTCGAAGTGAACAATTCGCTTGTCTTTATTTGGATTCCACAGCTTCGGCGGATACTCAACGATATCGTACCCGATAGCGATAACCAGGTCGGCATCCTCAATCGCGAGCGCTGGATAGTCGCGCGCCTGCAACCCAATCGTGAACAGGCTGCTGTTGGAGCGGCGGTCCACCGCGCCCTTCGCCATGAACGTGTTGATCACGCCAATGCCCGTCGACTTCGCCAGCCGCCGCAACTCGACGCTGGTGTGCCGCCGCACGCAGCCGTTCCCCGCGAGGATCACCGGTGATTCAGCCTCCAGAATGCACTCCCACGCGTGGGTGATCACCTCGTCCGCGGGAACGGCTTGAACAGGCCTTTGGGCGTCGAATGGCTTGGAGTCCACGGTCATCGAAGCAATGTTCTCCGACTGTTCTATGTGGCACGCCCCTGGCTTCTCAGCCACCGCAAGCTTGAACGCCTTTGAGACCACCTCCGGAATGTCCTCTGGATTCCGTATTGGCGTCGCCCACTTGGTGACCGGCTCGAACATGGACACCACATTCATATACTGTTGGCTCTCCTTGTGCTGCCGATGGCTGTCCGCTTGCCCGGTAATCGCAATCAGTGGCGCACGATCCATATTGGCGTCCGCAACACCCGTCACAAGATCCGTCGCACCCGGTCCCAGCGTGGCCAGGCAAACTCCCGGCTCGCCGCTGAGCCGACCATAAACCTCCGCCATGAACGCTGCACCCTGCTCATGCCGCGTCAGTACCAGCTCGATCGGCGAATCACCTAACGCCAGCACGAACGCCGCGTTCTCCTCGCCCGGCACCCCGAATATCCGCGTCACACCCTCAGCAACAAGACACTCAACAAACAACTCAGCAGCGTTCAATTGATCCCTCTAATTCCAGGCTTCCGCTGCGTTAGATGCCTACGCTCGCTCCACGATATAGGCGCACCAGCCCCGCGTAATGAATCACCGCTCCACATCCGCCATCCCGGAATCTTCAGCCCCGAGAAGATATCCGGGACCCAGGCAGGCACGCCT
>DBZV01000154.1:19631-23022 GCA_002311865.1 Dehalococcoidia bacterium UBA1151
TTCCAGCGCCCCGCGCTCAGTGCCCGTACGGCGAGTACCTACTCCATGCGGGAGCCGACGAACCTCGAAATCGCGCGTGCTGTTGGGTCAGTGCGGACGTTCACGATCGCCGGCTTACCAGACGCCAGCGCCCGCTCAATCGCCGGGCGAATCTCGACCGGCTCCTGAACGTCCTCGCCGTAGCCACCCAGTGCCTCGGCCAGGAGATCAAATCGCGTGTAGCCAAGCTCACGACCCGGCTTGCGAACACCCTCAACCCGCGCCGTCCAGCCCTCGTTATTGCTGACCACCACCACAATTGGAATGTCATGGCGCACTGCCGTGTCGAAATCCATCGCATTCATGCCCAGCGAGCCATCGCCATGCAGTGCAATCACCTGCTTATCGGGCTTCGCGATCTTGGCGCCAATGGCATACGGCAATCCCACGCCCATGCAGCCACTCGGCCCTGAATTCAGACGATGACCCGGGTAGTAGACGGGAATGGCCTGCCGACCGTAGTGGAGAATCTCGTTGCCATCGATTGTCACGATGGCGTCGCGATCGATCACGTTGCGAATCTCGTTGCAGAGCCGCAATGGGTGAATCGGCACCTGGTTCGTGTTCAGCATCTCCTGCGCGCGCTCTTCTCGAACGCGATTCGCCTCGTCCAGGCTGGCGACCCAGGCGGCATTGGAGTCGGAACTAAACCGACCATCTGCCTCGACCGCTGCCGTGAGCTGCCGCAAGATCGTTCGAGCGTCGCCCACAAGGCCGAGATCAACGTCCCGGTTGTGGCCGATCTCTGACGGCTCGATATCGATCTGAATAATCTTCGCGTTTGGCCCCATACGCCGCCCGAAAGTGTAGATCCAGTTCATCCGGGTGCCAACGATCAGAATCGCGTCGGCCTCCCGAAGCGCCGTCGATCGTGCCGCCAGGAACGACAGCGCATGGTCCTCGGCGATCAGACCACGCGACATCGGCGTCGTGAAGAACGGAATATTCGTCGCCTCAACAAACTTCTGCAGATCGGGACCCGCCTGCGACCAGTGCGCGCCACCGCCCGCAATCACCACCGGATTTGAGGCAGCGGCAAGTAGGTCGATCGCCTGTCCAATGCCATCAGCATCGGCTCCCGGCCGCACACGATCTCTGGCGCGCGACGCAGGAATTACTTTGTCCTCGTCAACTTCGCCGTAAAGAATATCCTCGGCGCAGTCCACGTACACCGGACCCGGCCGACCCTGTGTTGCCAGCCGAAATGCAGTCGAAATCTGCTCTGGATAGCGTGCCGGATCCGTAGGACGCATAGTCGCCTTGCTGACCTTCTCGAAAATGCTGACCTGGTCGAGCTCCTGGAAAGCGTCGCGACCGTAGTCTTCGATAGGACCAGCGCCACCAAGCGTCACCATCGGCGCGTGGTCGATGAACGCCACATACTGCCCTGTCAGCAGGTTCAGCGTGCCCGGCCCGGACGCCGCCGTCGTCACGCCCGGCTTCCCGCTAACCCTGGCATACCCATGCGCCGCCATCGCGGCTGCCTGCTCATGCCGGAAGTCGATGCCCCGGATGCCCAGATCTTCGGCGTGATTCACGATCTCATAGATGGGACCACCCATGATGTAGAAAATATTTTCTACGCCCTCTTCCTTAAGAGTGCGTGCGATCAGCTCTGCGCCGGAAACCATGGCCATCTGTCACCTCTGGGTCTTGGGGGATGTTGATACCTGTCTATTTGGTCAGCCGGGTGATTGTATGTGACCCGGCGCATGAGTGAGTGTCGGAAGCCTGAAGACGTGAAGGGCTAGTCGATCACTGAACGCAAAATTCATTCCCCTCTGGATCCTGTATCACAACCCAGTGCGCACCGTTCACAACGAACTCCTCGCCCCTGACAGCGCCCTTCGATTCAAGGTCTGCCACCTTAGCGTAGACCTGCGATTTTCGAGTTTCACGATCCGCACTCTGATCGCTCGTATTTACGTCCAGGTGAACGCGATTTTTGGCCGTTTTGCCTTCTGGCACAAGTTGAAACAGAATGCGCGGGCCTACCCCCGCCGGATCGACTATCGCGGCGAGCTGCCCCCGCTCATCCTCCGGAATCCCGCGCTCATCCAGGAACTGCACCCACGATTCAAACCCATCAGGCGGCGGCTGCAACACATACCCAAGCGCATCCGCCCAAAACTCCGCCAGCCGGGCGATATCGTTAGCGTCGAACGTGATTTGGACAGGGTTACTCACTCCGCCAACCTCGCCGCCGCATCCGTTGGGTACTCCATCATCCGGGTCGCTGATGCAGACTTCGCGTCAAGCCCAGCCGACTCCGCCGCCACACACAGCAGCGCCACGCCTGACGTGAAATCGTTCTTGTGGATGTATTCAGGCTCCACGACCTCCTGCATCAGGCCGTTGTGCCAGTTGCCCAGCGGAAACGACGTGCCTGTCACCTTGTAGCCAAACGGCGCAAACGCGCTCGCCTCGCAACCTCCGCCGCTCATGAGATGGCGCTGAACCTTGAACTGCTCGTCGCTCTCACGCAGCTTCATCGCTGCATTGCGCAGATAGCGCTCCGGCTCTTCGTCGAACGTTGTGGCCCTGTCACCTGTGCGAATGATCACGCCATCGCCAGACTCAGCACCGGGCAAGATGTGGCTCGTCTCCACCGATACGATGGCCGTGTCCTTCGGCAACAACACATCACTTGCCGCCAGCCGAGCGCCGAACAGCCCACCCTCTTCCGCCCGCGTGAACAGCCCGTACACATTTCCCGCGACTTCTCGCGACGAGATATAAGCCAGCGCAGCTGCAGTAGCAGCACACCCCGCAAGATCATCAAGCGCGCGAGCATGAATCACGTCGCCATCAAGCGCAAAGTCGATCAGATCGAGGATCACCGGCAACGGGAACTCATCGGTGATCGCCTCGTCGAAGCTCATGCTCACCTGCCGCGCCTCGGGCTCCCCCAACTTGCCAAGCACGCGCCCCGAAACCCGGTGACCATCCGACGTGACCGCCAGCACCGGCACATCAGCCTCCATCGACTGCCGCGTAATCCCCCCGTGAATGCCCGCGACATACTCGTCACCCCGCCGCTCCACAATCTCAAACCCCGGGTGATCCATGTGCGCTACGAACGCGATTCCCGGCGCGTTCGCATCCTCACCTGCCCGCGTCGCCAGCACATTCCCATGGGCGTCACGCGCGATGCTCAGATCAAACTCAGCGAGCCGATTCACGATCGCATCCGCCACGCGCTGTTCATGAAATGTAACCGTGGGGATACCGCAAATCTCCTCAAGCATATCCATCGCGAAATCTTGAGCCTGGGCTATGTTCAATGGTGTCTCCCGTATCCACATCTACGCCGTTCCGAAAGCGAGCGAAAGTGCCCTTCGAGCGGCCTCAG
>DBZV01000154.1:23175-23694 GCA_002311865.1 Dehalococcoidia bacterium UBA1151
ATACAATGCCGCAGCAATTCCCATCTCGCAGCCGCCAACCCAGACAGCGAAACACCCCATGCCAAAGATCGTCGCCTACGTCCCCGAATCCACCCCCGTCCACGGCTTCACCGCCGACTACCTTCCCGATGGATGGGAGCTCGATCGCGTCGACCCTAACGTAGGCGGTATCGAAGCCCTCAATGCAACCGTCGCCGACGCCGATTACCTCATGATCTACTCGGCTCGTATCGACGCCGACACCCTCCGGGCCGGACCCAACCTGAAGCTCGTGCACCTGCTCTCAGCCGGGTTCGATAACTTCCCGCTGATAGAAGCCGGAGAGCTTGGGATCCCCGTCTGCAACGCCAGCGGCACCAACGCACAGGGCGTCGCAGAAATGGCGCTGACGCTGATGCTGGGACTCTACCGCCACCTCACCTGGGTCAACGAAGAACTCAGGGACGGCGGCTGGAAGCTGAAACGAGCCGACGGCAACGACTCCTACGAGATCCAGGACAAGACCGTTGGCATCATCGG
>DBZV01000154.1:23771-24003 GCA_002311865.1 Dehalococcoidia bacterium UBA1151
TCATCGGCCTCGGCAACATCGGACAGATCACAGCACGCATCATCCAGGGCTTCAACCCAACCATCCTCTACACAGACATTGAGGCCAAGCCCGAAGCCGAAAAGGCATTCGGCGCACGACGCGTCGACCTCGATGAGCTCCTCTCAGAGTCAGACATCGTCACGCTCCACACTCCGCTCGACGACTCCACACGCGCCATCATCGGCGCTCCCGAACTGGCGATGATGAAGTC
>DBZV01000154.1:24128-24283 GCA_002311865.1 Dehalococcoidia bacterium UBA1151
ACTCGATGTCTTCGAGCAGGAGCCAACGCCCGATAACAACCCCATACGCCAGCTCGACAACGTTGTCATGGCACCGCATATCGCGGGTCAGACCAGCGAGAGCTACCCCCGCCGCACACACTACGCAATCGACAACTTCGTCCGCGTCTCACACG
>DBZV01000109.1 GCA_002311865.1 Dehalococcoidia bacterium UBA1151
CATCGGAGATATCATGCAGGAGGAAGGGCCCGTTTTCATCTCCGTGAAGATTGAAGCTGAGGTCCAGAATCTCCCGATGGGCCTGCGCGAAAGATCGACTGGCCGCAATCGCCTGGAGACGATTCGCGACTTTCAGGAGGAGATGGGGATACCCGCTCCGTAGCTGGCTCCGCTGCCTCCACTCGCGTTGTTGGATCTACGATCAGCGCCTTACCGCATTGAGGCGATAGCCAGCGCTATCGTCACTAACAGCTTCAAAACCTTCAACGTAGCCAGCCATTTCACCCAGATGAACAAGGTCGTCACCCGGTGACAGACCCGTGGCTATCGCCTCAACGATTCCGCCGTGTGTAATCACCAGCAGTGTGCCATCGTCAGGCACCTTGCTTAGCCAGATCTTGAACAGTGACGTCACGTGACCGACGTATGCGATCATCGACGCCTTGGATCGGTAAGCTGTGGCCCATGCCGCGTAGCCCGCGTCCCACTGCACATCGCGCATGATCTGTTCGCTGTGCTCCTGGATCCCGGGATTGGTCATATCCACGGCAAATCCCATCGCAACAGCAGTTTCAAATGCGCGCGGCAACGGACTCGTAACAACAAAGTCGAAATGCTGGAATCGCAAACCCATGCTGCGAGCTTGCTGAACACCTGCCTGAGATAGGTGCGAGTTATTGTCAGAGCGGTCCTGGCGCTCGGCGTGTCTTAGAACTACAACTGTCTTCATCACACCATCACCCAATTACCCGTGAGTTGGAAGTCTACGTGCTACCAGAACGACGCGACATCGATTGGGGCTATCGGCATGCGCGATCTGAGGGCTAGCACGCGGGTAATTTTGGGGATGGCCCACCTCATATAAAAAGTGGGCGGGGAGCAACCTTGAACTGTGCATCAAGCGGGGAAGCCCATTGCACACTTAAACCGGCGTCGAGCACGACCAGAATTGAGAGTGCACGGCGTTCAAAGAGGAGTACTCACAGATGAATTTCACACTCAGTCGCAGTGATTCCCAGAAAGGGATCACAGGGCTAGAGACCGCCATCATACTGATCGCATTTGTGGTCGTGGCTTCGGTCTTTGCCTTCACGGTTCTCTCAACGGGTATTTTCGCCTCTGAGAGAAGCAAAGAAACGGTATTCTCAGGTATCGAGGAAGCCCCGAGCTCCATCGAGCCACGAGGTAGGGTGATTGCCTACAAGGGCCTCGTTGACGGATCAATGTCAACCATTTACAAGGTCACGTTCGTTGTTTCCAACGCCATTGCTGGCGAGCCAGTTGACTTGACGCCCGACTACTCAACAAACGGCGCCTCCACGGACCCGGACACGGTAGCTGGCGCAGAATCAGTAACGGTAATTTCCTACACGGACAAGAACCAGTTCCTGAACGACGTTCCCTGGACCGTGACCTTCCTTGGCAACAATGACAGCGATAACCTGCTTGAGGACAACGAGAAGGCAGAGATCACAATCTGGTTGCTGAACCGAGACACCGCAGTTGCTATCGGCTCCGCCAACTCCGCAACCTACATGAGTTCCGGTGGGATGACCTCATCCAACACAGTCCTTACCACCAATGATGAGTTCACCATCCAGATGCAGCCGCCATCGGGCGCAGTGCTGAACATTCAGCGCACAACCCCGTCACAGTTCGACCTCGTGATGGACCTCAACTAAGACAACTTAGTTCATCTAAAAAAACAGCCTCCTGCGATTTCTCGGGAGGCTGTTTCTATTCCTGATATTTTCGAAAAGTGAGCCAAATCCGAAGCGCTCCGCGTGGAGTAGTATCACCTGCAGACTTTTCCGGGCGACCGCTGCCCGGCCACTAACTTCAATTTATGAGAAAGGCACACTCCGCGTTGGACTTTGGGTTTTTTACTCTCTTCGAGAGCCGTGGTGATGCGGACTACGCTCAGACTTTCAAAGACAATTTCGCCCAGGCACTCGCCACCGAGGAGTACGGTCTGGACACCATCTGGCTGGGTGAATCTCACTTCCGGCCAGATCGTGCCGTCATGTCCGCCCCGCTCACCGTTGCCAGCGCCATTGCTGCTCGCACCGAGCGCGTGAAGCTTGGACTTGCGGTCCAGGTGCTCCCCCTCGGTAACCCCCTCCACATCGCAGAAGAGGCGGCAATCGTCGATCACATCAGCGAAGGCCGACTTGAGTTCGGCGTTGGACGTAGTTCCTTCATAGACGCATACCAGGGCTTCAACATCCCTTACGACGAAAGTCGCGCCCGATTTGATGAGTCAATGGAGATCATTATCAAGGCGTGGACGAATGAGAAGTTCTCCTACGAAGGTGAGTTCTACCAGTTCAAAGATGTCAATCTGGTTCCCAAGCCACTTCAAAACCCGCACCCACCAGTCCGCGTCGCCGTCCAGAGCCGCGATACGTTTCAGCTAGTCGGCAAGATGGGCTGGCCAATATTCATTCGTTTGCAGATGAGCGTCCCGGTCGTTCAGGGGCTCCTTGAGGAGTACCGCGTAGTTCGCCAGAGCGCTGGTTTTAACGGGCCCAACGATGTGGTGCTGCTGATCCCGGTATACGTCGCCGAAACCGAAGAAAAAGCCCTTGAAGAACCACGAGAAAGCGCCATTCACCAGCGTCGAGCTGTCGCCGACCTGCTGGCAACCGCAGGAACTCAGGAGCAGTACGATCGACTCAAGAAAGTCTCAGAGGCCGACTACGAGGAGATCCAGAAGAGCGTGATCTTCGGGACGCCAGAGACCGTCACGGAGAAATTGAAGTACTACCAGGAAGAGTTGGGCATCACCGGCCTCGCACTGGACCTCAATCCCGGTGGCCAGCTAACAACTGAGCAGGTAAAGAAATCCATGCGCATGCTGTCTGAGAAAGTGATGCCAAACTTCAAATAAGGGCGGCACCCACCCCCAGTTGCCTGTGCGGCAGGCACCCCCGCGGAGATATCCGGGATACAGACACGCACGCTCACATCCACCAAACCACCCCTCCGCCAACGCACCACGCAACCGTCATCCCGGAATCGGAGGCTCCGCGGAGATATCCGGGATCCAGTCACGCATCGCCGCATATCCTCACAATGTGGCCTCCAGGTCCAAACGGACCTCAGGACCCAGAATTCTCGCCCTAATAGGCGCGCAACTCTATGTGGTTCCCCTCCGGATCCTGGATGTAGATGGAATCGGCCATACCCTTCGCTCCAGAGCGGCGTCCGGCTCGATCGGTATTTACCGTTACGCCCTCAGCAATCAGATACTTTTCAAACTCGACCATGTTGATGCCACTGACCGCCAGGCAGAAGTGATCCAGGTTCCTGGGGCCATCGCCCATCGGCTCATGTTCCGACAAGGGCTGCAGATCAATTATCGTATGGTCGTTGATTCGCGCACAGGGGAATGGAACTTCGCCGGTGCGGAACTCCTCGAACCTGTGCGGCGCCAGCCCTAGAGTTTCAGTGTAGAACGCCATGGCCCGCTCCACGTCTTTTACGCGCAATACGATGTGGTCCAGTTCAACAATCTGGAATTCGGGGGCATCGGCCATGAAATGTTCCTTCTCTTGAGTGAATTCAGCCAGGCCATTAGGCGGCAATCCAACCGGTGGCAATAAAGATTCCGACACATATTAGCGCCAACAGGCCCGCGGAATCGAGTACAGTCTCTCGCACCACGCGAATATCCCTATCACGCCCTGCCCCACTGGAGAAACCCGCCATGCCTGTACTGAGTTTCGTCGCAGCTATGATTGAGCCGCGCGAGGACATTCGCGCAGCCGTAACGTGGGCCATTGAGCACGAGTTTCACGGCGTTGAAATCAGCGGCCGCAATATCTCGCCAAACCCGCCCAGCGATGCCGATATCGCCTGGCTGATCGCACAGGCAACTGAACACGACATCACCTACACAATTCACTTCCCCATGGACACCGCCCCCGGCTCACACAACCCTGAACGCTGGAATCGCGATCTCGATGTGATGAAGTTGGCGTTGAATATTGCTGGGAAGCTCAGCTGCCCCGTGATCGTGCTCCACCCGGGACCTATCGACATCCCCGGCATCGACTCAACAGAAGCGACCGAAGCTCAGCGCCAGGAAGCCATCGCCAACCTGCGGCGGTTCTTGTGTGAAGCGGCCCCGCTTGCGGCCAAGGCAGGCACCGCCATCTGCCTGGAGAATATGCATCACCGGCAAGGCGACGTGATCCGCAGCTATCAGGACCTCGTCGACGTCATCGACGCCGTCGACCACCCCAATATCAAGATCACCCTGGACGTGGGCCACGCCTTCATCCACGACGGCCTCCCCGAAGCCATCGCAGCGTTCGGCAACCGCATCCACCACATCCACCTCGACGACGCCCTCAACGGCAAAGACCACCTCCCCGTAGGCAAAGGCGAACTCAACCCGGATCTCTACGCCGAAATGCTGCAGCCCGGCAAAACGCGAGTGGCGACGATGGAGGTAGGCAGAGGCCCCGAGGCGCAGCTGGTGTCGCGGGAAGCGTTGAGGGTGCGGTTTGGGGCGATATTCGCATAATGCTCAGACCGGTGAATGCAATGCTGACCTGCCCCAAATAGTTGT
>DBZV01000190.1:0-506 GCA_002311865.1 Dehalococcoidia bacterium UBA1151
CGCCGACGCCGTTGCCGCACACCCCAGCACATGCTCCGCTCCAAGCGCTTCACCCAGCACCCGCTCGCTGTCGATACCGTTCTGGGTAGAGATGATCATCGTGCCATCGCCAACCATCGAGCCCATAGCCGCAATCGCTGCGTCCGTCCCGTAACTCTTCACCGCAAAAATCACGAGGTCGACCGCCCCAATCGACCCTATATCGTCCGTCGCCGCAACATCCAGATGAAAATCCCCAAGTAGCACCGTATTCAACTGCATGCCGTTTGCTTGGATCGCCGCCAGGTGCGGACCGCGCGCAATCATCACCACATCATGCCCCGCCCGAGCAAGCGCACCGCCGTAATACCCACCAGTTCCGCCAGCCCCAACAACCGCCACTTTCATACTGCCGCTCAAGATCACGCCCTTCAGATGTACGAAACCCCTTGTAGTCGATGCCCGGAGCACCGCCCGAAATCATACGCCCCACCGTCATTCCCATGGAAATGGGAATGACGGTGGGG
>DBZV01000190.1:569-5468 GCA_002311865.1 Dehalococcoidia bacterium UBA1151
TGGAAATGGGAATCCAGTGGGTCGTCGCAATCATTCAGACACCCGCAGATGCAACCCCCGTGGTTACCCGGTTCCGCGCGCGCATGCGCCATCCTTCCACCGCTGGTTGGTGGGGGAACATGATTTACGCGGGGATTGTGCAGCGGCCTTGCTGATCTCATCGTGGGGATCTTCTTTGGGCGCGTTCTTAGATGCGGTATCGACGATAGAATTGGCTAACTGATTAGTGTCGCGTGGACGCTTGCGTGACCGGTCAAACTTGACCGAAACATGCGCGTTGGCGGCTCGAATCCCGCCAGTGGGAGGTGCAACCTTGAACCAGACTGGCGTACGTGCCGCCCTGTTGTCTGACGCGGACGCAGTATTCCGCCTTCTCGGCAGGTTTGCGACGAGCTACGACCCGGTGCGCTCTAGATTTGATACCAACTACCCGAGACTTATCGAAAACGAGAGTTCCGATCTTATGGTGGCGGAACGAGGTGGTCAGGTGGTCGACTATATCCTCGCATCAGATTCGTTGACTCTGTTCGCCAACGGACTCGTGACCGAACTAGTGGAACTATATGTGGATGAAGAGCACCGTGGCGAAGGAATCGGTCGGAATTTGGTCGAGCAAGCAATGGGGAGAGCAAAAGACCGGGGCGCGGTGGAAGTAACAGTGCCTACACGCCGGGCTCGGGAGTTTTATTTGGCTCGAGGTTTCGAGTTGACAGCGGAGTTTTTCAAGTTATCGCTCTCAAAATGACCCATTAACCCACCATTGACACCACCCCCACGCCGGCGCGATCATACCTAGCGTCACTATATATAGGGACACTAGGTATAGGCAGGCTAGGCATCACAACTCAACTCACAAACATCAAAGACATGACCGATGAGGCGTACTGGGACGGCCTCAGCACACGCTCCCTCGCCCGGTTCTTCCTCCTCGCATCGCTGAATGATGGCCCAAAACACGGCTACGAGCTCAAACGCTCCATCGCCGAAAACTGCGACGGCTGTTGCTACCCTACCGATGCAATGATCTACCCAACCCTTAAGGAACTCCTCTCAGGCGGATACCTGGAGTGCGTTGAAGAGTCCACCGGCGGACGAACGCGAAAGGTCTGCATCCTCACTCCAAAAGGCGAAGATGCCCTGGCTGCCGGCGCAAGAACCTGGCAGAAAGTCCTGCCCTCACTCGAAAGAACAGTTCAGCAAATCATCGGATAGCGGTAAACTCAGACCTCGCAGGAGAACTCACCATGACAACCGACGAACGAAACGCCCTCAACACCGTCATCGCAACAGGCGACGTGCAGGCGCGGCCGCCCCTCACCGATAACGAGCAGATCAAAGTCGCGGTACAAGAGCACTACTCCAAAGTCGCCGAGCGCGGCGCCGAAGCAGACTGCTGTGGCCCGGATGCATCAGGCGATTCATGCTGCGGCACCGCCGCCAACGGTCTCTACGACCTCGACGAAGTAGCAGCAATCCCAGCCGAAGCCGCAGCCGCATCAGCTGGTTGCGGCAACCCAACCGCAATCAGCGACCTGAAGCCCGGCGAAACCGTCGTCGACCTCGGCTCCGGTGGCGGAATCGATTGCTTCCTCGCCGCCAAGATGGTTGGCGAAACCGGCAAGGTCATCGGCATCGATATGACTATCAAGATGGTCGAACTGGCCCGCGAAAATGCCGAAAAGCTGCAGGCCCACAACGTCGAATTCAGGCTCGCCCCAATCGAGGCCATACCGATCCGCGACGCCCAGGTTGATGTGGTCATCTCCAACTGCGTACTCGCACTCGTGCCCAACAAGCCACGCGTATTTGCTGAGGCATTCAGGGTGCTCAAGCCCGGTGGCCGAATCTTCATCTCGGACATGGTGACTCATGGCGAACTCCCAGCCGATGTGATCGCTGACGCCGCACAGTGGGTCTCGTGCGTCGGTGGCGCAGGCGATCGTGATCAATACCTCCAGCAAATCGAGGACGCTGGCTTCGAAACGCCCGAAACGATCTCAGAAGTCGCACTCTCATCTGGCGAAGGCACTGACTGGGCTGGCAGCGTCTACTCGCTGTCGCTTAAGGCTACAAAGCCAGAGTAGGGGACCGCGATTTCGCCAACTCCAAACGATCCGGATGGCACCGCGCCCGAGCCTACCCACGCATACTCCGACTCAGAAACTGAAGTTCCTGAAGAAGTAGCCGCCTTCGTCCGTGCCAAACTCGGCACGGGCGCTGCCACGGGCTTCGGCTACAACTCATGGACATTCGTCGGCGAGAGCCGCGTTCTCAAGATCGACCCCATCGAAGGCCGCGCCGGCACCTTCGCTCTCGATCAAGACCTCTCCGGAATCGGCCTCGTCCACGCCACCACACCAGAAGTAATAAGCTCAGGAATCGAGGCCGGCCACGAGTGGCTGGAAACCGGGCGCATCCCCGGAACCCCCGGCCACATCGCATGGATGACCTTCGACGCGGCGACTCGGGAGCAGTTCTGCCGCCAGATGAGAGACGTCCTCGCCCACTGGCGCCAACTCCCAATCCCCGAATCCGTCAACGATGCCACCGAACTCCTTGCCACACCAGAGGGGATGGTCATCACACTCGCTGAAGCAACCCCTTTTCTGCCGCATAAATATATGGAGCCGATAACACAACTGTCCGCGCGGGTCCAAAAAGTACCTGTGCAACAGACGAGTGTGCTGGTTCATCGGGACTTCTGGCCAGGAAACCTTCTCGTCGATGCCACCGGCACAATCACCGGCGTCCTGGACTTCGGCTACACCGTCGCCGCCGAACCCATCTCGGAACTCGACATACCGCTGCGCTACTGGCGGCACCCCTGGCTTTTCGTAGAAGAAGCGCATGAAAAGTTCTACGAATCACCGCTCGAAAAATCGCTAATCATCGGCCTCGCCGAAGATGCCACCGTCGGCTACGACCACCACGAAGCAGCGCTCAAAGTCGCTGGCCTCGACCTCTCCTACCGCCTCCGCAAAATCGGCCAGTACGGTTGGAACGATCACCATGAGATGTTCCTCAACGGGATCCTCAACGGCGGTCTGCTGGAGTGGCTGAAGTCCTGAGGCCCCACCACCCGCTCTGCTAGACTCCCGCCCCATACCCACCTGATCATCCTGCGCGCGAGTTCACCACGTGAAAATCACCAACATTCGAGCCTACGTCGTCGATCCGCTCACGCTCACCAACGCCGGACGCACAAGGCCGCTCCGCTGGATGTTCGTGCGAGTCGATACCGATGAAGGCATCACCGGCTGGGGTGAAGGCAGCTCCTACCCAAACCACGGCTCAGAAATGATCGGCTTCGGCGTCCTGGCCGCCCGTGACGCCCTCATCGGCGAAGACCCAACCAACATCGAACCGCTCTGGCACAAGCTCTGGCGCCGCCACACTTCCGTAGGTGCACGCGGCGTCACATCCGCCGTCGTCAGCGCCATCGATATCGCCCTCTGGGACATCACCGGCAAAGCGCTCAACGAACCCGTCTACCAGCTCCTCGGCGGCAAGATGCGCGATGACGTAGACCTCTACGCCAACGGTTGGTTCAACGACTGCAACACCCCCGACGATTACGCCAACGCCGCCCGCAGCATCGTTCTCGCCGCCGGCCACACAGCCCTTAAACTTTCCCCGCTGCATCAGGACGAAGCCAACGCCCGCACCGGCGGCATCTCGCCGGAAGCAGCAGACGCCGCATCGGACATCGTCGCCGCCATCCGGGAAGCCGTCGGCCCAAACCACGAAATCCTCATCGACGCCCACGGCAACTTCAACGCCCCCACCGCCGTCCGCCTCGGCAACCGGCTCTACGAAGAATCCAACATCGGCTGGTTCGAAGAGCCAGTCCCCGCCGAAAGCAACGCCGCCCTCAAACTCGTGCGACCCCAGATGGCCGTCCCGATCAGCATCGGTGAACGACTCTTCACCCGCCACGACTTTGTCGAAATCTTCGAATCAAAACTGGCCGACTACATCATGCCCGACATCTGCCTCGCCGGCGGCATCACAGAAATGCGCAAAATCGCCAACATGGCCGAGGCCTACCACATCCCATTCACCCCCCACGACGCAATGGGCTCACTCCAGATCGTCTCTGGCGCACAGCTCTGCATGACCCTCCCCAACTTCTACCGCCTGGAACACTCTATGGGCCGCATCGCCAGCTACAACCGCTACCTCCAGGAGCCCCTCAACTTCCACGACGGCAAGCTCACCCTCTCAGACAAGCCCGGCCTCGGCGTCGAGATGAACGTAGATGAAATCGAACGCACAGCAGTCCAACTGGGCTTTCCTGCAGATTTAGCCTGATTGCACGCCTGAATTTGCCTCTAACTACATCGCTGCTGCCGAATTCGGTTATCATCCACGCACTATGCCATCTGAGCGTGTACAGAGGCGTATCGACGCCCTCCTGGATGACACCGACGCTGCCATAGCAGCCGGCAACTGGGACTTGGCCCTCCAAAAGTCCCACGACGTCCTCGCGTTCAACCCCGAAGACCCCGACGCCCAGGCCGCCCAACGCCGCCTGGCAGAAGATAAAAGCCATCCTGTCGCAGATCCCGAAGTAGTCGGGGAGCCTATCGAAGGTCGGCCTGATTCCGCAGCGGCCGTAAAACCAGCAAACACAGGAAGTGAGGGAATTGAAAGTATCCTAATGGTCTAAGCGCAATTATGCGGATTAGGATGACGTTGGAAAGGGCTGTGGTAGTGCTGTAGTGCGAGTCAATTTCAAAATCCACTTCAAGGCATGCCCATTCACCCGGTAAAAATCCTGCTGTCAGATGGTAGATTGCATCGAGTAGTTGAGAAGTATCCGGGACGAGTTGTGTGGCACAAGACTCACTTTCATATTGGCTGAGTGACACCACCGAATCAGGTCTGACCTGCCCCCCA
>DBZV01000023.1:0-2940 GCA_002311865.1 Dehalococcoidia bacterium UBA1151
AAAAAACGGGGGGGGGGGGGGGGGGGAAATTTTCCGGGCGCCCCCTCGAAGGGAACTTTCCCGATCCGTAGCAGGGCATAGAGCAACAGTCGTCACATACGAGAGGAAGGCGCGGGTCCGCGGCGCACGCCATGCGCCCCTGCAAGGCGGCTAAAATATCGCCGATGAATATTCTTTCTCCCATACGAGCGAGTCGCCGCGCTATATACACGTTCGCAGACGAAACGTCAGCAGATGAGGCTGATGACGAGGCGTTACACCTACGCAAGTCGATCGCGGTATTGGCGGCGATCGTGGTGGGGCCGGCTGCGACTATCTGGGGGCTGGTATACCTTGCGGCGGGCGAGGCAATGATCTCGATCATTCCGTTCATCTACCTGCCTCTAACGATCGTAAACGTGGTGTCGTACCGAATCTGGCGGCGGTATCACGTGTTCGAGTTTTGCCAGCTGCTCATCACGTTGCTGCTGCCGTTTTGCTTGATGCTGGCGCTCGGCGGGTTTGTCAGTTCCAGCGGGGTCGTGATGTGGGCGCTGATTACCCCGATGGGTGCAATTGTCTACTCGCGCCGCAAGATGGCGTTTTTCTGGTTCTTGGTTTTCCTGGGGGTGGTTGTCTTTAGCGCGCTTATCGACTCTTCACTGAGCGGCACTAACGATGTTCCGCAGTGGGTGCGGAGAACGATGTTCGCGGGCAATATTTTGGGGCCTTCCGCGGTCGCATTTGGGTTACTGGCCTATTTCGTAAAGCAGAACGATTTGGCTTATGAGCTCCTGAATTTTAAGCGGAATCGATCGGAGAGCCTTCTTGAAAACGTCTTGCCTACGGCTATTGCGGCGATGCTGAAAGACGGAACCCAGATGGTGGCGGACAGGTTTGATCATGTCAGTGTTCTGTTTGCCGATATGGTGGGGTCGACGCAGCTGGCGAGCACGCTGACTCCGGAAGAGATGGTGGCGTTGCTGAACGAGGTGTTCTCGGAGTTCGATTCGATAACTATTCGGCACGGGGTTGAGAAGATCAGCACGTCTGGCGATAACTACCTGGTGGCATCAGGAGTGCCTGAACCGAGGCCCGATCATGCACAGGCGCTGGTGAACGTCGCGCTGGATATGCGGGACTATCTTGCGTCTCGCAACGGGGAGCTTGGTGGGGGTTGCAGATGCGGTTTGGCATCAATACAGGCCCGGCCGTAGCGGGGGTGGTTGGCCAGCGAAAGTTTCACTACGACATCTGGGGCGATGCGGTGAACACGGCGAGCCGGATGGAGTCGCACGGCGAGCCGGGACGCGTCCAGATCAGTGAGGCGACGTTCGAGCTGGTGAGGGACGAGTTTGCGTGTGAGGCCCGCGGAAATATCGACATCAAGGGCAAAGGTCTGATGAAGACGTGGTTTGTTGAGCGATCCGATGACGGATCCAATTAGTCTGGCCTGACCGCGCCGCCACCTATTATTCGAGCTAGCCCATTGAGAACGGTGGGTACCTGTCAGTGGATAGGAGAAACGCGTATGCTTGGACCCTGTATCCCCAACGACCCACGCCAACAACGAAGTCAAACAGGCCACGCGGGTAGTGTCCGGTGAAAAGTATCGCGAACCAGGCCACGATGATCGCTATGAGCGCGATGATGATCAGGATCACTAGCACTATGTAGTGCGGAATCGCGAGGAGCCATTTCACGATCGGCAGCCATCGGTTTAGATCGTTCTCGACGTCCGGGTATACGAATTCCAATGTGACTGCCTGCTGATCGTCGGTCGATGGGTATTCCTCACGGAGAAGCGCCAGATAGGCGCTGATTCGCGCCCAGAATCGGGCGACCTCTACGTTGAAATCAAACCACCATCTTGGGTACTTTTGCCTGAAGATAATCATCAGCGCCGGACCCAGGGTTAGAGCCCCGCCACCCCAGGAATTGATCAACACGGAGTTTGAGTATTCAGTTGACCAATCCCAGGTGGCGCCGCCGAATGTAGCCGCAACTATGAAAATGGGGATCACCAGAATGATTCTGAATGCGGCTTTGAATCGGTCCTGCGGTTCCTCCGGGTATTCGACATCGTAGACAACCGGGTAATCGGTGTTTGACTGTGACGCCTTTACTAGCCCTCCGTGCTTGGGATTTCGCGGAGTTTAGCGCATACGCAGCAGAGGTACAGTGAGACGCGTCTATGGCTGAGCTTGCTCTTCGATGATGAGCTTCTGGCCGCGGCGGGGTTCGCCTGAGGTGGGGACGAACTGATCGAGGCCTGCTTTTCGGCCTGCCTCGGTGGGCAGGAATGTCATGCCGTCTTCGTCGATACGCGCGACGGTGAGACGGTCCTCACGAATGTGCGCGGCCAGTCCGCGCAGATGATCTGAAATGCCTGGCAGCTTCGCTTCTTTGGCGCGCGTTATTTCGCGGTCAATGAGTTCAAGCGCTTCCTGTTTCAGGTCGGTCTCTAGATTCTCTGGGGCGATGATGAGTTCTCCGCTATCCAAGCCACGGCCCGGTGTAGGGGGATGATAGCGTCATGACGTTGCGTCTCCTACGATACGACTTCCTGGCCCGGAATGTAGGGCTCGATGTCATGTGCATTACTGAGCGCTCGTCTCTCCATCTTCGTTTCGCCCGGTGCCTGGCGCACGAGTGCTTTTTCGAATTTTCGGAAGTATTGCCGCAGGTTTGCGCCGGTGATGATTGCCTCGGCTTTGACTGACTGACAGAGTTCAATCGATTCTGTGATGGCAGCTTGGGCAATCAGCCGCTTGCGTTCCGATGGCAACGGCATGACGACCGCATGGACGCGGTCGTCTGACGCGCATTCGAGCGGTTATTTGAACACTGGTGCGTCGTAGAATACTGTGTGTCTTTGGCCAGGTATGTGCTACACGAAATAGGCGCACAGCCGCAGGGGCGCGCATCCTCCTAAAAGCTGAGGCAAGAGCCAAAGCGCGG
>DBZV01000023.1:3085-8033 GCA_002311865.1 Dehalococcoidia bacterium UBA1151
TTGTACTGGGTACGCTGGCCACTTGCGAAAATCGCGCTGCCTTCTATATTCGCGTTGGGTACACGATCCACTGCGGAATTTGCCGAATCCACACCAGGGCCCAGGGCATCTGCGTGCGAGGCGTAGAAGCGGATCTCCACATCCTGACTCTTGTAGAACCCGTACCAGATCGCATTTGAGCCGGGTACGGTTTCGGTCGAGAATTCTTTTGATTTCTTCCAGCCCGCATTCACAAACGAATCCACATCGAACATATCACCGTCTCGGGCGATTGTCGGGCCATCCGCTCCCGGAGCTACCGCGCCGCCTGAATCCGAGCCGCAGGCGACGATGAGCAGTAGAAAGCCCGCCAGGAACAAGACGGATGCCTGAAATCGATTGACTCTTGGTGAGGTCAAGACTCCCATACCTTTGTGGTCTCCATTGCGACGGATAATGGTCGATCTGCAAAATGTTACTCGCCGCCCCCTCCCAACGAGCACACCCAATTGAGGAGTTGAAGGACGACTGCTGCCACTTGTTTGAAATGGTCCAATGGGCGATTGTGGTTGGGTACATGAAGCCACGGACCCAGGACTCAGCAACATTGATCCGTCATATCGTTGAGGCCCGCAAACATGCACCTTCCACGATACGTGAGTTCGTCCAGCCAGATAGGCCAGGTCAGATCGGCATATCTATCCAGACCAGGATAAGCGTCTACCCGTTCAGCAGAAGCGCCAGTGAGCCCCTCTTGCCTCCAACCGACGGGTCCTCATATTGCCCAGGATGCCAGAGTCATAAATCCGGATGGCGTCCCGGGGATGTGCTTGTGGTTCCGAAGGCGGCTGTTCGTAAAAACGCGCATGCTGGGGAATCATCTGCGCGAATTCTTCTCATCGTTTGGGGTCGAAAGGCGGAAATCGGTGCCCGCGCAGGAGCACTTGCGTCCATGAGATTAGAAACGTTCGCCAACCAGGGCAATGCCATCGCCTGCGAGTTGCCATATTGCAACCATTTGGGTCCGCGAGATGACATTGTGGTGTGATGTATTGTTGCTGCCTCAAGATAACCCACTGGCAACGGAGTGACCATGAGCCTGCCCGGCCCTGAAGATTGGACGATTACCGAGACTCACAACGCGTACGAGGGGTTCTTTGACCTTGTGGTGGATGAGTTGCGGGCGCCGAATGGTCGTTCGATGACTTATCCGTGGGTGCGATCGAGGAGTGGTGCGGCGGTGCTTGCGATTACGGACGACGAGCAGGCGGTTACGGTGCGGCAGTATCGCCATCCGCTGGGTGCGATGAGCTTGGAGCTACCGGCGGGGTTGATGGAGGCGGGTGAGTCGCCAGTGGTAGCGGCGGCGCGTGAACTGCAGGAAGAGGCTGGCTACGCAGCTTCGGAGTTGACCAAATTAGGCGCGTACAACGCTTCACCGGGGCTAACCGATCAGGCAATTCACGTGTATCTGGGTAGAGGACTCACGAGAGTGGAGAGCAATCCGGATCCGTTTGAGTTCCTGGAGATTGAGCTGATTCCGGTTGCGGAGCTGCGCGAGATGGTTACGGCGGGGGAGCCGGTGGATGCGCCGCTGGGGTTTGCGGTGATGGCGTACTACGCGCAGAACCTCGATCAGCGGGGCTAGTGGGTCAGGGGGTTGGGGCGTCGGCCCTGATCAGACGTTCGGATTTCATCTCGGCCCAGACTTCGGGCGGGATGGGCTGTTGCGACATCGCTACGTTATCTTCCAGCTGGGCTACTGAGGCGGGGCCGGGGATGGTTGATACGACGACGGGGTGCGCGAGAACGAACTGGATCGCGGCGGCTTTGAGGTCTGCGCCATGCCGCTCGCAGATAGTTTTTAGCGCGCGGGCCTTGTCGAGGAGTTCTTGCGGGGCGTTCTGGTAGTTGAAGAGCGCCGGGCCGGTGAGGTCGGAGGCCAGGATGCCGGAGTTGTAGGGGGTGCCAATGACGACTGAGACGCCCTCATCGGCGCAGAACGGCAGGAAGTCGTCGAGCGGCTTCTGGGTGAGGAGCGAGTAGTAATTCGGCAGCAGCACGACGTCGACCGGGAAGTTTTGAATGAGCCTGGTGAGGACGCCGATGGCTCGGGTTCCGGCGCCGATGGCTTTTACACTGCCCTGCTCTTTTAGTTCGACGATGGCGGCGAAGCCTGTTGCCTGTGCCTGCGTTTCCAGATCGCCCGCTTCCGTATCGTGGAGGAAGAGGATGTCTACGTAGTCGAGGTTGAGCCTTGCGAGGCTCTCTTCGTGCGATCGGAATATGCCGTCGCGTGAGAGATCAAACACCGGATCAAGATCGGGAATGCCTTCCAGTCCAATGGGGTTGGTGTTCTGGGGATCAGCTGGCATCAGGATTTTTGATGCTTTGGTTGAGACGACGAACTCATTCCGTGGCAGGTCGCGCATGCCAACGCCGTATCGAACTTCGCTTCTGCCATCGCCGTAGGAGGGAGCGGTATCGAAGTACCTGACGCCGAGTTCGAAGGCGCGGCGGACGATGGCAATGCCCTCTTCGTACTCGGCAACGGTGTAGAGGGAGTTAGCGGACTCGTGACCGCCCACTGGCGCGCCACCGAGTCCGAGGGCTGAGACGGTTACGCCGGTGTCGCCTATTTCTCGTTGTTCTAAGAGCGTCATGCGGTCTTGTGAGCTACCAAAGTAGCTCCGGAACGGGCGCGTCGATGGCGATGAGCCCTTCGTTGATGAGTTCATCCCAGAGGCCTTCTGGGATCTCTTGCTGCATCAGCTCAACATTCTGCTCTAGCTCATCTACGGAGCCGGAGCCGGGGATGGTTGTTGCGACTGCAGGGTGCGCGAAGGGGAACTGAAGCGCTACTGCGCGGATGTCGGCGCCCCATCGTTCGCAGACTTCCTTGGCTCTTCGCGCTTTGGCTATCCACTGCTCTGAGGCGGGGCTGTAATCGAAGGTGACGGGGCTGTCGAGGTCCTGGGTGATGATTCCACTATTGTAAGGGCCTCCAATTGCCACTGAGACGCCTTTCTTCTGGCAAAGTGGCATCAGGCTAGGTAGTGCGCTCTGATCGAGCAATGTGTAGCGTCCTGCAAGGAGAATGATGTCCAGGTCGAACCGCTGCATCATCTTCTCGGTCATCTGCCATTCGTTCATGCCCATGCCGATGGCTTTGAGGGCACCGGCTGAACGGAGTTCTGAGAGCGCTTCAAGGCCCATCGCGAAGTCGTCTTCGGAGTGTTGGCCGGAAAAGTCGGCGTCATGGAGGTAGACGATATCGACCTCATCCACGCCCAGTCGCTCAAGGCTGGTCTGGAGAGATCGGTGGATTGCCTCTTTGGAGTAGTCGAGATGGGCTACGTAGTTGGGGATGCCCTCGGGGCCGGTTGGCTCGGCGTTGGCCTCATCTTCCGGAACGAGCAGGCGGGCGACTTTGGTTGAGATGGTGAGTTCGTCGCGCTCCATCCCTTTGATCGCGTGGCCGTACCTGGCCTCACCGCGGCCCGCGCCGTAGCCGGGTGCGGTGTCGAAGTAGAGGACGCCCAGGTCGTAGGCTCGTTTGATGATCTGCTGTGAGTCTTCGTAGCTAGTTCCGCCGAACAGGCCGTCTGCCAGGACCATTCCACTGAGCGGAGCGCCGCCCAGTCCCAGGCGCGTAACTTCAACATCTGAGCGGCCAACGTCTACGAATTCAAACGGGTTCAATGCGGTGTCCTTGGCCGGGTGTTGGGGCGTCCGAAGGAATCAGCTTTTCTTGCTTCATCTCAGACCAGAGGTCGGCTGGTATGTTCGCGGACGCCATCTGGATATTCTGCTCGACTTCCTGCTCCGTCTGCGCGCCGGGGATGACCGATGCGACGACCGGGTGCGCCATGACGTACTGGAGGGCGGCTGCTTTGAGGTCTACGTTGTGTCTATCGCAGACTGCTTTCAGCGCTCGAGCGCGATCGATCCACCTCTGCTCGGGCGCTTCGTAGTTGAATGTGACTGGGCCGTCGAGGTCGCGAGCGAGGATGCCTGAGTTGTAGGGGCCGCCGATGGCGAGTTTTACGTTGCGCTCAGCGCAGAGGGGTAGGAATTCATCGTATGCATCGTGGTCAAGCAGGGTAAAGCGACCGGCGAGCAGGATGATATCGAGGTCGAAGTTTCGGATGAACTCTGCGGGCCACTCCCAGAGGTTCATTCCACATCCGATCGCTTTGACGATGCCCTCCTCTCTCAATTTCACCATTGCAGGAAGCGCTGAGTTGAGGGCCAGTGACATGCCGTCGCCGGGTACGACATCGGGGTCGTGCAGGTAGAGAATTTCTATCGAATTGAGTTTTAGCCGTGCGAGGCTCTCATCTACGCTGCGGCGGATGCCGTCAGCGCTGAGATCGAACTGCACATCCAGGCGGGGGAGGCCGTCGCCTCTGAAATCGTCGTCAGGGCCATCTTCTGGGACCAGGACCCGGCCGCATTTGGATGAGATGACGAATGAGTCGCGGTCGAGTTCCGGCAGCACGCCGGCATAGCGGGCTTCCGAACGGCCAGTGCCATAGAGCGGAGCGGTATCGAAGTATGAGATGCCCAGCTCATGGGCGCGTCTAATGATTGCCATGGCGGCGTCTCTGGCGGTGCCTCCGTACAGACCGCCGCCAAGGACCATCCCGCTAAGCGGCGCGCCACCAAGTCCTAGTCGAGAGACTGAGACGCCGGTATCGCCGATTGCTACTTTATCCAGCGGATTCATGATTGCTCCGGGTGCGCTTGTTAGCTGAGGTTGGCGGCGATGGCATCACCTACGGCGGTGGTGTGGCTTGAACCACCGAGGTCGGCGGTGAGGGTTTCACCGATCTTCAGTACTTTCTGCACGGAGTTCTCAACATCAACCGCGGCGTCTTCTTCCCCAAGGTGTCGAAGCATCATCGCTGCGGTGAGGATCTGCGCCATTGGGTTTGCGAGGCCCTGGCCCGCGATGTCCGGCGCGCTG
>DBZV01000001.1:0-670 GCA_002311865.1 Dehalococcoidia bacterium UBA1151
GGGCGGGATCCGGAGGCTCTGGTTCGTGCTTCGGAAGAGACCGGGGTGCATGTCGTTATGGGAACGGGCATCTACCACGAGCCGTTTCATCCAGACGCGATCGCTGACTTAGATGACGTTGCGATCGCTGAGCTTCTTGTCAAAGAGGTCACCGAAGGGGTCGGTGACACCGGGATACGCGCTGGGATCATCGGCGAGCAAGGCACCTATACCGGTCCGATGACCGACCGTGAAGCGGTGGTGTTCCGGGCTTCGGCGATGGCCGCGGTTGAGACCGGCGTGGCAGTTACTACCCACACCTACCTGGGTCGTAACGCTCTCGATCAGATCGACGTTCTCACCTCACAGGGCCTCGACCCCGACCGGATCGTCATCGGACACCTCGATGACACCGAACCTGACCTTGATCTGATCAGAGAGATCATCAACCGGGGAGCGTGGGCTCAGTTCGACNNCCACCGATGTCGTGCGGGCCGGCAAGCTGCGGCAACTGGCCGAAGAAGAACTCACCGACCAGGTCATCCTGGCAAGTGACCTCTGTAGGCGGCGACATCTACAGGCAGAAGGTGGACCGGGTCTGGTGCATCTAGTCACCGGGTTCCGCGCACTGGCTGAAGCCGAAGGTGTCCCAACCGAAGTCCTCGACCAGTGCATGATCACCAACGCCGCG
>DBZV01000001.1:776-5118 GCA_002311865.1 Dehalococcoidia bacterium UBA1151
TGGCAATCCAGTGACCTCAATACCCAACGGCGGGGATTCGGTTGTGTCCGCATTAGCGGCGTGCGGTGTGGACACGGTCTTCGGAATCCCAGCTAGTTACACGATCGAGATCTACGACGCACTGGCAAGAGACGGTCGCTTCCGAAGCATCGTGGCTCGGAACGAGCAGGCGGCGGCATTCATGGCAGATGGGTACGCGAGAAGAACCGGAAAGCCCGGAGTCGTAGTTGTGACCGGTGGCCCAGGCCTCGGAAATACGGTGACCGGACTTCAAACCGCCTATGCGGACTCCTCACCACTCGTGGTCATCGCTAGTGACCTCGAGCCGGCACAGAGATTGGAACAGCCGTTGGGACTCCCCCACGAAGCAGTCGACCAGGCGGGTCTGGCGGCGGCAACCGGAGCGATTGTCGCCCGGGCAGACGATCCCGGATCAATCCGTACCTCAGTCTGTGGAACCATCGCCCAAAGCCTGAGTGGACGGAATCGGCCCGGCGTAGTTCTCATAAGCCGAAGCGCAATGGAGGCCCCGGCATCTGATGAACCGGACGTAACTGAACTACCGGAAGCCACACCCTCGACAGCCACCTACAAAGAGTTGTCGGAGGCAGTGGACCTTCTCCGAACAGCCGTTGATCCACTCGTCTTGGTAGGCGCCGGGGTTGCAGGAGCACGTGCTGAGGATGAGTTGGAGAGCTTCTTGGCCCTCTCAGGTTTCCCGTACGTCACGACAGTTCCTGGTAGCTCATCGGCTAATCGTTCTGGCAACTGGCTAGGTGTTCTCGATAACCCCACGAGCCGAAAGAGGTTGTCCAGCGCAGACGTTGTACTAGCCCTGGGGACAAGCTTTGGCGCCGCCACGACCAAATCGTGGACACTCAAGATCAGTGGATCTCTTATCCACGTAGACATTGATCCTCGCTCCCTAGGACAGCACTACCAGCCACGTCTTGCCATCGAAGAAGACGCTCGTTCATTCCTCGTGTCCTTAACCTCCTTGTTCGCCGAATCTGCACCCCCGGACCCACAGATCTCTACCGAGGCAAACCAACCATTGTTAACGCACCGCTGGATTGCTCCGATCGAATCTGCCCTTCCCAAAGTAGACGCAACCATCTGCGTGGACGTCACCATGGCATCGGGATGGATTCCCGGAGGTATCTCATTGGGACCAACGCGCAAACTGATGATGCCCTGGAATTTCATGACACTTGGTTGGGCTTATGCCGCCGCACTTGGAACGCAGGCTGCGGTACCCGATGACACTGTGCTAGCCGTCATGGGTGACGGTGGCGCGCTCTTCACCATCGGCGAGTTGGCCACCGCTGTCGACCATCAACTCCCAGTAGTTCTACTGGTTTTCAACAACCGGTCTTACGGGATCATCGCTGACCTTCAAGACAAGGTCTGTGACGGACGCCGCTTCGGCGTGGATCTTGGCTATGTCGATTTTTGCTCTATTGCTAATGCCTTCGGACTCTCCTGGCATCGGGCCAAGACCCCTGAAGAACTCGAAACTGCTCTAAAGAAGAGTTTCACGGCCCGCGAACCAACAGTTATCGAAGCTCTTGTCGAAATCTCTGACCTCGGTACAGAGAGCACCTAGCGCCAACCACGAATGCTCTCAGATTGGAACATGCCCTCATGGACACATCAACAGATGAAGTAGTGACGGAACTACCGGTTCTCAGAACTGAGGTGCCGGGGCCGAATTCTCGAGCCGTATTTAAGAAGGATCAGTCTCTTCTAGCGGCCGGTAATTCTGCAGGATCTCTATGGTCGGAACTAGCTATCCGAGACGGGCGCGGGGCGATGATCCGGGATGTCGACGGCAATTGGCTATTGGATGCGTGTTCTGGGACTGTGGTGATGAACCTCGGCCATGGTCACCGCGGGGTAGCCGATGCTCTTGCCGAGCAAGCAGGCCTACTCACACACTTCTATGACTTCGCGACCGAGGTTCGGGTCGAGTTTCTCGAGACCCTTACGGCCCTACTCCCTGCTGAACTTGACGCGTTTCATTTGGCCAACTCAGGAAGCGAAGCTGTAGAGGCTGCCATTCGAATCGTCCGCTCCGCAACCGGACGCTACGAGGTGATCGCCTTTCACAACGCATACCATGGCCGAACATTTGGAGCCCTAGCCCTTACAACAGGTGCCGGACGAGAAGGACTCGGACCGATGATGCCGGGCGTAACCCACTCGGTTGCCCCAGACCCCTCGTGGGGCAGAGGTATGGACGACTCTGAAACTTCTGCCACTTGTGCTCGCCATCTGGAGCGCCTCGTAAAGCAAGTACTCACCGATCAACCTGCGGCCGTTGTGATCGAACCGATGCAGGGGGCAGGAGGCATGATTCCCATCCCCGGAGAGTTCCTAAGGTATCTCCGCGAGTTCTGTGACCGGACCGGAGCATTACTTGTGTTCGATGAGATTCTCACCGGAGGGGGTCGAACCGGGCGTCTATGGACATTCGAGCACTCTGGTGTGATCCCGGACATCCTGCTACTCGGTAAAGGCATCGGTGGTGGTTTCCCAATCGGTATCGTCGCGGGACCTCGTAGCGTCATGGACGCTGGTCCAGGCGCAGAACCCACGCATAACAGCAGTACTTTCGGCGGAAACCCCTTGGCATGTGCTGCTGGTTTGGCTGCCATAAGGGCACTAGAGCGGGAAGAACTAGTAGAAAACGCTGCCAAGGTGGGGGCTCATTTAATCGATGGTCTGACAAAGCGTCTGGAGAAGCGCCAATCGGTAGCCGAGGTCCGTGGCCTCGGCCTCGCTATCGGGATCGAATTGGTCTCCGATCCGATTAGTCGGTCTCCCGCCGGAGGAGAGTTTGTCCGTGACGTTCTTCTAGGACTACTCCGACGGGGCGTCGTGATTTCGAGCACAAGTCATGTGGTTAGAATTACTCCTCCCCTCTGTCTCACGTTTAGTCAGGCTGATTTCATCACTGAGGCCGTCAACAGCACACTGCTCGAACTTGAGAGGAGCTCCTAGGTGCCTCGCCGGAGCTCCCCGGTTAGCGTCTTCGGGCTCTTTCTCCCCATGGAGCGCCCCTCTGGCCCCATTTACAGAGAATCCCTGAACATACTGAACTGATGGAATCCGCACCCGATCCGTCTCCGACCCTTGAACTCCCTCTGGCTGGTATCAAAGTTCTTGACCTCACACGTGTACTCGCCGGTCCGTATGGAACGATGGCGCTCGCCGACTTGGGAGCTGATGTCCTCAAAATTGAGAGTCCTGCAGGTGACGAAACTAGGAGTTGGGGGCCCCCATTCGTTGACGGTGAGAGTGCCTACTTTTTAGCGCTAAACCGAAACAAACGATCGGCTGTGTTGAATCTTGATAATCTCGCGGACGCGAAGAAGTTGTTAGACCTAGCGGTGAGGACTGACGTCTTAATCGAGAACTTCCGACCAGGTCGAATGACACGATGGGGTCTCGGCCCCGAGAAGCTGATGGAACTCAATCCCGGTCTTGTGTTCTGTTCGATTACCGGATTCGGAGAAACCGGCCCATACCGGGACTACCCAGGCTTTGACCCAGTGATCGAAGCGATGTCTGGCTTCATGAGTATCAACGGACCCCCTGATCGATTCGAACCATACAAAGCCGGTGTTGCGATAATCGACTTACTCGCAGGGCTCCATGCTGTAAACTTGGTTACCAGCCTCCTGATACGACGGACATCCACGGGGATCGGTGGACACGTTTCGGTCTCTCTATTCGATGTGGCGGTCGCAAGTCTTGTCAATGTGATGAGTTCCTTCCTTGTCTCAGGGGAGTTGCCGGAACGCCATGGCAATGACCACCCCAACATCGTTCCCTTTGGAGCCTTCCAAGCAAGCGATGGACTCCTGATGATCTGTGTCGGAAATGATCGACAATGGCAGTCCCTTTGCGACGCGTTAGGGATCCCAGTAGAGGAGTTTCCGGGGTTAACGAACAACCCTCAGCGTGTTGAGAAACGTGAGCAAGTACGCAGCCTGCTGGAGGAGCGGCTCGGTCAATCGACAGCTAGTGAATGGGCTGACAAGCTGATGCGCAACGGAGTGCCGGCCGGTGAGGTTCGGCAACTCGATCAGGTAATCAATGATCAGCACGTCATCGCAAACCACCTCGTCCAGTCCATCGAACACCCTGAGGTGGGGAACATCAGACTTGTCGGGCCTCCATTTCTTGTGGATGGAAAGCGTCCGGATATCTCAATCGCACCGCCAATTCTCGGCTCGGGTCAGGGACATATCCAGGCGTGGCTTGACGGTCCCGCTACGGAGTCGCAATAGTCGGACTGCCAGCAGCTGTCCGCTTTTTACGGCAAGTAGTTGCGATC
>DBZV01000146.1:0-2651 GCA_002311865.1 Dehalococcoidia bacterium UBA1151
GAAACCCGCTCTCTCAAGAGGCGAGCTGCAGGCCATGGGCGCGACCACGCTTGATGAGTACCGAAAGTACATCGAAGCCGACCCAGCGCTTGAACGCAGGTTCTCACCGATCTACATCAACGAGCCGTCAATTGAAGATTCAATCAAGATGCTTGAATCTCTGCGGCCGCGCTATGAGCAACACCACGGCATCAAGGTGGAGGATGCGGCTCTGCGGGCAGCGGTTCTTCTCTCGCAGCGGTACATCAGCGGGCGGCAACTGCCAGACAAGGCGATCGACCTGATGGACGAGGCCTCCGCCAAGATCAGGATCGAAGCGCACTCCTATCCAATCGAGCTACGGGAACAGGAAGATGAGATCCAACGCCTCAAGGACGAAGAACTTGCGGCGTCTGAGAAATCGGAGTTCGAACTTGCGGCTGAGCTGCGCACGGAATACCTTGCGGTGGAAGTCGCCTGGAACGAGGCGCGTGAAGAATGGGCCTTGGAGCACAATGTTGACGACTCTGTCACGGAACGTCATATCGCAGAGCAGATTTCACTGCGAACTGGTATTCCTGTGGCTCAACTTGTTGAGGGCGAGGCCGATCGGCTGATGAACATGGAGGAACGGCTGCACGACCGCGTGATTGGTCAGAACACCGCCATCGAGGCTCTTTCCGATGCGATTCGGCGTTCCAGGTCGGGGCTGAGTGATCCCAAGAGGCCAATTGGAAGCTTCATCTTCCTGGGCCCCACGGGCGTGGGTAAGACGGAGCTGGCCAAAACCCTGGCGGAGTTCCTGTTTGACGATGAGGAAAACATGGTTCGAGTGGACATGTCCGAATTCCAGGAGCGCCACACGGTTTCACGCTTGATCGGCGCACCTCCTGGATACGTTGGCTATGACGAAGGTGGCGGACTGACGGAAGCCGTTCGGCGGCGGCCTTACCAACTCGTCCTGTTTGACGAGATTGAGAAGGCGCATCCGGAAGTCTTCAACGTGATGCTGCAGCTGCTGGACGACGGTCGTCTGACGGATGGTCGCGGCCGCACGGTGGACTTCAGGAACACCGTTGTGATCATGACCAGCAACCTTGGCACTGTTGGGGTCGCCAAAGAGCCGTTCGGATTCGTTGGATCGAAGAAGACACGTTCAGAGAAAGATGAGATGCAGGCCTCAGTTGAGGAGGCGCTCAAGAGCCACTTCAGGCCTGAATTCCTGAACAGGGTCGATGAGATCATTGTGTTCGACTCCCTCACGGAGGATGACATTGAGCGCATTGTTGCGCTGCTTGTCAGCGAGGTAGCGGGACGAGTTGCGGATATGGGCGTCAAAATAGAGCTGACTCCCGAGGCGCAAAAGTGGTTGGCAGTTGAAGGTTTCGACAAGGTGTTTGGCGCAAGGCCGCTCAAGAGGGCTATTCAACGTCACATCGAGAACCCGATGGCAAAGAAAATTCTGTCGGGCGAGTACTCAGACGGCGATTCTGTCCGGGTAGGACTTGATGAGAGCGCTCTGACCTTCGAACTTATTGAAGAAGAGACATCGGATAGCGTCGGCGAACTCAAGGACGAGCCGGAGCTTGTGAAGGCCTAAAACAGATTCAAAAAGCGGGCGGTGCGGTATTAATTGCCGTTCCGCCCGTTTTCTTTTCCTGAACTAGTAAGGGCGAACTTACCCGCGTCCATTTATGATCTAGGAATCACGAGAATCATCACTTACGGGCGCTACCCGCTTTCCCGGCGACACCATTGGCGGTAATCTTGCGTACCTATAACTTCTCCTACGTTCTTAGACCCGGCAATTGGAACCAACCACACAACACAGGGCTAGACCAACAGAAAGATCGATACCACTCGCCGTGAGACTTCGCGCCTTGCCCGGTGGTCTCACGATCTGGATCCGAGTAGCCACTCTGTCGCTCGTCCTGGGCATCATGGCACTCGGACTGGTGCTGTGGGTAACCGGGCAGCTTTCGACCGATTCGATTGGTTATCCAGGCGTCTGGTTGATCAGCTGGGTTGCAGCAAGTTCGATCATCTTCCCAATTCCCGGTCTTGCGGCCCCCTGTATCGCGGTGAGTCCGACCGTGGGACTGTTTCCGCTGTACGTTGGCCTGGTTGCAGCCAGTGCCGAAGCGGTTGGCGAAATGACCGGATATCTGGCCGGAGTCGCGGGCAGTCCACTCGTGGAGAAAAGCCGGTTTTATCCTTGGTTCAGAAATTGGGTAAGCAAGCGCGGTGGCAGGGCAATACTCTTCTTCGCCGTGCTCCCGATCCCAATATTCGACCTCCTGGGAATCGCGGCGGGGGCTTCTGGATACTCTGCCCGCAAGTTTTTTGCCCTGGTTCTCATCGGCAAGTCGGTCAAGTCCACCGCTATCGCCTACAGTTGTTACTTCGGCTTCACATCAATCTTCAACCTGACTGATTCGATTTAGGCTGTGGAATCTCGGGAGGCGAGCGGAGATCTTGGCGTTGTGATCGTCGCCGGGGGCAGTAGCTCGCGCATGGGCGGTATCGACAAGATATTCGCCTCACTTGGCGGACAGCCGGTCCTCTCGCACACGATTCAGGTCTTTCAAGCCTCGTATGCCGTCGGCTCAATAGTTGTTGTATTTTCGGAATCAAACCTGGCCGCGGGACAGAATCTCGTTGAAGGACTCGGA
>DBZV01000146.1:2677-3980 GCA_002311865.1 Dehalococcoidia bacterium UBA1151
GGAGACTCAAAGGTCAAAGCGGTCCTCGTCGGCGGTCGGAGAAGGCAAGACTCCGCCCGCATCGGGGTTGAATTCCTGTCTCAGATGGAGGCGCCACCGGCGTATATTGCGATTCATGATGGCCCCCGTCCATTCATCGATGAAACGCTGATCGATCGAGGACTCGTAGCCGCGGGCGAATCAGGCGCTGCAGTCCCGGGTATCCCGGTTGCCGACACCATCAAGGTAGTCGATGACTACTCCCAGGTGGTGGATACGCCCATCAGGGATACTCTACGAGCGGTCCAAACGCCCCAAATATTTGAACGTGAACTCATAGCGCGCGCCCACACCGAGGTCAGCAGCGATGTGACGGACGACGCAATGATGGTGGAGATGGTTGGCGGAAAAGTTGCGATATTTGAGGGATCGACTCAGAACATCAAGATCACCACACCGGAAGATCTCATCACCGCGCAGCAGATCCTTTCGAAGCGCCAACCATCTGGCACCTCCAACGAGGATCAGTTGCGGTGGGGCACAGGATTCGACGGGCACGCCCTGAAACCGGGTTCCGTACTCAGGCTGGGCGGGATCGACATCGATTTCGATCATTCATTGGAAGGCCATAGCGATGGCGACGTGCTTCTGCACGCGATCTCCAGCGCGTTGCTGGGGGCAGCGAAACTCGGTGACCTGGGCACTCATTTCCCCTCAACCTCTCCAGAGTGGAGTGGGATTGATAGCGCGGTGATTCTGGAATCGTGCCTTGGCATGGTCCGGGATTCAGGCTGGGGAGTCGATTATGTCGATGCTACAATCGTCGCCCAGCGACCCAGATTGGGTATCTATCTGGAACGTATGGTGCGGCGAATCGCGCAGATTCTGAGCACTGATACCGAACGAATCAACATCAAGGTCACCTCCACCGATCACGTTGGAGCAATCGGGCAGGGCAAGGGGATTGCAGCGCAGGCGATAGCAACTCTTCGACTCCTGTCCTGAACAATATGCAGCTTTACAACACTCTCACGCGCCAGAAAGAAGAGTTCGTCCCGGCCGGGGATGAGGTAACCATGTACGTATGCGGTCTGACCGTGTACGACGATATGCACATTGGCCATGCTCTTGGCACGATCACGTTTGAAGTCCTCCACCGCTATCTAGAGTGGCGCGGATACAAGGTGAGGCGCATCCAGAACTTCACTGACGTCGATGACAAGATCATCAACCGGGCAAATCGGGAAGATATTTCGTCCGAAGAGCTGTCCCAGAGCTATATTGATGCGTTCTTTGACGATATGGCTGGACTGAATATGATGCC
>DBZV01000147.1:0-2819 GCA_002311865.1 Dehalococcoidia bacterium UBA1151
CAACTATTTGGGGCAGGTCACCTTTTGCCACTTTCGGAAAGATTGCAACAGATATATGGGGGTTCTCACCCGCTTGTAACTTCATCATTACTTTCCGTTTACTTAGACCCTGTAAAAACGCCGTTGACGCGGGAATCGGAGGATGTAAGAACAGGTCGGCGTGAGAGCAGGTCTAAGAAACCACTCCCGCCATTGGGAAACGGCTGGTGCTAAGATTTCGCCTGCGGTCCTGGTTTCAGGAGATCCCCTGGCAGGAGAGAAGACAAACTGGGCAAAACATATTGGATGATTGTCACGAATCGTGAAAATTTCGATATCTCGAAAGATCACGATTTCAAAGTGCAGGGCTTTGAATCCAGTCAGAAACGTAAGTCGGCTCGCATCGCTGTGGAGGATCGCCTCCTTTACTACCTGTCGGACGCGCGAGTCTTCGCGGCAACGGCCACGGTGAAATCCGAGCCGTTTGAATCTGACGAGCCTATCTGGACTCACTACTTGAAGGATGAGCTCTATCCACATCGCGTGGAGACGGAACCTGATGTGATCCTGGATGAGGCAAATTGGATTGACGCGTTGCAGGTAGGCCCACGGCTGGAGTACGTGAGGAAATGGGCGCCGGAGGATTGGCCCCTCGCCTTTATTGGGCCGCTCCACATAATCCCCCAGAAAGATTTCACTTTCTTTGAGGAGGAGTTCCAGCGCGCTTCAAAGAAGAATAGTCAGTCAAAAACGCGGCGGCGGAAGAAGTCTCATCGGAATCGCGAACGGAGTGGCCGCGCCGAGAAATCTGATGGTGCAGATTCGATCCCTGTTGAAACAGGCGACTAGCTCTACTTAACTGCTACGAAGCCGCCCTCGGCAACGCTTGACTTGATGCGATCCTTTTCGCCAACGCCAAAGTTGTCTGCATACAGCGTTGTCAGTCGCTCCAGATCGTCTACGGGCAAATCAGGCATATCCACCGCGCCACAGAACTCTTCAAGCTGGCTCTTCTCAGTTGCGGTCACCAGCACGGATGCGATGATCTGGGGGCTGAGCACAAACTTGATGGAAGTCTGAGCCATGGTGCCGCTCTTATCGTCATAGAGGAAGTCCAACTGCTCCACCTTGGTCATGGACTTGTCCAGCCACTGCTGTTTACGAAATGAGCGATGGTCGTTGGCGTCAAACTTCGTCTCGCGGTTGTATTTGCCATCAAGAAGGCCTGAGGCATGAGGTACCCGGCTTAGCAGGCCCACGCCTTCGGTTTCAGCCTCATTGATAAATGCTACTGCGGGGTCTTGCTCAAGGACGTTATAGATGATCTGTGCCGGAGCTCGTCGGTGTTTGATGGCGTAGAGGCCTTCCTCAGTCCACCCAATATCCGGGCCGATGGCCGCTCCAACAAACCGCACCTTGCCATCATCCCTGAGATCCTCCAGCGCAGCAAAGGTATCGTCGCTTTCCAGAGCCGTCAGCCGAGGATTGTGAAGCTGATAGAAGTCGATGCGGTCTGTTCCCAGCCGGCGCAGAGAAGACTCACAGGCCTTCTTCACAAACTCCGGGTCCCATTTCTGAGGACGTTCTTTGTGTGTTCCTGCCTCCCGTGGAGCTTCCAGATCGTAGCCGAACTTGGTGCCGATGATAATGTCATCGCGAACGCCATCGAACGCCTTGCCCAGGATCTCCTCGCCATAGCCAGCGCCATAAGCATCACCGGTGTCGAAGAAATTGACGCCAAGATCAAGGGCGTGCCGCATCAGAGAGATGCCGTCTTCTTCGGGGATTTCACCCCACCAGTTCGTGCTTACTGACCAGACGCCAAAACCGATCTCAGATACGTTTAGATCAGTTCCGGCGAGTTCTCGATATTTCATTGAAATTTGTTGTCTCCAGGCGCTCAGGCGGACGCGGTCTGGCCTAATGCAGTCTTCAGGTCATCAACTTTGCGTTCAAATCTGCGATCGTTCAGGACCGGCGTCGCAACGCCTACCGGATACTCCTCGACCAGAGGGACCCACGACTTGCAACCGTCGTACGACTCCATCACCGGCAGTGCCTGTGGCTGCTCAAGGACATGGACTCGCAGGATCATCACCGTTAGCGGGTGACGGGGCTTCCAGTGCAGTCGCTTCTCAGCGTACTCCGGGGTCCAGATGTGATGGTCATCCAACGATTCGACGATCGCGTCATCACTGGTCTCTATGACTTCCGTGACTTCGGCATAGGAGCTGAGATGTACCAAATCCGGGTCTTCGTCGATCAGCGTTGAGTCGTAGAGATCGTGAAACTCCGGTTTGACCAGTTCAGATTTCTGGTGATCGTAGGTTGGGTAGAGAAAAAAACCGGGGTGCTCAACCTTGAAATGCTTGCCGTCTTCTCGGATACCACCTTTGCGCAGCAGTACCACCTGCTCTCCTTTTTCAAGGGCGGCAACGGTAACTGCCCACTCTTTAAATCCCACGGTGGACCAGGCTGGTAGCACTCTCTCTCCCCTCAGCGGTTGACGAAGCGAATCTTTTCACGGAACTCACGCATATGTTGGCTAACTAAGGATTATATGTATCAGGAGACAGTTCAGCATCAGATTTCTAACTGTTCTCGCATCGGTATTCCACGCTGCCCCAGGAGTTCGAGCGCATTTTTGGTCGTCTGATCGATGATCTCTGAAACCGAACAGCCTTTGAGTTGCGACAGCTTCTCCGCCACCACCGCCACATCTTTGGGTTCAGTCCACTTATCGCGCTTCTTCTTAAACGGCTGAGGGTAGGCGTCTGTCTCCAGCACAATGCTTGCCAGTGGGACGCGTTTCGCCACTTCCTGAAGCTCGGGCAGACGAG
>DBZV01000147.1:2835-7872 GCA_002311865.1 Dehalococcoidia bacterium UBA1151
ACGAAGCAGCGGCTTGGCGAGAGAGATCGCACAGCCCAGGTCCATGACCGCGGTGGCGTCCTCCCACGTTCCCTGGAAGTAGTGGGCAGCGCCGCCGAGTTCCAGGACTCGTTCATCCCGCAGGATCCTCATGCAATCTACAGTGGCCGCTCGCATGTGCCAAATAACTGCGAGATTGTTTCTGCGAGCGATGTCTATCTGGATGCGAAATGCCTCTTCCTGCACTTTGTGGTCTGGGGATGCAGCCTGGAAATCCAATCCAATCTCCGACATGGCGATTACCACGGGATCAGCAGCGAGCTTTGACAGCGCTGTTTCCGCATCGCTTGAGAGCGGGCCAGTCAGATCCTGAGGGTGAGCGCCAACCGCAGCGAATATGGGCTCATACTCCTTCGCGAGCGCTATAGCTTTTTTTGAGCTCTCCACCGTGACTCCCGCGATGACGATGACGCCCACTCCGGCCGCGGCTGATCTCTCCAGCATCCCTGGAAGTTCCAGGGAATCGTGCTGATCGATGTGCGTGTGAATGTCTATCGCGAGGTTCAAGGAGATGATGTCCTGATCAGGTTGCGGGAACAGACGAACATTTGCGTGACGAAACCGGCGCTTTTGAGCTTGCTATCGCATAGGCTATCGAAGATGAATAGATTCCTGAACAGCCAGACTGTGCGCAATGCGGCAATCACTATCTTTGCGGTATCTCTACTTGCTGGCGCGAGCTGCACTTCGGGATCCGGGTCGAGTGAGCGTGAAACACCCGCGCCAACGCCGTCTCTCGACGTTATCCCCGTCTTCATTCCCCTGCCCACCATTCAGGCGCAGTTCGCCGCAACTGCAACGCCGGCGCCCTCCCCCACAGCCACTCCCGAGCCCACGATCAGCAGCGGTTCATTTCGCACAGCAACGCAGAACGCACCGGTTCATTTTGATGTCCATCAGGAGTCGAGTCCTGCCCTCTTCGTCTGGGGACCCGGACTTGTCTATGACAAGTTGCTGATGTTCGATGAGTCCGTTGGCAACGGCCATGCATATGGCGGAGTCCGCTGTTCACTGTGCGACTCCTGGGCGATGGTCGATGCGACAACGGTGGAGTTTAATCTGAATCCCGATGCCAGGTGGCAGGACATTGCACCTGTGAATGGGCGCCAGGTGACCGCTGCGGATGTCGTTTTTAGCCTCAATCGGCAGCGTACCCCGGGTTGGCCGAACGCCGATCTGCTGAGGAACATCGATGAAATTGAGGCGATCGGCGTGCGGACTGTTCGCATCACCCTTCACCGACCAGATGCCGAGCTGTTTGAATCGCTTGCGGATGGCCACAGCGTTGTTGTCGCGCCAGAGGTAGTTGCCGCATCCGGCGATCTGCTGCGGGGGCCCAACATTGGGTCAGGCGCGTGGATCTGGGACGAGACGGATGACTCCAGCACTGTCCTAATGGCGAACACGGAGTACCACGACGCGTTCAGGCCCCGTATTTCGGTCCTTGAGATCGCCTACCTCTCACCCGGAACACAGTTCACTTCACTGCTCACCGGAATTATCGACGCTGTTCAACTTCCTGCCGCGGAACTGGAGACGGCTCTTGGACGCAACAGTTCGCTCAAGTTGACCGGTGTGAGCCAGGCTGGTGCTGGATTAGAGATGGCATTGAATACCGTCCGTCCGTATTTTGATGATCGTCAAGTCAGGAACTCTTTCCTAAGGCGACTGGCAGTCGATGATGTAACCAGAGAGTTATGGCAGGCCGAGAGCGTCGTCTCAATTGGGCTGCCAATAATTTCCAGTGACTGGTTGCTTGATCCGCCCGAGTTAATCTCGCTGATTGAGGGACTAAGTACCGTTCAAGAGGTTTTCTCCCCGGGAACTCCGATCGAAATACGAGTCGGATTGTTCGATGACCGATACGTTCAATTCGCCCAGCGGGTGGCGGCTACTCTCACCACTATGGGGGCAACCGCATTCGTGGAGGAGGTGACCACTCGCCAATTCGCGGACGAGGTGTGGCTCGGAGGAGAGTTCGATCTGTTTCTTGGCGCCCGACCGCCGGTTGCGAGCCTGAGCGACTACCTGTTATCGGTCTACCACTCACGAGGCGCATGGCGAACAACTGGCGTGGACGACTCAAGGCTTGATGAACTGATTGAGCAACAAGCGGTTGAGTTGGATCCGGCCTCCAGGCGTGAAATTGTGCTGGAAATCCAGCGACGCATCGCAGCCCATGCCTACCGGTTCAGCCCTGCATCAACTATCGCAAAGTGGGTCGCCTGGCCAGTCATTGGCGAGTTCAATCCTGTGACGCCTCGGATGGACAACACATTTCTTTCCCGGGTAACGCTGAACTAGCAACCGATCTCAAGTCGCACTAGCTGGAGAGAGCGTCATCCAACGCGCTCCACGCCAACAGAGCGCATTTGATCCGCACCGGATAGCGTTTGACACCTTTCAGCACGTCAAGATCGCTCTGCATCGAATCAGCACTGCCGCTCATGAGCGCATTGAACTGTTCTGCGAGTCCCGTGATCTGTTCTGCCGTTTTGCCTTTGATCTCTTCGCCCATCAACGATGCCGAGGCCTGGCTGATGGAGCAGCCAACGCCGGTTATCGAGAGCTCTTTAATTCCCCCATCTTGAAGTTGAATCTTAATATGGACTTCGTCACCGCAGAAGGGATTAATCGCCTCGCCTTCATGCGTTGGAGCGTCAATTGCATCGCTGTTGCGAGGATTCCGGTGATGATCGAGGACTATCTCTCGATACAGCGCGTCAAGATCTGCTGGGTCGGTCATTCGTAGTCTTGCCGAATGGGGTCGGCGAGTGCTTACTCAGTGGTCACAGGCGCGGATTTGTTGTCCAGCGCTGACTTTAGGGTGTGCCACGATAGGATGGCGCACTTAATGCGAGTGGGATACGCACGCACTCCGGCCAGCGCCTCGAGATCGCCCAGATCAATGCCATCGGGAACGTCGCCGTCCCCATCGGTCAGAAGTGCTCTGAACCCTTGGAAACTGGAGATGGCCTCATCGACTGACTTGCCCGAGACGGCCTCGGTCATTAGAGAGGCCGATGCCAATGAGATTGCGCAGCCTTCACCGGTAAATCCAACTTCGGTGATCGAGCCATCTTTAATTTTGAGACCTACCGAGACTTTGTCTCCACAAAATGGATTGAATCCCTCGGCCGTGTGCGTATGCTCAGCGGGCAGACCCTCATTCCGGGGATTCCGCCGATGGTCCATGATGATTTCCTGGTAGAGATCAGAGAGGTCGTTCACTACCCAAACACCTCAAATACTTGCTGAACACCTTCGTAAAGACGATCAATCTCGTCCGTGGTGTTGTACATGCCAAACGAAGCGCGAACCGTGGCCGGAATGCCAAAGTGGGCCATCACGGGTTGGGCACAGTGGTGCCCCGCGCGAATCGCGATGCCCTGCGAATCCAACACCGTGCCCACATCATGCGGGTGCACGCCTTCCACCACAAAGCTGAGGACTCCTGATCGATGTTTAGCGGTGCCAATCAGATTCACACCGTTGATTGAGCCAATGCGCTCCGTACCGTACTCAAGCAGGCTTTTCTCATGCGCGGCCACGTTGTCCAGGCCAACCTGGTTCACGAAATCGATCGCAGCACCCAATCCAGCGGTTCCCGCAATATGAGGCGTTCCAGCCTCAAACTTTGCTGGCAGCTCTGCGTAAATTGTCTTCTCAAACGTGACTGATGCGATCATCTCGCCGCCACCCTGGTAGGGCGGCATCTGGCTCAGCAGATCGTACTTTCCGTACAGAATGCCAATGCCAGTGGGGCCGTATATCTTGTGGCCGGAGAATGCCAGGAAGTCACAGTCGAGATCCCTCACATCGATCGCCATATGGGGAGCGGACTGTGCGCCATCCAGCAGCGTCACAGCACCAACTGCGTGCGCCTTCTGGAACATCTCCTTCACCGGGTTAATGGTGCCGAGCGCATTGGATAGATGAACGACTGCCACAATCTTGGTTCGATCTGAAAGCAGTCGATCAAACTCTTCCATGATGAGATCGCCATTCTCATCCATGGGCACTACTTTTAAGTCGGCTCCTTTTTCTCCACAAAGGATCTGCCACGGGACGATGTTGGAGTGGTGCTCCATTGCGGTGACGATCACTTCATCGCCTTCGCCAACATTCTGGCGGCCGTATGTGGATGCCACCAGGTTGATCGCCTCAGTAGTACCGCGAACATAGATGATCTCGCGTGCGTCCGCCGCATTGATGAGCGCCCGTGTCTTCTCACGAGTCTCTTCGTAGATGTCCGTGGCCTGCTGGCTCAGCGTGTGGACGCCGCGATGGACGTTGGAGTTGCTGCGGGAGTAGTAGTCGGAAATCGCGTCTATGACGACCTGAGGCTTCTGGCTTGTCGCGGCAGTGTCCAGGTAGACCAATGGGTGGCCATTTACCTCAACATCCAGAATTGGGAATTGCTTGCGAATTGCGTCTATGTCGAATCCATGTGGGCCAGACATCGGTGTGATGGATACTCCTTTTGTGGGACCCGGGGATATTTGGGACAGAGAGAACAGATTCTGAAATCTAGAAGTGGAAGACTGGAAGTAGTTTAGCCACAGATTTCTTGAGATGGGCCTTCAGACTCTCAGTTTCCACAAATTCAATGATCTCATCTGCGTATGCGGTAATCAGTATCCTGCTGGCAGTCTCGGGGTCGATTCCCCTGCTCAGCATGTAGAAGACAGCGTCTTCATCTACCTCGCCAGCCGCCGCACCGTGGAAACACTGAACGTCATCGGCGTAGATCAGCAAGCTGGGCTTCGTATCCACTTCCGCACCTTCGGAGAGCAAGAGATTCATGTCTCGCTGAACGGCGTACGTCTTCTGCGCGTCCTTCTCTACCAGAACCTGGCCGCTAAAGACCGCCTTCGACTTTCCGGTGAGAATGCCCTTGTACAGCTGCTTGCTGGTGGCATGAGGCTTGGCGTGGGTCAGGCTGATGTGATTATCGAGGTGATCAGTTTCTGATGTCATGTAGAGACCGTTCAGCGT
>DBZV01000147.1:8032-13676 GCA_002311865.1 Dehalococcoidia bacterium UBA1151
TCCTGCCGCACCCGTGTCGTACCGATGTGGAACGACTCGTGTCCTTTTTCAAGGATTCGATAGTGGGTCAGGGATGCGCCCTCTTCCACGATGACCTCAGTTACGGCGTTCGAGAATTGGACGCCGGTCTCAAGCCCAATGTGCGACTCAATCAACACAGATTTGCTGAACTTCTCCGCAACCACCAGAACCCGCGGGCTGGTCAGGGTGGGGTGCTCATGCTCGGTTGTTACGAAGAGCAGATGCACCGGGGACTCAGAATCAATTTCGCCGCTAAATCGAACGATGGCTCCATCTGCGAATAGTGCTGTGTTCAGCGAGCCAAACCCATCGTCCTCCTCGATGTGGGCAACAGAGCCGAGTTCTTCAGCCAGAGAGACGTTCGCAGTGGCAAATCGTTCAATGACTACGTCGGTCTTATCATTCCCGATGGTCGAAAGCTCATTCGAGTAGACGCCATCGACAAACGCTAGAGTGCGCCATGAATCGTCGACTGGAAGATGCTGCTTGATGTCATCAAGTGACACCGGAGCGGTTGCGGAATCGAGAATTCGAAATTCAGTGCGGGCGATCGGAGCGATATTGGTGTACTTCCAGCGCTCGTTGCCCTTGCGCGCAATCGGAAATCCAACGGACTCGAAGCGCTCATAGGCCTGCGTCCGGAGTGCTGCAAACTTGTCGCTAGCTGCCTGTCGCTGCTCGTATGCCGCCTGGTAGCGGTCTGTGCTGGTCAGTGTGCTCGTCATTTAGTTAAGTGAAGTTCCTGAATTTCTGTCCGCGGGCATGGTTGCCGGGAATACGACGTTTAGGATGCAGTTGCCTTGATGAATTGGTCGTAGCCGCTCTCTTCCACCTGCAAGGCAAGATCGGCTCCACCAGATTCAACAATCTGCCCGTCCACTAGGATGTGGACGAAATCCGGTGTCAGGTGATTCAGCAGTCGCTGATAATGGGTAACCACCAGGAACGATCGGTCGGGGTGGCGCATCTCGTTGACGCTGGTCGCCACTGTTCGAAGCGCATCAACGTCAAGGCCGGAGTCGGTCTCATCAAGAATCGCGAGCTTTGGCTCAAGTAGCGCCAGCTGAAGCATCTCTGCCCGCTTTTTCTCGCCACCAGAAAAGCCTTCATTCACGGATCGGGATATTAGCTCCGACGGAATATTGACCTGCGCTGCTTTCTCTTTCCAGAGGTCGTCGAACTCGCGGACGGCCATTTCCTTCTCTCCAGCGTATCGCCGCTTCGCATCCACTGCCGCCTTCATGAACTGCCAGAAACGGACTCCGGGCAACTCTGCCGGGTACTGGAATGCAAGGAAGATTCCATCTTTGGCTCGCACGTCAGGCATCTTCGTGAGCAGGTCTTCACCCAGATACTTCACGGAACCGCTATCGACGATATATTGAGGGCGGCCAGCAAGGACGTTTGCAAACGTGCTTTTACCGCTGCCATTCGGCCCCATTATGGCGTGAACTTCACCGGGATTTACGGCGATACTCAGGCCTTTGAGGATTTCAACGCCACTGACCGAGGCGTGCAGATTCGATACTTCTAACATTCGAGATTTGATTTCCTGTTGATGGGTATAAAACTTGTGACTGCGGGAATCGAGTTAAACGATCGCTATCCGACGGCGCCTTCAAGGCTCACTTTGAGAAGCTGCCCGGCTTCCATCGCGAATTCGAATGGCAACTCTTTAAATACTTCCCGACTCCAACCGGTGATGATCATGTGGTGAGCGTCTTCTTCAGACAGCCCACGCTGGAGGCAGTAGAAAAGCTGATCGTCACTGACTTTGGAAGTTGAAGCCTCATGCTCCATGTGTGCAGTTGGATTGCCCACTTCTATATACGGAATTGTGTGCGCCCCACACTTATCACCAATTAGCAGTGAGTCACACTGCGTGTAATTGGACGCGCCCTCCGCGGACGGCATGATCTTGACCTGACCCCGATACGTGTTTTGACCGTGCCCTGCCGATATGCCCTTGGCCACGATTGTGCTCTTCGTGTTCTTGCCAATGTGCGTCATCTTGGTGCCGGTATCGGCCTGCTGATAGTTATTGGTCAACGCTACCGAGTAGAACTCACCAACAGAGTTGTCACCCTGGAGCAGCACGCTGGGGTACTTCCAGGTAATCGCAGAGCCAGTTTCCACCTGCGTCCAAGAGATCTTGGAGTTCACCCCTCGCGCAGCAGCGCGCTTTGTGACGAAGTTGTACACGCCACCCACACCGTTCTTATCACCGGGGTACCAGTTCTGCAGGGTCGAGTACTTGATCTCAGCGTCATCAAGGCAGACCAGTTCCACGACGGCAGCGTGCAATTGGCTGGTCTTCCGAATCGGAGCGGTGCAACCTTCCAAATAGCTAACGTATGCGCCTTTATCGGCGATGATGAGCGTCCGCTCAAACTGGCCGGTACCCTCCGTATTGATTCGGAAGTACGTCATCAACTCAATTGGGCAGCGGACACCCGGTGGGATGTAAGCAAATGAGCCATCGCTGAAAACAGCCGAGTTCAATGTCGCGTAGAAATTATCGGAATATGGGACTACTGAGCCAAGATACTTCTTGACCAGGTCCGGGTGATTACGAACTGCATCGGTGAACGAGCAGAAGATGACGCCGATCTCCTCCAGCTTGTCCTGGAACGTTGTGGCTACAGAAACACTGTCGAACACGGCGTCAACGGCTACACCGGCAAGCTTCTCTCGCTCATGGAGCGGAATACCAAGCTTTTCGAATGCCTCAAGCATCTCGGGGTCAACTTCGTCCAAGCTTTTTGGCGCTTCGGCGGTAACTGGCGCGGCGTAGTAGTACATATCCTGGAAGTCGATCTGCGGATACCTGAGATTTGCCCACTCCGGCTCCCCGGCTGATTCAGCCATCTTGAACCAGTGGGCCAATGACTTAAGTCGCCATTCAAGGAGCCACTCCGGCTCATCCTTCTTGGCGGAGATCAGGCGAACGATATCTTCATTAATCCCCTTCGGAGCAATATCAGTCTCTACGTCAGTGACAAATCCCCACTTGTATTGGGAATCCGAGAGTTCTGTTGTCCGGGAAATGGTTGCGGGGGTGGCCATCGGTTTCTACGTTACCTCAATGTTCGATCTGTATTGACTGTGTTATTCCGCGTAGCGGCCCCATGGGAATCACTGGAAAATTGATGCCACCACAGGGCGCTTTACAGGCAAGAAATTCTTCAGTCTCAAGCGCCATATGCCGTCGGAACTGTAATCCTTACCAATTAGGTCTGGAATAACTTTATATTCCACCCGTAAGGGTGTCAACGAAATTCGTCGTGACCTCGCAGACGTGTGCTGATAACTTGCATCAATGAACAAAATGGAGTCTCTGCCGCCTCTGTCACCGGAACTGCGCGAACAACGCGATTTACTGATGTCGAAACTATCGAATCAAGGCACATCAGCAGACACGATTCGTGCCATGACACAGGTTCGCCGGGATCTGCTGGCGTCGGATGAACCGCGCGCCCAAGCCTACGACGACACGTCGCTTCGTTTGAGCGCCGGACAGACCATCTCGCAACCCACCATTGTTGCCGTGATGACGGACGCCCTGGAGCTCAATTCCTCGTCGCGCGTACTTGATGTGGGGACCGGCTCCGGCTATCAGGCCGCGATAGCAGCGTGCATTGCGGCTTCAGTCGTGACTGTGGAGCGAATCGATTCGCTAAGAATCCAGGCTGAGAAGAATCTCCGCGTCATGGGGTTCACCAACATCACGTTTCTTGAAGCGGGTGAGTCGCTAGGGGCGCCGGAGCGCGCACCGTTTGATGCAATCATTGTGGCCGCGGCCGCTCCCACCCTCCCGGACTCCCTTGTTTCACAACTTGCTCCTGGCGGGAATTTGGTAATCCCCATTGGAGATCGAAGAAGACAGAAGCTGACGAAAGTTCATAGAACAAAAAGTGGAATCGAGCTAATTGATCTTGGACCATGCCGGTTTGTGCCGCTGATTGGGAAGGGAGCATGGGATGCCTAATCGTTACGCTAAGCCACCATCCTGCGTGTTATATTCGAAACCGTATTGTGACGCATGTTACGTCGCAGCTAGAGCGCTTAAATTAGAGCCTTGAACTACCCAACTTAAGATAGCCAGAGGGGTTCGAAGCAGTGAGAGGAACTGGTCCAACCTTTGGAATATGAGCCGGTAATTGGACTAGAGGTCCACGTTCAACTTCGCACCCGCAGCAAGATGTTCTGTGGATGTGCTGCCGATTATCAGATTGCCGACGTAAATACACGGGTGTGCCCGGTGTGTATGGCTATGCCAGGAGTCTTGCCTGTCGTCAACAAAAAGGCAGTTGAGTACACCATTGCTGCCGGCCTTGCTCTGAACTGCTCAATTTCAGAACTGACCAAGTTCGATCGCAAGAACTATGGATATCCCGATCTCATGAAGGGATATCAGATATCCCAGATGGATCTTCCAATTGCGTTGAACGGTTACATGGATCTGCCCGACTCCGAAACAGTCCCAGGTGGACACCGGGTGGGAATCACCAGGATTCACCTTGAAGAAGACGTCGCCAGACTCACCCACATTGGGACGGGCGCTGGCGGATACTCGCTGATGGACATCAATCGGGCCGGCGTGCCTCTGATGGAGTGCGTAAGCGAGCCGGATATGCGCACGGCGGCACAGGCTGAGGCGTACATCCTGGAACTGCAATCAACTATGCGGTATCTGGGTATTTCCACTGCCAACATGGAAGAGGGCAGTTTCAGATGTGATGCCAACGTCTCCATCAGGCCTAAGGGCTCGAAAGAGTTTGGCCGTCGGGTGGAAGTGAAAAACATGAACNNGGGTGGAGGTGAAGAATATGAACCGCGTGCGCGCGGTTGTGCGAGCCATTGAGCATGAGATTGAGCGCCAGACCGAACTGGCTGAGAAGGGCGTGGTACTACCTCAGGAGACTCGAGGATGGGACGACGAGAGGGGCATCACCCTAAGTCAACGGTCCAAGGAAGATGCCAACGATTACCGGTACTTCCCTGAGCCGGATCTGCCACCAATTTATATTGACCGCTCGTGGGTCGAAGAGATCAGGGCGGGTCTGCCTGAACTGGCAAACTCTCGGCGTGCGCGATTTGCTGGTGAGTATGGCCTGTCGCCGTATGACGTCGATCTGCTAACAGCAACGCGAGCAACTGCCGATTACTTTGAAGATGTGCTGAAAGTGCGCGACTATTCCGGCGATAAGTTGCAGAAGTTCGCAAAGGAAATCGCGAACTGGATAAACAGTGAAATGGCTCGCCTGGTCAACGCTGACGGGAATCCCGACGCTGTAATCACAGACTCAAAAACGGCGCCCGCTCAGTTTGCTGATCTGGTTGAGCTCTTCCAGTCCCGAGCCATCAACAATAACGCTGCCAAGCAGGTACTTGCAGAGATGTTCGTCTCCGGGCGAGATGCAGGCGATATCGTTGATGAAAAAGGACTCCGAAAAGTAGATGACGCTGGCGCATTGGACCCGATCATCGACAAGGTGATCGCAGACAATGGCGCCGCCATTGATGATTACCTTTCTGGAAAGGAGACCGCTATCAAGTTCCTGGTCGGCCAGGTCATGAAGGCCACACGAGGGGCGGCGGACGCCAATGTGGCGTTAGAGCT
>DBZV01000147.1:13788-15964 GCA_002311865.1 Dehalococcoidia bacterium UBA1151
GGTCGTGAGCGCATGTGGTTCTGGACACGTGAAGCGCTTGCACTTTCCTTACTGCCAGGTACCGGCCTCAGAAGATGGCTTGTGCTCGGTGCATTTGGCGCAGTGATATTCGCGGTTGGCGTCGGGTACGTGGTCAGAGAATTTTCCAGCATTGATGTACCGGAATTCTTGCCTGGTCCGGGCGAGGCCATACTGTTTTTGGTTGCGGCATTCGCCGCAATGGGATTCGCGTTAGCGCGCCTCACCGGAGCTGTTTCAGACGCTCGCGTAGCCAGCCTGCCTGAGGAGACAATCCGCAGCTCCATCCTGCGTCAGAAGGGACGACATCGACTGCCTAGATTCGTCGCAATCGGAGGTGGAACCGGACTCTCGACGATGCTTCGAGGTCTGAAGGAGAAGAGCAGACTCACCGGCATTGTCACCGTGGCCGACGATGGCGGCAGTTCAGGGCGCTTACGTCAAGAACTCGGACTACCGGCACCGGGAGACATCCGGAACTGCATCGTTGCTCTGGCCGATACTGAACCGCTCATGAAGGACCTGTTCCAGTACAGGTTCCCGGACGGTGGTGCGCTTGAGGGCCACAGCTTTGGGAACCTCTTCATCGCTGCTATGTCCGGTGTCACCGGAAGCTTTGAAGACGCCGTTGCTGAGGCCAGCCGGGTGCTGAACGTCAGAGGGCGCATTGTCCCGGCGACACTCGCAGATGTTCAGCTGGTCGCCGATATGAGCAATGGCAATACGGTGACGGGTGAATCGACAATCCCATCCGCATCCGGGGTAATACAAAAGCTGCGCCTTGAGCCGAAATCACCGGCTCCGTATGACGGCGCCAGGGAAGCCATTGAGAACGCTGACATGGTTATCATTGGCCCTGGAAGTCTCTACACAAGCCTCATCCCGAACCTACTGGTTCCTGGCATCGCTGAAGCGATATCTCAGCGGAAGGCACCGGTAGTTTATGTTTGCAACATCGCGTCTCAGCAGGGCGAAACTGACGGCTTTACCGTGACCGACCACTTGCTTGCAATTCGGACACACTGTCCTAACTTGAAATTTGACGGCGTGATCGTGAACAACAACATGTCAGACCTCAATATCGACTACGAGGCATCGCACATTCTGTTGGGCAATGCTGAGGAGTTCGCGATGCTGGGGATACACGTGGTGGAGACCGATCTGATGGATGATCAGATCCGGACACATCACAACTCAGAAAAGCTAGCGAATGTGTTGCTGAAGCTCTACGATAAACTGAACAACAAATCTGAATGACGTGCCGGATGCCCGAATCGAGATCGTCAAGTCGGGAATCCCGTCATAAGACACTGGCACAAAACACTGGCGGCTGAACTACCTGCGGGGCACTCTCTAAGCAATGGTTACCCTTATCAACTGGATCACGATTCTACTGGGATTAGTGATGATCGCAGCGGTACTGCTGCAGGTGCGTGGAACGGGCACTCAACTGTTCGGGCAGGCTCAGAACTCATTTCGAGTGAGACGTGGCTTTGAGCGCACGCTGTTCCGAGGAACCGTTCTCCTTGCCATAACCTTTACGGTGGTTGCCGTTGCGGCAGTACGGATAATTGACGGCTAGCGCTAAGTCTAGATTCTAGACCAGTTGGTTCCGTTCGGAGAGTCCGTTATCGCGACTCCCATTGCCTGCAACTCATCTCTGACCCTGTCTGCCGCCGCAAAATCTCTGTTTGCTCTCGATTCTGCGCGCTGATCCAGCAGGTCTTGAATTGCGGATTCATCCAGATCGCCGTTGTGGGATGCTGGCTCTTCAAGCGTCAATCCCAGAACCGTGGTGAGTTCCCGCAGCTTGTCTTGCGCTTCCGAAACATCAACTCCAGCATCGGCGCTCCGATTGATCTCCCGGACCAGGTCGAATACGACCGCCATGGCCTGGGGAATGTTCATGTCATCGTCCATCGCCGCAATAAACCGGGATTCGAATTCGCCGGGTGCGAGGGCCGGTGAATCACTATCCGAATCACGAGGAGCGATCGCGGTCCTGATGCGGCGCGCGGCGCGCTCCGCCACATCCAGACCCTGCTGGTCGTACAGCAAAGGACTGCGGTAGTGAGATGTGTAGATCCAGAGCCTGAAAGCGTCGCTGCTGTGTTCGGCCAGAACATCGTGAACACGAACTATATTGCCAATGGACTTG
>DBZV01000147.1:16097-16381 GCA_002311865.1 Dehalococcoidia bacterium UBA1151
TGCCAACCTGGCCTGCCCATGCTCCACGGACTTTCCCAGGCCGGTTCCCCTTCCTTGGAGAGCTTCCACAGCGCGAAATCCGCGGGGTAGCTTTTGCCAGGTTCGGGCTCGAATCGTGTCCCCTGGAGCATATCATCCAGTGATCGGCCACTTAGCTCGCCGTACGTTTTGTCTTTGCGCACATCAAAGTAAACGCTGCCTTCAGATTCGTACGCGTACCCCTTCTCAATCAGGTCGGAGATCAGTTCGATGATCTGGCCGATTGACTCTGTAGCACGCGGGTA
>DBZV01000046.1 GCA_002311865.1 Dehalococcoidia bacterium UBA1151
TTTCGAGCCTCAACATCACAGGTCCGCACAGACTCATCATCCGTAAGGCCAATGGGGATGTCCACTAGGTAGTTTGTAGATGGTAACTCGTTGTTGAACAATGCTATAGGGAGGAATCTTGGTGGACGCCGCCTCCACCATTCTTGAAGCCCTGTGGGTCGGATGACTCACAGGGCTTTTCTTATTACACATTCGTGTGGTCATAATCCGAAAAAGGAGGCAAGCTCATGAAGGGCGTAGTCTATCTCGGCGACAGCGAAGTCGAAGTCCGCGAGTTTCCTCAACCTGAGCCCGGCCCTGGTCAGATAGTCATCGAGTCCAAAGTCGCAGGCCTCTGTGGCAGTGATCTGCACAAGTATCACTGCAGCCGCGCCTGGGCACAGGAACGTAATGGCATGATCTCAGGACACGAGCCGACGGGAATCGTGGCCGCCGTCGGCCCGCACGTTGAGTGGCCTTCCATTGGTGATCGGGTCTGCGTCTATCATCGCCTGGGTTGCGGACACTGTGCACCGTGCCGTTCTGGCTACGCAGCCTTCTGCGATGTCGGGAGCGGGGCCTTCGGGCGAACGCAGGACGGCTCTCATGCGGACTACATGCTAGCCGATGCACGATACTGCCTCCCGCTGCCCGAGGAGGTCTCTTTTGCTGTTGGCACACAGCTGGCTTGCACGGCAGGCACTTCCTTCGCAGCGCTGTGCAAGATTCCTTCTCATTCAGGTGACACTCTGGTGGTATTTGGTCTGGGACCCGTAGGCCTGTCCGGCCTGTTGTTGGGTATGGGAATGGGGTATCGGGGCATTGGCGTCGACACGCACCCCTATCGTGTTGAACAGGCAAGGAAGGTGGGCAAAGGCCTGGTGATTGATGCCGCCAAGGACAACCCCATCGAAGCGATACGGGATGCTACAGGGGGTAAGGGAGTTGGAGGTGTGCTGGAGTGTTCGGGCAACCCGGACGCTCAGAGGCAGGCGGCAACCGTTGCCAGTCGCGGTGCCACGATCGTCTATGTGGGCGGCGGGGGCAGTCCGGATCTGTCAGTGGATTTCGCTGATGTCCTGCAGAAGGATCTCACCATTCGGAGCAACTCGGTGTTCTCCATGGCGTCCTACAGCGACGAAGTCGAATTCCTGTTAAGACACCCAATCCCTCTTGATGAGATCATCACACACCGATTCAAGCTGGAACAAGCCGTCGAAGCCTTCTCGCTGTTCGACTCCGGGGCATCCGGCAAGGTGATTTTCGAGTGGGAACAGTAGGATGAATCAGGCCTTGAGCCTGAACCTGCTGTTACAACCCCTTTTCGCGCACAAATATCGCCAGCTTGGCGAAGAAATCTTCGTGGACGAAGCGGGCGTCAATATCCGAATACACCCGTATGGGCCGGTTGCGACCAGTATGGCGGTAGTGCATGGTCGGCTCAAACTCGGGTGCCGGTAGCCATTCCCAGGCGCCGCTGTCGGGATAGATCATCACCCCCACCGCCGGCGAGTCGCCTAACGAACGGAATTCCTGCGCCGTTCGGCCACGGGCGTTGTGCTCGATCAACTGCTCGACGAGGTACTTACCGATCTCGCCCTTGTCGTAGACCTTCTCGTAGAGCTCGGCGTACGACGCCGGCATGCGGCGGTAAACCGTGGACGGGATCTGCCATACGTCTATCGTCGATCGCATGACGACATTGGCAGCGTGTATGTCATTGGACAGATTGTATTCACGCCCACCCAGGGGCCACCCGCCGCCGCCGATCCAGATGCAGCGGATATCGCGCTGGGCGATTTCGGGCTCCAGCAACAACGCCGAGGCCATATCGGTAAGGGGCCCGTAAAAGGCCACATGTAGAGGACGCGGATCGTCCTTTAGAGCCTGTGCAATGATAAGCCGGGCGCCGGGCGAATCGACCGGTGTGTGTTCATCGGGGAGCGCCCTTTCGGCGCCGTCCTCCACCCGCATCTGGCCCTCGAGGCCCATCAGCCGCAACAACAGCATGGTCTCGTCGTGACTGTCCTTGAGCGTGTGTGGCGATTTGGTCGTACCGAAATGGGCCGGAACAATGCCGTGCAATTCAAAGGCCGGGGTCAATATTGCGTGGACAATGGCATACTGGTCATCGGCCTCGTTTTTGGCATCCGTATTGACAATGACGCGAATCTTCTTTTCAGGCGGGAAATCCCATTGCATGACTGAGTCCTTTTGTTTCTGGAAATTGCTGCCGTCGACTTCTTTCCGGTGCAAGGCATCACGATCGACGGCGACTACAAAGTACCCATTTCTTTGCGGAACTGTCCGGTGAGAAGATGGTGGCTTACCAGGTGAATGGGAGATATCGCGAGGGAGCGTATCCTCCGCGGAAATAGATCGCCACGTTGACCGTCCCCGTCGCCCCATCTGCCAATGGGATATTGGGCAATCTGGCGCTACTGGCATCCCACGGGACGATTTCTCTGATCACGTTGCCACTGTCGGGAAACAGCAGAACCTTGTACCACATGTCAGCATTGGTAGCCGCCGGGGGAGTCCACTGGATGGCCAGATCAGCCCCTTCTCGCGTCCAGACAATATCCATCGGATAGCCGACGGTCTGTGGTATGTAAGAGACAATCTGGGTCAATACCAGCTCCTCCCCCTCGTAGTAGAGAAACTGATAGTCCCCGGCCGGCATCAGCCCTGCACCCACAGGTCCGTAGAGGACCCACCGCCTCGTCACCTCGCCTGAGTGGACGTTAGCGGAGCGTTCCGGA
>DBZV01000020.1:0-7962 GCA_002311865.1 Dehalococcoidia bacterium UBA1151
AAGGGCATTCCGCTCAAACTTGAGGCGTTCCGACGCACGCTTGAGCGCAATCCTGACCTGCGCGGCAATGTTGTGATGATCCAGGTGGTGGTTCCCTCCCGAGAGGAGATTGGCTCGTACGCGCTGCAGCGGCAGGAGATTGAACAGATCGTGGGGCAGATCAACGGCGAATTCGGAAGTCCGGGCTCAGTGCCAATCCACTACCAGCATCGATCAACACCGCCTGNNAGAACTAGCCGCTCTTTACCGGATTGCTGATGTGGCGTTCGTCGCTCCTCTGAGGGATGGCATGAACCTGGTGGCGAAAGAGTTTATAGCGTCGCAAGTAGACCGGTCCGGCGCACTGCTCTTGAGCGAGTTCGCGGGCGCAGCCAGCGAACTTGGTGAGGCGGTCAGGATTAATCCCTGGGATATTGATGGGACTGCGGACGCCCTGGCAGATGTGCTGGCGATGGAGCCGTCGGACAAGGCTAGCCGCATCGACGCGATGCTGGAGCGGCTCTACCGCAATGACGTACACCGCTGGGCCGCCCGAGCGATTGCGGCTATCGAGCGCCCCGGACCGGCCATCACCACGGTATCGCCAGCCAGAGAACCGGAAGAGCTCATTGAGCTGATCAAACCTCGCATCGATAGCGCATCCAGAATAGCCATCTTGTTGGATTATGACGGCACGTTGCGCGAGTTCGTGAACATTCCGTCTGAAGCCACGCCCACGAACTCCATTCTCAGAATTCTGGAAAACATTCGGGCCGATAATCGCGTTCGCCTGGCGCTGGTATCTGGCAGAGATGCCAAGACGCTTGAGGCCTGGTTTGGACACCTGGATATCACCCTTGTTGCAGAACACGGCGCGTGAATGAAGCTTGGCAAAGATGCGAAGTGGATTAAGGACACGTCACTCCTGGATGACGCATGGAAGCAGCAGATTCTGGGCATGCTGGATGAGTACACCATCCGCACACCGGGCTCATCAGTAGAAGAGAAAACCGCAGCCGTCGTGTGGCACTATCGAGCTGCCAACGCCGATCTGGGCAAGTGGCAGGCCCGTGAACTGACGACGCACCTGGAGTACTCACTCGCGAACCAGCCCGTCGAGGTGATAGAAGGCTCCGCCATCGTTGAAATTCGCCAGCAAGGCGTTACCAAGGGAGCTGCGTTCCGGGCAGTCGAGCAAGCGATTGGGCCGTTCGATTTCCAACTGGCGATCGGTGACGACACAACCGACGAAGATCTATTTGCGGCACTGCAAGATTCAAGCATCTCCATTCACGTTGGGGATGCCCCGAGCCGTGCCACGGAGCGCCTGAGCGGCCCCCCTGCGGTCAGGGCGTTTCTGCGCTCACTTTTCCACCTGCGGAGTAGTGTGTGACCTGAATCACATTTTGTTGTGGTTCAGGGTTTGCTGCGGGGAAGAGTATTGGCCTACAAGCTAATAGAAGATTATGGAATCATCGGCGATATGCACACCGCTGGCCTCATCTCGCGAGACGGTTCGCTGGACTGGCTGTGCCTCCCGGATTTCGATTCTCCCAGCGTCTTTGCCACCTTGCTTGATGACGAAAAGGGGGGCTACTTCCGGATCTGCGGGCAGGAATCTGAGGAGTCCCAAACCCGGCAATTCTATTTCCCGGAAACCAACGTCCTGATGACCCGATTCTCATCTTCTGGCTCCGTTGCCCAACTTGCCGATTTCATGGAGGTTCACGAGGGCGGCCATCCGAGCGCACATGAGGCCCATGGTCGACGGATAATTCGCCAGGTGCAGGGCGTTCAGGGAACCACCCGCATGCGCCTGGAGTGTTTTCCCCGCTTCGACTACGGCAGACTGCGGCCTCACGTGGAGGAGGTGGAGGGCGGGGTCATCTTCTCGGGTGGCAACGGCTTCTCCATCAGCCTCTCGTGCGACGGAGAGATGCGGATCGTCAACGGAGGCGTCATCTGCAAATTCGACATTGAGGCCAACGAGTCCAGGACGTTCGTGCTCGCATATCGCGGTCCCAGTGAGAACGGTATCGTGAGCCTTACTCCGCCTGAAGGCGAAACAGCGTTCCATGAGACCACGAGTTTCTGGCGAGCGTGGCTCAGCAATTGCACCTACAACGGACGCGGGCGGGAGGTAGTGTTCCGCTCTGCGCTTACGCTAAAACTGCTTACATACCAGCCCACCAGCGCGATAGTTGCGGCGCCCACATGCAGCCTCCCGGAAGTAATTGGCGGTGAGCGCAACTGGGATTACCGCTACACGTGGATGCGCGACTCGTCGTTCATCCTCCACGCATTCATGCAAATTGGGCTGAAAAATGAAGCGCAGGATTTCATGCACTTCGTGGAGTTGGCCTGCGAGACAGAAGGCGAGGATGGTCCTCTCAACCTGATGTACACAATCCGCGGCAAAGCGGAGGTGGAAGAGCAGACGCTGGATCACCTTGATGGCTACATGGGTTCGCGGCCTGTCAGGGTTGGCAACGGTGCCGGCAACCAGATGCAGCTGGATATCTACGGCGAGCTCATGGATGCGGTCTATCTCTTCAACAAAGACGGCACGCCCATCTCATACGCACTGTGGAAGTCGTTGCGAGGCATGCTCAACTGGCTGATGCACAACTGGAGACGCGCCGACGAGGGCATCTGGGAAGTGCGCGGAGGACGACAGCAGTTCGTTCACTCCAAGATGATGTGCTGGGTGGCGTTCGAGCGCGGCATCAGGATTGCCGAGTCGCGATCGTTCCCGTCTGACCGCTTCGAATGGATCAAGACCCGTGACGAAATTTATGAAGAAATCCAGGAGCTGGGATGGAGCGATGAGCTTCAGAGCTTCACGCAGTACTACGGTGCACACACACTGGATGCGTCGGCGCTGCTTATGCCGCTGGTCTTCTTCATGGCGCCACAGGATCCAAGGATGCAATCGACCATCAAGGCGATTGAAGAGAAGCTGACCTACGACAGCCTGGTCTACAGATACAACGCCGACGAGTCTGCCCCCGACGGCCTTGAGGGCGACGAAGGGACGTTCACCATGTGTACGTTCTGGCTGGTGGAGGCGCTGACCAAAGCAGGCCGCCTGGATGACGCCAGATTCCTGTTTGAGCGGATGCTGGGCTACTCCAACCATCTGGGCCTCTACTCCGAGGAGATCGGCCGCTCTGGCGAGTCTCTGGGCAACTTCCCGCAAGGGTTCACGCACCTGGGACTAATATCCGCAGCGGTGAACCTCGACCATGCCCTCGGCGGTGGGCGCATTTAACGCGACATAGCCCCGTGTCACGACCAGCATGTCATCCTGAGCGAAGGCCGCTCCGGGCCGTAGTCGAAGGACCTGATGCGAGAGCAGCGCCGAGGCCATGTCATCCTGAGCGAAGGCGGCCCCGCGCCGCAGCCGACCTGTCCTCGATGTAATCGGGAAGGACCTGAAACCCTCATCCACCCACACCTCACCGTCATCCGGGATGGCGGATCTGGCTAGCGCTACAAATGTGCCGCTACGGCTCTCTACGTAGGGGTGCCCCTTGTGGGTACCCGCTGTCTACGTAGCCGCACCGCAATGATGCATGTGGCCGCGAATACGGGCAGGTCTCTCACTTGCCCCCTACGTCATCGACATCCAAGAACTACGCCTGGGCGGGCGCCGCCAGCGCCTCCACGTGGTCCCGTAATCGGTTGGTTGAGACCATGTGCTTGTTCATGCCCAACTCTTTCGGCGTGAAGCCCATGGCCAGGCCCAGCATCTGCGGCAGATGCAGGATCGGCAGATCGATCGCGCTGGCGCGGTTCTTCTGCGCGGCCTTGCCCTGGTAGCCGTCCAGGTTCAGGTGGCATAGCGGGCATGGCGTGACCATTGCGTCGGCGCCGAGGTCTTTGGCCGTGCCGGTGTGGGTTGCGACCATCTTGAGCGAGTTGTTCTGGTTGATGAAAAGAATCGGCAGGCCGCAACAGGCGCGTGCGCCCTTGAAGTCGACCACTTCGGCGCCGGTTGACTCGATCACCCGCTCAAGCGAAGTCTCTCGTTCCGGCACCTCTGCGAATCCAAGCGCGTCGCTGGGGCGGATCAGGTAGCAACCGTAGAACGGTGCGAACTTGAGGCCCGAAAGATCGCGCACGAAGTGCTTCTTCAAGTTCTCCAGGCCGTACTCCTCAACCAGAATCCAGAGAAGGTGCTTTGTGACGGTGTTGCCGTGATACTCCAGGTCCTCGTCAGCTAGATCGGCGTTGATCTCGGCCAGGTAGCCATCGTCATTGATCACGGCGAGTTGCGCCTGCGCCATCGTGCCCTGGCAGGTGGAACAGATCGTCATGATGGGAAGGCCCATCTGCTCGGCCTGTGCAAACGTCCGGACGTTCAGCGTATCGCCCAGCTTTTTGTTCTTCTCCTGCAAGACGCCTGCGCCTGTGCAGGTGGCGTTGGTCAGTTCTTCGACCTCGATACCAAGCTTGTTGAGGACAAGCTTCGTCGATTGGTAGAGTTCCGGTGTGCCACCCAATGCGACACAACCCGGCCAGAACGCGTATTTCACTTCGACGGCTCCTCAGAATGTTCGACGATCTTCTTGACCGCTGCTTTCGACGGAATTTTGTGGTCCAGGGGGTTGGGTAATTTACCTTTGATCAGCGCCTTGACTCCCACCGGAGCCATGGAGATCTGGCCGGGTATGTTCAGCACGCCCATGCTCTCGATAGCGAGGCGTGTCTCGTTGAGTCGCCCGGAGCGCTTCACGGAGTTGTAGAACGACTCCGTGTGGCGTGCGCCGGAGGTGTTAGTGAAGCCCTCTTCCATTGCCATATCACGCATGACCATGATTCGTCCCATGGGGTCGACATCCTTGGGGCAGACTTCCACGCACTGCATACAGCGCGTGCAGTCCCAGATGCCGGTATCGTCGTTCAGAACGCCCAGTCGCTCTTTCTTCTTGCCATCGCGTGGATCAGCGACGAAGCGATACGCCTTGGCGAGCGCCGCGGGTCCGATAAATCTATCGTCGACCTCAAGGACCGTGCAATCCGAGACACATGCACCGCACATGATGCAGTTCATCACACCTGCCAGGTGGACCATGTCTTTGTTTGGCGCCAGGTACTCGGCGGTCGGAACCGGGCCGGTTGGCTGCATGTATGGATCGACCTGCCGGACCTTGTCCCAGAACGGCTTGAAATCGGCGACCAGGTCGGTAATGACCGGCATATTCCCCGGTGGGTCTATGGTGACCGATTCGCCGGGTGACCAGACGCTATCAAGCCTGGTCTTGCAGACGAGTTTGGCCTCGCCGTTCACTCGCATCGCGCATGAGCCGCAGATGGATGCGCGACAGGCGCAGCGCAGTGAGAGGGTTCCGTCGATCTCTTCCCTGATCTTGATCAGGGCGTCCAGAACGGTGAACCAGTCTTCAACTTCAACCTCGTAGTCCTGGTAGTACACCTCCGGATTGTCAGACTCCGGGTCGTACCTTTGAACCTTCAGATTTGCTATTAGCGTCTCTGGCATTTAGTAAACCCTCTCTACAGGCTGCCACTTTGTAATTGTGACATCTGAAGTTTCGGTGCGAACGCCGTCGCCATCCTTGAACACGTTTGTGTGCTTCAACCAGTTCTCGTCGTCGCGATCAGGCAGGTCGGTGCGTGCATGCGCTCCCCTGCTCTCTTTCCGCATGAGGGCGCCCTGTGTGATCGTCTTGGCCACATCAATCATGTAATCAAGCTCAAGCGTGAAGACCAGGTCAGTGTTGAACACCTTGCCCTTATTCTCGACTGAGACCTGGGCATACTTTTCCCTCATCTCATCAACCTTCGCGTCGGCAGTCTCCATGCCGGCCTGGTCACGGAAGACGCCAATGCCTTCCGTCATCGAGTGTGCAAGTTCGTTGCGAACTGCGGCCCATCGAAGACCCGCTGGTCGGTCGAGAAGGTCCTGTATACGAGCCTTTTCGTCCCAGAGGCGCTCATCCGACCTTCCGAGGGTGCCTACGGTCTTCACATACTCGGCGGCGGCGGTGGCAGAGCGTCGACCGAACACGATGGTGTCCAGCAGCGAGTTGGCGCCCAGCCGGTTGCCGCCATGGACGCTCACGTTGGCGCATTCGCCCGCCGCGTAGAGACCGGGGATTGCCGTAGCGCCATCGACGTTCGTCTTGATGCCGCCCATGATGTAGTGGACACCCGGTCGAACCTCAATTGGCGTTTCGGCGAGGTCGATGCCTCGGAACTCCACTGCAACTTCCTGCAGGTAACCGAGTCGCTCTTCGATTAGCGACTTTCCCAGGTGACGGAGGTCCAAAAAGACGTTTCCATTGACGGAACGCCCCTCGTTGATCTCTATCTGCTCAGCCCGTGAAACTACGTCGCGGGAGGCCAATTCCATGAACTCTGGAGCGTACTTCTCCATGAACCGGTCGCCCTCGCTGTTCAGCAGATATGCACCCTCACCACGTGCTCCCTCAGAGAGGAGAATTCCGTTGCCTGCGAGGGTGGTTGGATGGTACTGAACCATCTCCATATCCATCAGAGACGCACCGGCATTCCAGGCTAACGCCAGACCATCGCCCGTACAGATCAGCGCGTTCGTCGAGGGCTCAAACACCCGCCCTGCTCCGCCGGCCGCCATAATCACTGACCTGGCTCGAATCGTCTCCATCTCGCCAGTGTGCATGTTGAAGGCGATCGCGCCGTGGCAGACGCCATCTTCGATAATTAGTGATGTGACGAACCACTCTTCATAAATACGCACGTCATTCTTGGTGGCCTGCTCGTACAGGACATGAAGCATCACGCTGCCCGTGATCGCCCCAACGAAGAACGTGCGGGGCACCCGCTGGCCGCCGAATGCGCGGGCTTCCAATTGGCCGTCTTCTTCGCGACTGAAAATAACGCCCATGTGCTCAAGTTCGATCACATCATCGCCCGCCTCGCGACACATCACCTCGATAGCATCCTGATCGCCCAGGAAGTCACTGCCTTTGACGGTGTCGTAAGCGTGGTCCTCCCAATCGTCACCACGGGCAGCGAGAGCGGCGTTTATTCCGCCCTGCGCGGCGCAGGAGTGGCTGCGGACCGGGTGAACCTTGGACAAAACCGCCGTGTTCAGGCCAAGCTTCTCAGCTTCAACAGCAGCCCTGAGACCGGCAAGCCCAGCCCCAATAATCAGCACATCATGTTCGTACATTCATGTCTCCAGAGAGCGTCCAGAGAGCGCGAAAAAAAGGCGCCGCCCCCATGTTGTGTCACACACTCAGATCAGTCAACGAATTTCGGGTAATTCATCACCGAATATACACGTCGCCATCAGCAGCGCTGCGATCGACATCGAATCGCATATCGTGCCCCGCTTGATCATGGTCGGGATATCGCTCAATGGATAGCTCTCAACAACGACATCTTCGTCAACATCCATGGGCAGCGGATCAGGCACCAGCCCGGTCGCCAGATAGACGTGCATCCACTCCGTGCTGTAGCCAGGGGCGATCCATTGTGCCCCGAGCTTAAGCAGCTTTTCAGCCCGGTGACCAATCTCTTCTCGCAACTCACGCTGGGCCGCCGCTTCCGGACTCGCATCCGTGGGCTCAGTGTTGCCAGCTGGCGCTTCAAGCGACCGACCACCGGTAGCGATTCGCGTCTGGCTTACCAGCAACACCTGCCCATCCTCAGTCACCGGCACGACAACGATCGATTCACAGTGCTCGACCGTCTCTTTTATGAACGCAGGACCATCATCCAACTCGACCTCATCGACTCGAACACTAAACGTGTTGCCTTCGAAGACGCGGCGTGTACTGAGGATATTGATGTTGTTCATGAGCCTGACCAGATCCTGTTGGGAAACGACGCGCTAATCATCGCTGCTTGCGGAAGTTCGCTGCATGGAGCCCTGCCGCATGCCCAGTCGTCGAGTCAGTGCATCGTAGAAGCCGCTGGGCGGCTGTCGGCGCAGGAATGTGGCGCTGTGCTCGCTCACCTCAACTCGGACAGTCT
>DBZV01000020.1:8009-9501 GCA_002311865.1 Dehalococcoidia bacterium UBA1151
ACAGTCTGGCACGCCGTAATCGGAGCTTCGTAAAACCCATCCACGCTGCAGAGAGCGTCTGTGTCCGTCTCGAGCGTCATTTCTACAACCGAACCGGGCTTGATCAACAGGCCGCCCTGGAGGCTCATGTGTGACGCCACCGGCTTGACCAGGAACGACTCCTCTTCCGGCTCCATCACCGGTCCGCCAAGCGCCAGCGAGTAGCCGGTTGAGCCAGAGGCGGTGGCAATCACAAGCGCATCAGCGCGGTACGTTGTGAGCGGGACATCGTCTATCGAGAGCGCGATATCAACGAGGCGAATCTCTTGCCCCCTGCCCAGAACAACGTCATTGAGGGCGTGGTGAGGCGTTGGATCATCGCCGATATGGGCTTTTATCATTGTGCGCAGTTCTGGACGGGCGTTTCCCTCCAGGTACCAGGCGACACCGTCCAGAGCGTCGTCCGCCTCGATCTCAGACATGAAGCCAACTCGGCCCAGGTTGACGCCCAGTATCGGGATCCCCAGCGGCGCTGCTACGTGCGCACTTCGGAGGATTGTGCCGTCACCACCAATCGCGATGATGAGATCCGTCCTTTCAAGCTTGTCATCCAGATCAGACGCACGCTCAACGGTGCTGCTCCACCAATCGTCGTCACCGGAGTAGCGCTCGATAAGAGACTCAGCGAGGGTTCTCGCCTCGAGTACGAAATCGTGGTGGATGATCCCAGTGCGCATTTGGACCGTTTCACTCGCCTTCGGATATGGTTTTCGCTGATTGCTGGTAGGGGCAGGCTTGAAACCTACCTCGGTTTCGCAGACACATTATTGAGCCGATTCCGACAGTTAGCCGATTGCGAGGCCTTCCACGGCAACCTCTGCAAACTTCAGCAGGAACCATGGTGCCACACCAAATACCACTACGCCGGTTGCGGTCAATGCCGTGGCCAGCGTCACCGGAATGTCGCCGCCTATCTTCTCATCGTCCTCGGCATCATCAAGGTACATCGTTCTGACGATACGCAGGTAGTAGTAGGCGGATGCGGCGCTGTTGACCATGCCGACCACTGCAAGCCATACCAGGCCAGAGTTGACCGCGGAACTGAAAATGAACGCCTTGCCCATGAAACCCACCGTTGGCGGAAATCCCAGCAGCGATAGCAGTCCAATCGTCATGAGGCCCGCAAACAGTGGTGAGCGTTTCGCCATTCCGGCCAAGCCGGAGATCATGTCGTTGCCGGTTCGGTTAGTGATGGCGATGATTGCGAAGAACACGGCGAGGTTCGTAAATCCGTAGCCCATCAGGAAGAAGAGCACGCCCTGAGGTCCGCCCGATGAGCTGCCACCACCCTCTGCACTTGCGGCCACTGCGGCAACGCCAACCATGATGTAGCCGGCCTGCGCGATTGTGCTGTAGCCCATCAGCCGCTTGATATTCGTCTGCCTGAGCGCGGCGATGTTCCCCACCGTCATCGTCACGGCCGCCAGCACGGCGAACAGGTTCCCCGTATCCA
>DBZV01000020.1:9679-12741 GCA_002311865.1 Dehalococcoidia bacterium UBA1151
GACAACTTGAACGCCAGCCCAAGCATCACCATCACCACGCCAAACATAAGCGCGTAGGAGCCAAACGGCTCGTCTGCACTCATGACCCCTGTTGCCTGCATATCGGCGATTCGGGCAACAATTTCGGAGAAGAACGTGGAGCCGGTGAAGCCGTAGATGAAGACGATTCCAAAGAGCAGCAATGCAGAACTCAGCGCGCTCATCAGCAGGAACTTCAGCCCCGCCTCAGATGACCGGTCATCCCGCAGCCATGCGATGAGAGCGGCGGCTGGCAGCGACGTCAACTCCAGCGCCACGTACATCGTGATCAACTCACGCGCTGATGCCAGCAGCATCATTCCGGTAAGCGAGAAGAGCATCAGAGCCACGAACTCGCCCCTGAACCCTTCGAACCGCTCCTGGTACTTCGTTGCCGCAAGGAAGACCAGCGCGGCTACGCCCACGAACAGAATCTGGAAGAAGAGAGCGAACTTATCGACCACCAGTGCGCCAAACAGGCCAACGTTGTCGTCTGGCGCATCAAACCACAGGATGAGCGTGAATATCAGCGGCGCGGCAAGCCCAAGAATGGCGACACCAGATACGAGCCGCTTATCGTTGATGACCAGGTCGATCACCACGATCAGACCGGCCAGCACGGCCATCGCAATCTGGGGAGAAATCAGATAGATATCGTGGGAATTCATAAGCCCAGCGTCGCCTTGATTCCAACGGCAAACGTATCGGTGATGATTGCAGGCCAGATGCCGACGATCACGATTGGAATTACGAGCGCGACTACCGGAATGAGGTCCACCATCGTGGCGTCTTCAACGTCATCAAAACGCTCGGGTCGAGGGCCGAAGAAGGTTCGCTGAACCATCCAGAGAACGTACGCAGCCGCCAAAACCACACCGAATGCCGCGATGCCGGTGGCGATTGGCCAGATGTCCCATGTGCCAAGGAATACCGTGATCTCCGCCGCGAACCCACTCAGCCCCGGCAGGCCGAGCGACGCCAGCCCCGCGATCAGGAACGCCGTGGCTATCAGCGGCATCTTGGGGGCCAGTCCACCCATGTCCGGGATATGCCGGGTGTGAGCGCGCTCGTACGTCATGCCCACCAGGAGGAATAGAAGCCCCGTGATCGTGCCGTGCGTGAACATCTGGAGCGCGGCGCCGTTGAGACCACCGCTGGCAGTCTGGCTACCCGTGGCCGCCACCGCGGCAACGCCAAGCATGACGAAGCCCATATGGCTCACGGATGAGTACGCGATCAGTCGCTTCAGGTCCGTCTGGCGAATCGTCAGAACCGCACCGTAGATGATTGAGAACGTCGCTCCGATCGCGAGAATCCATGCCGCGTCTGCGATCTGAAAGTCTGGACTCTCCATGAAGAAGCCGGTTGAGATGCGGATGAGGCCGTAGCCACCCATCTTCAGCAGCACCCCGGCCAGCATCACAGAGACCGCGGTTGGAGCGTCCGTGTGAGCGTCCGGCAACCACGTATGCACCGGCCAAACTGGAAGTTTCACTGCAAATGCGATCAGGAAGAGCGTAAATATCAGTGCTGTTGGCACGATCAGTCCGCTCGCCAGCGCCATCTTCTCCGGTATGCCAACGATGCCCTCTTCGGGGATGGAGACCATTGCAAACGTAGAAATCTGGCCGGACATGAACAATGCCAGTATCCCCACGAACATGAACGCGCTGCCACCCAGTGTGAAGATCACGAACTTCATGGCTGAGTAGCGCGGCCGCCCAGTGCCCCACCCCGAGATCAGCATGAACATTGGAATGAGTTCAATCTCCCAGAAAATGAAGAACAGCAGCAGGTCGAGCGAGACGAACACGCCCATCACTGACGCCTGTAGGATCAGCAGCCAGATGAAGTACTCACGGACGCGGTGTTTGACCCGCCACGATGCGAACGCAGCAGCAGCTCCCAGGATTCCCGTCAGGAGTACCAGCGGAGCACTCAGGCCATCGACACCAAGCAGGTAGCGGGCGTCGAAGCCTTCAATTGGAATCCAGTCGCCAAACAGATCGACGAACTGCACACCACCCTTATCGATCTCGTACCGGACGAAGATGGTGATCGTGAGTGCCAGTTCCACTACCGTGGCGCCAATGGCGGTCCATCGAATCCAGTGGTCGCGCCGCGGCATTACCGCAATCAGCAGCGCCGTCGCGATCGGCAGGAAAACAGCAACCGTGAGGTAGCCGGAGAACATCAGGCCTCCGCTCCGTTCACGCCGTTTCCGTCAAAATTCAAATCTCGTCTCCGTGCCATCAACTAAGTCCAGAAGAGGAACACCGCGATAACCACCACAGCACCCCCCGAAGCTACCGCTCCGTACGTCTGAAGTTGGCCATCCTGTATGAAGCCCAGCACACCGCTAAACCGCCGCGTCCACGAGGCAAGTTGAACGCTGACGCCATCCACGATTGTGCCGTCAAACGACGCCAGACGCTTTGCGAATCGCTCATAAAAAATCTTCTTGACGATGATGCCTTCGTACAACTCGTCCATGTAGTACTTGTTGATCAGAATTCGGTGCACGGGTTTGAAGCGCGCAGTGAGATTTGCGGGAGAGATCACCTTCGCCTGGTACATGGCGAACGCGAGCGCGATTCCGCTCAGCGCCACCAGCGTGCTCAGGATCGCGATTCCGTAGTTGAACTTCGCCGCGGCGCCAGCGTGCTCCACTGCCGCTTCGGTCTCAAATACCTCTTGGTTCTCTGTCACAAAGTGACCGAACGAGTGCGAGTCAACGATTCCGTATCCAGCCGTGGGATTGGTGAGATACCCGGCGAGGATAGCTGCCGCAGCCAGGATTACCAGCGGCATGACCATGGTCCACGGCGACTCCACCAGGTGAACGCGCGCAGTGGAGTGAGCTTCGTCGATCTCCTCACCAGCAGCGCGCAGGTCTTCGTTCTCTTTATCTACACCACCACGGAACTTGCCGTGATAGACCATGAAGATGACTCGGAACATGTAGAACGCCGTCATGAACGCCGCCATGAGTCCCAACACCAGAACTATCCAACCAACGAGGGTGTCGACCTCAGCGGCGTGGG
>DBZV01000020.1:12920-29044 GCA_002311865.1 Dehalococcoidia bacterium UBA1151
GCGCTCATGAATAGCAGCGTCTTGAACCAGGCGTGAACGAACAGATGGAAGAATGCCGCAACATAAGCGCCAATTCCAAGCGCGAAGAACATGTAGCCCAGCTGGCTAACCGTAGAGAACGCGAATACACGCTTAATGTCGTTCGCCACCAGCGCCATCGATGCTGCAAACACCGCCGTGAAGCCACCGATCAGTGCCACAGTATTCATCGCCTCGTTGCTGAGTTCAAACAACGGGAAGAACCGGCCCACCAGGAATACACCAGCCGCAACCATCGTCGCCGAGTGCACCAGCGCGCTGACGGGCGTTGGGCCCTCCATTGCGTCAGGTAGCCAAGTGTTAAGCGGGAACTGTGCCGACTTACCAACTGCGCCTGCAAAGAAGCCAAGGGCAATCCATGTTGCCGCGGTCGCACCGATTGCGCCCATCGCGATAGCTTCGTAAAGGTGAGGGATATCGAGTAAATCATCGCCCTGGGTGAAGAGGTACAGAATCGCTACCAGGAATGCGAAGTCGCCAAACCTCGTCATCAGGAATGCTTTCTTCGCAGCCGCAGCGGCGGCCGGGCGGGTGTACCAGAACCCGATTAGAAGGTAGGACGACAGGCCGACCAGCTCCCAGAAGGCATACAACTGGATCACACCCCTGCTGAGAACCAATCCCAGCATGGAGGCGGTGAAAAGCGACATGTAGGCGTAATACCTGGTGAAGCCCTTATCGCCTTGCATGTAACCGTATGAGTAGATCTGAACGAGAAGGCTCACTCCCGCGACCGTGATCAGCATCACCGCCGTGAGTGGGTCCAGCAGGATCCCAAACGGAATCGTCAGCCCGGGGAACGAGAGCCACTCGTGCGAATCGAAGGGGACATTCCCGCCTTTGTCTGCCACCGCAGCGAAGGCGAATATCGAGAGAACCAGGGACGCGCCAATGGACAGAATCGTCAGATACCCGGCGAGGAAGGCGTACTGATTAAAGAACGGCCGTATGACGCCGCCCGCGATCACGAACGAGATCAGAGGAAAGCCGATGATGAGCCATGCGCCCGTTTCGTTGATCACTTACAGCTTCCTCAAGATCTCATCTGCCACGTGCTCGCGGCCTACCGGCACAAGGATCCTGAAAGGGACGCGTTCCGCCCAATCCAGAATGTCACTCTCCGGGATGATCTTCGTGGGGAGGCCTTCGGCTTCAAGCAGGTTCTTCCACATCTCCGCAACCTGAAGGTTCGGCGCCTTCCGGTAATCAGCCCACATATGGTCGTTCCACGCTGGGACTCAATGGCAGGCCATTCAGAAATGTGATTTGGGACAAAGCCATTAACCGCTCATCTCAGTCAGGTCTGTGACGTCCACGGTGTCCCGACGCCTGTAGACCACAATCACCAGCGCTAGTCCCAACGCGATTTCCGCCGCGGCCGCGGTGATGACGAATACGGACAGCATCTGCCCCGTCAGTGCTCGCTGCACGGCCTGCTGTGTGACGACAACCGGTGTGTCGGTGAGCCCAGCGGGAACGGTAAATCGGGAAAATGCTATTGCCGCAACATTCACGGCGTTGAACATGATCTCGATAGACATCAGGACCATGATCGCGTTGCTCTTGGCGAGGGCACCGTAGAGTCCAATAGCGAAGAGAATCGCGCTAACAAGGAGGACGTTCTCGAGCGTCAAGAATCCTCCTCCCGCTGCCTGAGCAACGCGAGCGCGCCAATCATTGCCGCCAGCAGCAACACGGAAACCGCCTCAAACGGCAACACGAAATCTCGAATAAACAGCCCGCCGATTGCGCCGGTGCTGTTGGAGAAGATGCCGATCTGTGTCCCGTCTTCGCCTTCAGGAGGTGCAACCGCGTACTGGTCCTCAAACTCATCGCCCACCGCTTCTGTAGCGTCCAGGTTGTACGTTCCGGTCAGCGCGGCAGCAACGTCTGCGTTGGAGGCCTCAAGGGCATCGAGATCTGTGAAATCTGAGTTGAACGCAACGAAGATGGCGAGAGCACCCAGCAGCGCGGCAACCGTGGCTGCAACCACTTTGAGGTGGTTATCTTTCCCGCCACCCGGGATGTCTCGAACCAGCACGATCGCGAACACAATCAGGATTGAGATCGCACCCACGTATACCAGCACCTGCACCACCGCCAGGAACTCGGCGCTCAGCAGCACAAAGAAGCCGGCCACGGCGATAAACACCACCACCAACAGCAAAGCGGCCCGGAACAGGTCTTTGACTAGGACCACACCCAAGGACGCGCCGATGGCCAGCACGGACAGGACCCAGAATACGATGTCCTGAAACAACATCTACGGGGTTTGCTCTGAGGCGCCGGAGGCTTCGGCGGTTCCACCAAGGTCAGGTGAGTTGAGGTCGTCCACGGCCTCGATTGAATCTAAGTTTCCGGAGCCCGGCGCCGACTCCAGGCGCATCCCGGCCTTTTCCTGCTGGTGCCAACGCCAGGACTCCCGCCCTACGTCCTTCCAGTGCAGCGGCTGGCCTTGATGGGGGTTATATCCGGCGGATTCCAACTGGGGCCGGAAAAAAGTGCTGGGATGTTTTTCGGCCTGGCGCAGTTGATCGATGCCGATCACCATCTCTTTTCGTGAGTACTGGCCCTGCTCGAAACCGCTGCCCATGAACAGAGCGTCGTAGGGGCAAGCCTCTACGCACAGACCGCAGAACATGCACNNCACCTGCACCACCGCCAGGAACTCTGCCCGCAGCAGAACGAAGAGCCCGGCCACAGCCATGAAAGACAGCGCAAGGAAGAGCGCCGCGCGGAAAATATCCCGGAGCGTTACCACCATGATTGAAGCAGCGATTGCGACGGCCGAGATGATCCAGAATGCAGCGTCGGTGACGCTTGATCCCTCGATACCGTTCATCGCTCGTCAACCCAGCGTTCGTTGAGCTCCTCATCAGTGGGCTGCTCGTGCCGGCCAACCTCAGTCCAGGGACGGGATTCCCCACTGTGAGGGTTGTATGCGGTTTCTTCTAGCTGGGGTCGGAACCATGTACTCGGTGTGTTTTTCTTGGTTCTCAGCGCGTCAACTGAGATTACGAGATCTTTGCGTTCATATGTGCCAAGCTCAAACCCGCTGCCCATATGGAGGGCGTCGTAAGGGCAAACCTCAACGCAGATACCGCAGAACATGCAGCGGCCAATGTCGATATCAAAGACATCGATGTTGTAGACCTCGCCCTGAGATTTCAGGGTGTCGGAAGGGCTGGTCACAATCTCGATAATTCCCAGCGGACAGAATTTCGCGCAGCTTGCACAGCCAGTGCATCGATCTTCATACCAGTTGAAGTCCTGGCCTCTGAAGCGAGGTCCCTGGGCGATTTTATCTTCAACAGTCGCAAATCCGGCGGCAGCCTTGACGGCATCCTTTGGTCGTTTCACCAGGAACTGGAAGGGCGACATCCCCAGTTCTCGGGCGGCGCCAAGCAGACCGACACGGCGGTCGGGGTACTGCACCGTTACCGGGCCGCGAATCGCGGCCTTCATCGTGACTATGAGGCCATTGAGCAGTCCCAGACCGATCATGAATCACCTCCAGAGGGCTGTCCGGCGGGCCGAGGTCGCGGCAGAGCATCACCATGAGACATGTTTGGAGCACTTGCGCCTTGCGGGCCAAACCATGCGCCGACAGCCATGACCGACACAATTAGCACGCCGAAGTTGATTGCGACCATGAACCACAACTCACGCATGGTCGGATCCGGCCAGACGAAAGAGAGAATCGCGCTGACCGCCACGTTGATGAAAGCCAGAATGATGAGGCCCTTCCACGCAAATGTAAGTATCTGGTCGATCCGCATACGCGGCCAGGCGGCCCGGGTCCAGACGATAAAGAAGAGCACTGGAATCATCTTGATAATGAACCAGCCCTGCGACGGGATAAAGCTCCAACCGCGCCCGCCTGACAGGAACACCGCCACGATCACTGCAGCGCTCAGGATGGTTGCCATGAACTCTGCGTTCAGGAACAGGCCAAACTTCATGCCGGAGTAGTCACTGTGGTACCCCGCACCAAGTTCAGACTCGGCCTCCGCAACATCGAATGGTGCACGGTTGATCTCAGCTATTGAGGCGATGAAGAAGACCAGGAATCCCAGCGGCTGAACAAGGATGAATGGCACGTCCTGAGCGTTTACCACCGAAACCAGCGAGAGGGAGCCAGCCAGCATCAGGACGCCGAGTAGCGATAACGCCATCGGAATCTCATAGCTGATCAGCATTGCGACGGCGCGCATGGCGCCGAACATCGCATAACGGTTCTGCGATCCCCACCCTGCCATCACGATTGCAAAGGTGGATAGCGATGTGATGGCGATGATGAAGAGAATACCGATGTTCAGATCAGCAAGGAATGTGCCGGTGCCCCACGGAATCACGGCAAGTACCATCGTCGCTGGCACCATCATGACGATTGGCGCGGCGTTGAAAACCCATCGATCTGCGGCGGTCGGAACGATGTCTTCCTTAAACATTGTTTTTATGGCGTCAGCAACCGGCGTAAGTGTTCCGTACGGCCCCCAGCGATTCGGTCCGCTGCGGCTCTGGAAGCGGCCAAGCAACCTTCGCTCAGCCCAGATAAAGATGAGCACCGAACCCAGCACCAGATTGATGAGCACCATTGCCATCACAACTGCGGTGATCAGGAATGCAAGCCACTCGAACCCGGCTGGCAGTATGCCATCACCAAGCCAGCCCCCGCCCGAGCAGCGAATATCGTCGCTTTTCGACAGGTTGCAGTAGATATTCCGGAAGAATGAGTTGTCCAGGAAGTTAGTACCCAACTAGCGGTCTACCTCCCCCATGTTGATATCCACGGTGCCAAACGTAACGATCATCGCGGCCATTGGCAGCCCAATGACCATCTCACGCAGCAGCGTCAAGTTTAATAGCGATGGAGGACGCACCTTGCAGCGATAAGGGGATATCCCGCCATCGCTCACAAGATAGAAGCCGAGCTCTCCCTTCGGGCCTTCGATAGGCACGTAAGCGTCGCCCTTCGGAGGCCGAATGACGAATGGAACCTCCGGGTCGCGCGCCGGTCCAGGCTCAATCTGATCGATGCACTGTCGCAGAATCTTGAGCGACTCCCGCATCTCATACACGCGGACCAGGTACCGAGCGTAGTTGTCGCTCTCGTCCATGATCGGCCGATCAAACTCGACTCGATCATAGTACTCATACGGCTGTTGATGACGAATATCCCAGTCCACGCCGCCCGCTCGCAACATGGGGCCAGTGATCGACGCGTTGATCATATCCTCTGGCGAAATGATTCCAATACCACGCATACGGGAAAGAATGATCTCGTTGCCAGAGATTAGCTGCTCGTACTCGTCAATCCTTCCGGGCATCTCAACCAGGAACGCCTCTAGGCGAGGCCACAACTCGGGGGGAGCGTCCTGGAACACGCCGCTGGGCCGGTGGTAGCTATTGGTAATACGGGCACCACACATGAGTTCGAACATATCCATTATGTCTTCCCGTTCGCGCATGGTGTACATGAGCGGAGTGCCCATAGCTCCCAGGTCCTGCATCAGGAACCCGATGGCGATCAGGTGACTGGCTATTCGTTGCAACTCCGCTGAGATCATTCGGAGCCAGACACCACGCGGAGTCGGCTCGATTCCGGCCAGCTTCTCCACCGCCAGAATGTAGGCCTGGTTGTTCGTCATTGCCGCCACATAGTCCATGCGGTCGGTCAGCGTCACCACCTGCGTGAACGTCCGCTCTTCCGCCAACTTCTCGCTGCCACGGTGAAGATAGCCGATGATCATCTCGGCATCGGTGACCAGCTCGCCGTCGAACGCGACGCGTAGCCGCATCACGCCGTGAGTCGACGGATGTTGCGGGCCTACGTTTACGATTACCGGCTCAGATTTAAGCGTCATCTGTGTGTTGCTTTCGCCCTACCTCAGATAGTCCTTCCGCAGCGGATGGCCCTCAAAGCCTTCCCACAGCATCAAACGCTTCATATTGGGGTGACCCTCAAATTTGACGCCCATCAGGTCGTACGCTTCCCTCTCCTGTAGGTCTGCGCCGCGCCAGACGTTGATCGCGGTAGGAACCGTTGGATCAATTCTGCCCTCACCACACCGAATCTTCACCACACCGGTGCGGTTTTTGGAGAGCGATAACAGGTGGTAAATAACCTCAAAATGATCGATATAATCGACGGTCGTCAGGAGCGATAGCATCTCGAAACTCAGTGCTTCTGAGTCACGAAGGCTTGCGGCTACATCAGGCCAGCTTTCAGCCGTTATCCAAACGGCATCGTCTGATTGATCAGTAACAGCTTCGCTGTCGATCTCTCGGATCGCGTCGGCCAGCTCGGAGCCACTCATGGCCACGTTCATTCCTGGCCTGCCACCGTGACGTTCACTCTTGCCCCGCCACGGTTCCATTCAAGGAATATCGCTTGATCTTCTCGTGCAGTTGCATGATGCCGTAGAGCAGTGCATCTGGCCTCGGCGGACAGCCGGGTACGTAGACATCAACCGGTACTATGCGGTTCACTCCGGGTACTACCGAATACGACTCAAAGTAGGGGCCCCCAGATGTTGCGCAGACGCCCATTGAGATCACCCACTTGGGTTCTGCCATCTGGTCGTACAGCTTGCGAAGTACCGGGGCCATCTTCCACGTAACGGTTCCGGCAACGATCATCAGGTCAGCCTGACGCGGGCTTGCGCGGAACGCCTCCATGCCAAAGCGTGAAATATCGAAACGTGCCATCGCTGAACCGATCATTTCAAACGAACAGCAGGCAAGGCCAAACGCCATTGGGAATACGGAGGATTTCCGCCCCCAGTTTAGGAGCGTGTCTAGGGACGTTATCAGCAGGTTCCGGCTCAACTCGTCTGGAACTTCCAGCACCGGGTCTGGATACGGGGAAAGCCGGGTGGCCTTCATGTTGGAGACGATAGCGCCTTCTTCGCGATCCATCCCAAGCGTCTTATCCCAGAGCGGCTCGGTTGGGAGAGGGATAATGGGTACCGGCGTGGGGCCGAATTTGGCAGATGTCATTAGCTAAATCCACTCCAGTGCGCGCTTGCGCCATGCGTAGCCCCAGCCGATGCCGAGGATGATGCCAAATACGGCCACTTCAAGCAGCGCGAACACGCCAAACTGCGTAGAAAGCACACCAAACTGGCTGGCCCACGGGTAGAGGAATACTGTTTCGACGTCGAATATCACGAAGAGCAACGCGAAGGTGTAGTACCTAGCGTTGAACGTCCATTTGCCACCGACGGGGCCGAATCCGCATTCGTACGTTTCCAGCTTTACCGGCGTTGGCCTATGGGGCCGAACTTTTATCTTGGTTGCCGTCCATGACATGAGCAACATGCTCACTGGCACCGTAACGGCAATAGCAGCAAAAACTGTCAACAGTCCGTACTGCCTGAAATAGTCCTCTACCATGCTGCTCCACAACGTGATTTCAAGGCTGAAAACGACTTTATCATCGGGTGAAATCAGTCACAAGTGAAATATTCCACAATCGCAATTGATACGAGAATTTTCCCACCGGTAATACGCCAGCGGAAATCGAACGTCATCAGTCGAAAACGATGACTCCTCGCCCGTCTTCCCCACGCTCCAAAGCGTCAAATGCCTCGTTGATCTGTTCAAGTTCGTACCGGCGGGTGATCAGGCCATCAATATCGATCTTCCCCTGCTGGTAGAAGGTGATGAGCTTGTTGAAAGTTTCGTGCGGGCTGGCCGACCCATAGTAGCTTCCCACCACGCGCTTCTGGAGCCGCACAAGGTCCACAAGGTTCAGCGGCACCGTCTCACCCGTTGGCGCGAGACCAATGATGACCGCCGTGCCGCCCTTCTTGATGCTGTCGATCGCCTGACCGGTAGTGACCTGCGCTCCGAACGTGTCGAACGCGAAGTCCACTCCCTCTCCGCCTGTGATCTCCATGATCTTCTCAACTGCGTCTTCAGAACGGGAGTTCACAACGTGTGTTGCGCCAAACCTGTACGCAAACTCCAGCTTGTGATCGTGAATGTCCACCGCGATGATCTGTCGGGAGTTAAGGAGCTTGGCGCCCTGGAGTGCGTTCAGTCCCACCCCACCGAGTCCGATGACCACTACCGTGCCGCCGGTCTTGATGTTGGGCTGGTTGATAACGCCGCCAACCCCGGTTGTAACGGAGCAGCCAATTAGCGCGGCAACTTCCATGGGAACGTCATCCGGCATCGGGCTGCATGCAGCCTCGGGAATCACAGCATGCTCACCAAACACGCCAACCTTTTGCATCTGGAAGATGTCTTTGCCATCCTTGTGCAGGCGCGCGGTGCCGTCAAACATGAGCGAGTTGACCTGGCGATGGGTATCACACAGTTGTGGCTGGCCGGTATTGCAGGGAGTGCAGTGTCCGCACGGTGAGATGAAAGAGATAACGCATCGATCGCCCGGCTTCACCCTGGTTACACCCGGTCCGATCTCTTGAACCGTGCCTGCACCCTCGTGACCAAGCACGATCGGCATCGGAAATGCGGCTGATCCCGTCATGATGTGATGATCACTGGCGCAGATACCGGCGGAACCCATGCGAATCAGAACTTCGCCAAATCCCGGATCATCCAGATCAAGCTCTTCAATCGCTAGAGGCTGGTTTACTTCGTAAAGAACTGCTGCTTTCATCTGTCGATCCTTGTCTGGTGATTGTTTGAGAATGCCTGAATTTTTTTGATTTCGTATTTGCGACTACCGATTGTATGGGCTACGGAGCGCCCGCGAGGGATAAAAGCAAGCAGTTAAACGAAAAGTGCGCACCAGTGTGGTGCGCACTTTTAAAGTTTTCGGGTCGGTAGCCGTGGGGCTTGCCCCACCCTCTTACATCGTTTAGCCCCCTACTGTTGCAGCGGTCTTATCCTCAATCATGTTCTTAACTTGGGCTTTGATTTCCTTAGCTCTAACCAGGTCCGGGGTTCGCCCATTTTCTGCCAGATCAGCCTTGTCAAAGACGATTACTCCGTCAAGAATGACCTGAAATACACCACCACCGCCGCCTCTTACGTTTACGTTCACTTCAGAACCGCCGGCCGTAAATAGTTCGGATAGCATCCAGCTAGCCACGTTGTGGTAGCCTCACGGCACGCAGTAGACGATTTCCGCCTGTACTTTTCCTTCTGCCAAACCAGTCTCCTTCACTCACACAACCTTACTGTGATATCGCGACGCTACCAGAGCTTCTTCATGCGGTCAAAAACAGTCGAGAATGGGTAGTCCTGACGGGTTCACGTTGTTGCCTGAAATCCACTCCCCTATACTCAAACATCCGTGGACTCAAAATACATTCGCTAATAACGGGTCATCCGACCGACAGCCATGTGACCGAAACTCCAACACAGTGAGGTGATAGATGCTGCCAAACATTGAACTCCGAGCAGTTACACGCGACGACGTCATTAAGATCGCCGAATGGCTTGAAGATACTGAAATCCAGGAAAACTGGTTTGGCCGCTATACGTACGGCGAGCCAGCGCATCTTGGATACGAGCCCTCCAAGATGATCGATGCGACAGAGGCCGAGTGGGATGAGGTTTTCCACGACCCGCATCACGAGCCGCACCGAGACATCTTCTCGATCTACTCCGCTTCCAACGAGCACATTGGTGAAGCTCAACTGGCCATTGACGAGCCCCTTGGCGATGCCCAGCTCTCGATACTCATCGGTAGAAAAGATCTCTGGCACAGTGGATTTGGCACAGCGTCAACGCTTGCTCTGCTGGATCACATATTCAACCAGCTTGATCTCTACCGCGCATGGGTGGACGTTCCGGAGTACAACAAGCACGCTCGTAATATGTTTGAGCATATTGGGTTTATTCACGAAGGCACACTCAGAAAGAGCCGTCCCCATCACGGCGCGCGATTCGACTCCGTGATCATGGGAATGCTGCGAGCCGAATACGAGCGAAAGTACCCGCACGAAGAAGGCCAGATCTCCCACACGGTTTAGTGCGCGGGGTACGAGTGACCTCTGCCCACCCGAACGACCACCCGCGAACATTGTCATCCTGTGGCCGCTTCGGACCACGGGATCTCAGCCGGATACGCCGACCAGATTCCAATAATCTGCGAAATTGGTTAATTTCACGTCGCACTGTGCGAGGCTGAGATCCCGGTCGCAGAGCCGCCCAGGATAACAAATTTGGCGGATGACTGAGCCAGCGTAATTGCTGCTATTTATTTATTCCCGCCTGGCAGAGGCCTCGAATATAGGCCCCAAAACGTCCATGTACTTCAGCGCGGATCCTGTGTTGATCAGCAACACACGTTCATCGCGCCCAATCGTCCCCTGATCCACCAGCTTCTTCGTCGCGGCCCAGATCGCGCCGCCTTCGGGCGCGGGGAATATTCCTTCGTGGCGCGCCATCTCGGCAGTGCTATCGAGGATCTCATCGTCGGAGACCCGAATCGCGGTGCCGCCACTCTCACGGACGACCTGCAGGATCAGGTAGTCGCCTATCGCAGATGGCACTCTCATACCTGCCGCCAGCGTGTGGGGATTCTCGATGGGCTCGGCATGATCAGCGCCAGACTCGAACGCGTTCACGATTGGTGAGCATCCCTCTGCCTGCACGGACACCATGCGTGGCCGCTCAGAGCCCATCAGGCCCATGTGCTCCAGCTCATCCAGCGCCTTCCAGATTCCGACGATGCCGGTACCTCCGCCGGTGGGATACAGAATCACGTCCGGAACACTCCATCCAAGCTGCTCCGCAATCTCCAGCCCCATCGTCTTCTTGCCTTCGACGCGATACGGCTCCCGCAACGTAGAGACATCGAAGAGATCACGCTCTTCCGCGGCCTTCGCGCTTAGCACGCCCGCGTCCGTGATGAAGCCGTCGACCAGTTCCAGCCGCGCGCCGTATGCGATGCACTCGTTCTGGTTAGCCATTGGCGCATCTCTGGGCATGAAGACGTTGGCTTCCATCCCCGCCACCGCGGCGTAGGCGGCCATCGCCCCCGCAGCGTTGCCAGCGGACGGCATGGTGAGCGCAGTCTTCCCAAACTCTTTGGCCTTGCTTACAGCGGCAGATAGCCCCCGTGCCTTAAATGACCCGGTGGGGTTCAGACCCTCATCCTTGATCAGCAAATTCGTGAGGCCAATCGTGGCGCCAAGCCGTTTTGCTTGAAATATCGGCGTGAAGCCCTCGCCAAGCGTGATGATGTTCGCATCGTCAATTACCGGCATGAGCTCTCGGTATCGCCACATATCTGATCGCCGACCGACCAGCGATTCCTTCGTCATAGTCTCCGCGGCTCGGTCCAGGTCGTATCTTGCGAACAGGACCTTTCCGCAGGCCGTGCAGGTTCGGTGCGCATCGTGGTGGTCAAACTCTTCGCCGCATTTGCTGCACTCAAGGTGGGTAATCTGACTCGCAGGCATTGGAATTATTGAACTCTTTCAGTTACAGAAAACGCTGATGGGCAGCGACCAATAGAATCATTCAAACTTCAAGCTACCACCACCAACCACCTCGCAGGGATTATTCAGTTGAAAGACACCGTTGGATTGCTCCGTGGGATACCGAAGGCTGAGCTTCATCTGCATCTTGGCGGCACTTTGAGCACCGAGGCATTCTTCCCGCTGTACGAGAAGTACAGATCAGCGGGCGAAGAGCCATATCTGGACTCCCAGCGCTACCAAAACATTAGCAAGCACCCGGTGCTGGAGAACTTCCTGCGGACCGGCAGCGGCGCAACCTCTTTCGAGGATTTCCTCGATTTCACCGACTTCGATGGGTTTCTTGATGTCTACTCATTGACGAACTGTTACGTGCGCGACGCGGAAGACATCGCCCTTCTTGCGCGGGCCGCAATCGCTAAGCTGGTTGCCCAGAACGTCCGATACGTTGAGCTTGATGTGCTCTTTGGTGGTCACAAGATCATCAAGTACAGTCCGGGCGATCTTGGCCCTGTGCTTGATGACGTTGCCAAGAATGCGCCAATTACTGTCCAGTGGATCGCCGGGCTGCCCTGCTTTCTAGGGCCCGAAGAATCCAGCCGCGTTGTCAAAGAACTCGTGGCGGCCGATTTCACATCTCTGGTGGGTGTGACGATGGGTGGCCCGGAGAAGCAGTTTCCTCACGCAGAATATGCCGAGGCGTTCCGGCTGGCGGCTGAGCACGGATTAAGACTCTCCTGCCACGCCGGTGAGGCCGATGGTCCGCACAGCGTCTGGAGCGCTATCAACGATCTGAACGTGGAGCGCGTCGGCCACGGCGTTCGCGCGATCGAAGATCCACGTCTCGTTGGCTACCTGGCTGAGGAGGGCATTCCGCTGGAGATCTGTCCCACTTCCAACGTGGTAACCGGAATCTTCAGAGACATCGCCCACCACCCAATCCGCGAGCTCTACGAAGCAGGCGTTCCCGTAACGCTGAACTCCGACGACCCTTCATTCTTCGGATCAGAATTGAACGAGGAATTCGTAAAACTCCACCGCCTGGGATGGACCGAAGACGAGCTTCTTGAGCTAGTCGAAAACGGTTTCGCTGCGGCATTCACCGACGAGGAGACAATCGAAAGTCTGCTCGATGAGGTCCAGGCATATGTAGAGGCCGAGCGCGGTGAAGATGCGGTGCTCCCTGAAGTGATCAACGTGCCATCATTGGCTGGCGGTGTAAGTGACGAACACCTCCACGATGCACCGGCGCCGAACTACGAGACCGGCAGCGTAGAAGACCTGATCGTAAGAGTTCCGAAGGCTGAACTGCACATCCACCTGGCCGGCACCATGACGGCTCCGGTGTTTGTTCAACTGCTGGATAAATACCGCTCCTGGTCACCCGATCTGATTGGCGCCTGGGACGCGCAGGCGATGAAGAGGTTCCCGGTGCTCCAACCTCTGCTTGATGGCGACCTGAACGCGCTCCGATCGCCCGATCTGTTCCAGTTCGAGGATATGGAGCAGTTTTCAGTGACCGTTGGAGTACTGAACTCATTCGTTCGCGAACTTGACGATGTTGCCCTGGTGGCGGCAGCCGCAATCGAAAACCTGGGGCGGCAGAATATTGCATATGCTGAGTTAACGTTCGATCTGGAAAGGTTCAGCCGCCTGGACGCCAGCATGGTGGAGGTGGGGGACAGGCTCGATTCGATATCCAAATCTGCCCCGCTAGGAGTCAGGTGGCTTGCCGACCCCGGCAGGGATTTTGGACCCGATAGCGCACAGGGGCTGGTCGAACGATTGATCGACGCCCGATTTGAGACGCTGGCCGGCATTTCGCTCAGCGGTCGGGAGCGCGACTTCCCTCCCCGCCCGTTCGCAGACATGTTCAGAATGGCGCAAAACGCCGATCTGCGGACCACCATCCATGCCGGTGAGTTGCTGGGCTCAGACTCGATCTGGCACGTGGTGAATGAGCTTGGCGTGGATAGGATTGGGCACGGAATTCGCGCCGTTGATGATCCACAACTGATCGACCTGCTGGCCGACGATGCGATCGCACTGGAAATCTGCCCCAGCGCGAATGTCGCAACGGGCATGTACCCAACCCTGGCCAACCATCCGATTCATGACCTGTTTGACGCCGGCGTAACCGTGATTCTCGGCTCGGACTACCCCACATTCTTCGGCGTGGACCTGGTTGGTGAGTACCTATCTCTGTGGGAGACCGGTTGGGCCAAAAATGATCTGCTGGAAGTTATCGAGAACGGCTTCCTGATGGCCTTCATCTCAGACGAAGAAGCGGACCGGTACCTGAACCGCGTCCACGCCATCTGGGAGGAAGAGTAGCGGCAACCCCCGTGGTTGCCCGGGTCCACGACGAGGGTCGACACAACCGCCAAGTAACCGCCATTCGACAGGCTCGGGAAAACCAATGTGCACCCCGGACCACACACATTGTCATCCTGCGGCCGCTTCGGCCCGCGGGATCTCAGCGATGCACAACGGCCACGATCAATAAAGCGACGATCCAGGCTATGCCCGCCTTGCAGCTCACGACAATGAGATCCCGGCCGCGAAGCCAGCCAGGATGACAATTCTGACGGATGGAGCGTGGACGATATTGCCGAGACATGTCGCTACTATCGGCGTAGGGGCAACCCCCCATGGTTGCCCGGTCCCGCGATAACAACCGACAAACGCACACAACGAAAAAGGCCGCCGGTACTACCCGGCGGCCATCGTTTCGATGTATTTCGCGCTAAGAAAGCACGTCAGCAATGGTCTCACCAACCAACTCCGCTTCCCCGGGGTTTAGCCCGAATGCGTGAAGCGTGATTGCACCGTTTGGCACGACTGTTCTGGTCCAGATTCTGGGGTCGCCGTCTTTGAGGATATCGACCAGTTCATCTGAACTGTGGCCGGTTACGCTCTTATCGACGGTGAACTCGACGCCGAACGGCTGATGCCCGATGGTGTTACTCAGCAACTTCGCTGAGACGCCAGCAACGCCCTGGAGCGGCTTCAACATGATCTGACACTGCTGTTCAACCTCGGCCAGCCGCGTCTCGTGATCCATGGTGAACCACCGGCGGACAGCCGCTACAACACCCATCATCTCCTGGCGGTCGATCTTATGCGGTCGGCCAATGCCTCGGATTCGACGGCTCTCGTAGCCCACGAACGACTGCTTGGCCAGGGCGTCGATCATCCCTTGCGTGCCCAGCGCGAGCCCGGTCGACTGAGCCGATCCAAGGTATTTCGCCGCGATGCACTGGAAATCGGCGCCCATGCGCACGTACTTGCCGAAGTTCTCCAACGGAAAGATCTGCCCGGCCGCATCCACAGTCACCGGCGTGTCGTTGGCGTGGGCGATCTCGATTACATCTTCGAGTTGGAGGATGTTCTCGTCCGGAAATTGCTCCGTCATGTAGAAGTGTGCCGCGAGGGTATTAGGGCCGATGGCATTCTCAAGGTCTTCGCGCGTGGTTCCATCGTCGCTGCCGTACTCAACCAGCTTCGCGCCGGCAAGTTCCAGACATCGATCGTACCAGTAACGCTGACGGCGCTGAATCAGGATCTCGTTCTTCATGCCGGTGGTGTCTGGTAGTTGCTGGATCTTGTCGTCATCCTCGCCGGCCATGAGCGCGGCCGTAGCCAGCGTCAGTGCTGATCCCGCTCCAGACGTGATGTACGCCGCAGGTACATCCACCATGTCGGCGATCGCTTTTCCGGCATGCTCTTGCAGCTCGATCAGCGGAATATACGCGCTATCAGCGCGATCCATCGCTGCCTGGACTTCAGGGACCGGAGTCGAGCCCCCCAGCAACGTGACGCTGCCAAGTGCGTTGATCACAGGAGTTGCGCCTATCTCCCGGTAAATGTCACCCCAGTCTGAACTGACCACGATCATCTCCTCTGTCAAATGCAAGTCGCTATTCGTTAGCCACGCGCCTCATCGTTCTTGAAGCACAGATAATACTCTCCCGGTTGGACGCACGGTAGCAGCGGCCTAGGACGCGTGCGTTCAGGCGGCGATGGCATCTGGCGATACGGCCTCAAGCCGTGACCCCAGAACGCTGGCGAGCGACTCAGCGAACCGTTTCGATATCTCCTCGATACTCGGCGTCTCACCGCTGGTCGAAGTCACAGAAGTCACAGAAGTCATCGTTACATCCGGCATGCCGCACGGCACTATCTTGCCGAAGTACGAGAGGTCAGTGCTGAGATTTACCGCGACGCCGTGCATCGATGTGCCGCGGCTCACCCTCACGCCGATCGCCGCGATTTTCGACTCCACTTCCAGCGGCGGTGCAAGGTCCGGTCGCAACGAGCCGTGTGTCCACACACCGGTTTTCCCGGTGACTCGGTGCGCCTCAACATCCATCCCGGTCAGCAAGTTGATCACTACTTCCTCAAGTGTTCGGACATAAGCGATCGGCCCCATGCGAAGGGCACGCAAATTGAGAATCGGATAGGCCACAAGCTGGCCGGGACCGTGATACGTGGTCTGCCCGCCCCGGTCGGTCTCAATCACTTCTGCATTTAGTGACATTAACTCGGACTCGGCAGCCAGTACGTCATCTTGCACGCCTCGACGACCCAGCGTGAAAACGTGCGGGTGCTCAAGAAGCAGTAGCGTGTCCGGGATTTCTTCTCGGTGCCGAGCCTCAAGCAGCCGGAGTTGCAACTCGTATG